>JAAYEH010000655.1 GCA_012728855.1 Rhodopirellula sp. | reverse complement strand
TCCGGAGAAACCATGACTTCCCGCCAGCGAGTCCTGACCGCCTTTGCCCATGAAGAACCGGATCGGGTGCCGCGGTGGTGCGGCGCGTCGCCGGAGTTTCTCGCCAAGGCCCGGAGCCAGTTGAACCTGCCGGACAGCGAGAGCGTCTTCGTCCGATTCGGCGACGATTTCCGTCGCGTCTTCGCCCGCTACACCGGTCCCGAGTTTCCGCTCAGTCCCGACGCCACGTCGCGGACCATCTTCGGTGTCGAGCGGGCCGGGCAGGGCTACGGCCAACCGCTCTCGCATCCGTTGGCGCACGCCGCGATCGAGCGGATTCACGACTACCCGTGGCCTGATCCGGACTGCCAGGACGTTTCCCGGATTCGCGACGAGGCCCTGGCATGGAACGGTCAATACGCCATCCTCGGCGGCGATTGGTCGCCCTTCTGGCACGACGCGATCGACCTGTTGGGCATGGAGACGCTCTATTTGAAGATGTATGACGAACCGCAGTTGGTCGACGCGGTGCTCGCGCACGTCGTCGACTACTACGCCGCGGTCAGTCAACGCATTTTCGACGCCGCCGCCGATGCGCTGGACATATTCTTCATCGGCAACGATTTCGGCAGCCAGAACGGCCCCTTGCTCAGTCCCGCCCAGTTCGACCGCTTCATGCTGCCGTACCTCAAACGGTTGATCGATCTGGGCCATGCCTACCGGCTGAAAGTCCAGCTCCACTGCTGCGGCGGCTTCGAGCCGTTGATTCCCGCGATGATCGCCGCCGGCCTCGACGGACTGCACGCAATCCAGCCCTGCTGTCGCGGCATGGAGCTGGCCGCGCTCAAAGACCGCTACGGCAGAGCGATTGTCTTCAACGGCGCCATTGATTCGCATCATGTTCTGATCACGGGTACACCGGAGTCCGTTCGGCGGCGGACGCGAGAGGTATTGCAGATCATGGCCCCCGGCGGCGGCTACATCGCGGGCGCCAGCCACGACTACATCCTGGAGGAAACGCCCGTCGAGAATGTCGTAGCGATGTTTGATACGGTGGCGGAATTCGGAGTCTACGGCCGACTGTGAGTTGTCTTGGCGGAGTTCACCCAGCCCATTCTTCGGCATGGCTAAAACCCCTGCTGATTGTCTGCACGCGTAACGTGCAAAGGATCGAGGAACGAATACGTCTCGCGTATCCCTCACGGGCGCGGCGAGTCTTTGGGCTTGATGAACATCATCTCGGCGGGAGTAACCCAGCTCGACCGCAGGTCCACTCGGAACCATCCTTCGCTGTTTTTGCGATGAAAGCGGCAAGGCGACCGTCGGCCGAACTCCTTCAGATCGTATTGCGCCCAGGTCTTGCCCAGGTCCAAAGAAACGATGAATCCCGTAGCCATCGGCGACGCCGGCGCGCAATGCGAGGCCAGAATCACGCCGTCCTGGATAATCATGTTGCCGGATTCGACCTCCGGATTGAAGAGCCGCGTGTGCGCCTTGGGATTGGTGATGTCGGCCGGGGCGCAGCGAAAGACTCCGCGGTCGTACGGCTGGGGGCCGTTGGAGTCGCTGATCCAATAGACCTGCCCGTCGACGAAGTTGATGCCGCCGCATTTGTAGCGCGAGTTGGTGGCGTCGGACAGCAGCACCTTCCACTGCCAGGCGTCCTTGCCCGCGTCGTACGTGCCTCTGAGCCAGTGGCACTCGTAGCCCTCCGCACGGTCGGCGTCGCCCGTGCAGGCATAGAACGCATTTTCGGCCGGGTTGTACGCCACGTCATGTACGTGGCGGCAGAAGACGGGATTGTCGGGATCGCCCAGCAGGGCGCCGGTCTTGCCTCCGCCGCCGGAGCCGTTGTCGCGGGTATAGGGATTCTGTCCGAAGGAGTAGGCGAGTTTCACGGTCTCGCCGCCGTCGGACGAGTAGTAGATATTGACCGGCGATGCGCCGCCGATCACGTTGCAGTAGTTGCCCCAGACGAGCATCTCCCTGCCGTTGACGTCCCACGTGTTCACGCCCGTGAGGCTGTGGAAGTACCAGCCGGGGTTGTCCGGGTTCTGGGGCGTGTGCGGGAGGTAATCGCTGCCGTCGCCTTTTTTCACCGTAATGGGGCGATAGGTCTTCAGGTTATCGGTGCTGAGGTACAGCTTCCCCAGCGCGCTGAACAGGACGTTTCCGTTTCCCAGGATGCAGCTAAAGACAATGTGGCGAGCATGGGGAAACGCGGCGTTATAGGGCCAGGTGCGGCCGTTGTCCTCGGAGAGCATGATCTTGCCGTCGGCGTAGGCAAATGCCTTGTTGTCGCGCTGCGAATCGACAAACAGCCCTTCGGGCTGCGGGCGGTACCAGAAGTGATCGGTCGAGGCGATGTTGGAGGCGGCTGGGGTGGCAGCGGAACCACGCCCGGCCGTGCCGGCCATCCACGTGCCGCCGGCGGTTGCCGCCGTGGCGCCCAGAAACCGGCGGCGAGTGACTCGTTGTTGTGACGTCATGGTATTCTCCCTTGGAGTTTGCTGAAAAAGGGGACAGGCACTGCAACTAATCGTGGTTCGACCCGTCAACAAATGCAAGATGTTGCAGAGCCAGTCCCCTTTTTCAGCAAACTCCTTCGCGTGTTACGGTATTTCCGTTGACTGTCCGGGCGGCACCCGGCGGTGATCGTAAACGTTATTGTCATCGGCGAGCAATGCTTTCGACAAGCCCCTCTCGGTCCGGAGGCCCTCATGACCGAAGGTCGCCCGGCAACGCGTCAGCCCTTCAAGCCCTCGAGGTTCACTTCAAGGCGCTGGTTCGTCTTGAGCAGTTGATCCATCGTGAGATGCCCTTTTTTCAGGCAGGCTTCGCGGCCGAGGATCGTCGTCAGGCAGCTCGCGATGGCCATCGGCACGGTATCGTTGGCAAAGTGCTCCTCGACGATATTCTTGTGAAAGGCGGCGATGTTGCGACTTGCGCCCGCGGCATAGAGATTGTCGATGGTTCCGCCCGGATAGTGTTTGGGCCCGCCGCGGATGAGCGCGCGACCGCCATAGCCGATTTTCATGTAGGCGTCGCCGAGAAACTCACAGGTTGCCAGCGGATCTTCCGGTCCGGTAAGACCCGAGGCATGGCGGCCGGTGTGCGTCCAGATCAAGCCGTCTGGAAACTCGTAGGTGATGCCAAACATATCGTGGCTGTCACCGTGAGGATCGGGGCGCGCCGTCCGCGAAATGCCGACCGCGGCGACCGGCGCAGCGCCCAGCACCCACATCATGGCCTGGACGGGATGAATACAGGCGTTGACGTGATAACTGCCGCCGATGGCGACGTCGTTCACCCACACCAGCTTTCGCAAGCGACTCTCCACGTTCGCCGTCAGGGGCGGATCGCTGAATAGTCCCCCGTAGTAGAAACTCTTGACGATGTTCAGCCGCCCCAGGGCTCCTTCGCGGAAACGTTTGGCGCACTCGAGGGCATGCGGATCGGTCGGCATCTGGTAGTCGACCAGGAAGCAGCGGTTTGCGGCAGTCGCCTTCGCGGCGGCCGCTTGCACTTCCAGGCATCCCGGCACATCGACGGCCACGGGCTTGGCCATGTAGACATGCAGTCCGGCGTCGACCGCGGCCCTCGCGTGTTCGGGGAAGAAGAACGGGGGAGTTTCCAGGGCGACCGCTTCCACGCCGCTATCGATCAATCGGCGGTAGCCGGACAAGCCGGAGAATTGCCGCGACTTATCGACTCCCAACTTATCCCCGGCGGCCGCAGCGGCCTCGGGAAAGTAGTCGGCCACCGCATGGAGATCGTAACCGCCATGATCACGGAAGAGTCCGGCGATCCAAGCGCCGCGTCCGCCGCAGCCGACCAATCCCAGCTTGATTTTGCGGGGCGATGCGGCCGAGTCGGCGGCGCGACTTGCCCGCGGCGCGGCGCTGGCCAAGGACACCGCCGTAATCGCCGAGCCCGCCACGAACGCACGGCGCGAGAGCGTTCGCGTCGGCTCATCGATCGAGGGGAAATGGGTATCGCTCATTTTCGTCTCCGGTAGAGGACGGGTCGGGGAGTGTTGGAACGCTGGGGAGTTGGAATGTTGGAATTGATCAAGGAACATCCCTGGTCTATCACCCGTCGGTAGCGCTCCCCGAAGCCGCCGGCGGCTCCTCATCGGGATACGCCTCCTGCCAGACCTCAGATAGCTCTGCGGTTAGATCGAGACGCGCCACCCAGTCATGGAGATAATTGAACTGGATGGCATCGCAATTCTCGCGCAGCAGCATCGCAGCATCGGCGCGGTCGATGATTCGGCCGGCGAGCAGCTTCAACAATATCAGGTCGTCGCAGCGGATCACGTCGACGGGCCGGTTCACACCTGGCACGTCTCGTTGCACTCGGCGCGCGATGGCCGACTTTTGTAGCTCACTTTCGGCCAACAGCAGATCGAACTGTACGTCGTAGAACTCGCCCGGGGGCGTGTACAGGAACTGGAGGAAGTGGTGTGTCCCGACAGCCACTACGGCGTTCGATCGCTTGGGGCGGCATCCACTCGCCTCCAGGCATTCAACGACCGATTCTATCTCGCCGCTTTCGATACCGATCAACAGATCGACATCACGCGTGGCGCGAGGATAGTTCCACACAGCCAGGGCAACGCCTCCCATCAAAGCGCACGGATATCCAGGTGGCTCGAGGGCCGACAGAACATGATTGAGAACGGCCCGAACCGTCTCACTTGCCATTTCCCACCTCCCGACGGCTCATGTTTTCGGCGAGTGCAAAGAGCATACGATCGTGCTCTTCCATATGGCGGGCATACCATTGGCGGTAAGCGTCCTGCCAATCCCCATCGGGGCCGATTCTCGCGCGGAGACCGGCTCGTAGCAGCGCTTCGCTTTCGTCGACCAATTCTGCCCACAGTTCCACCCTCTTTTCCAGCGGCAGGTGGGCTATGCTGGGCGGGGCGAGATCGGGCGGCGGGATGAGCTGACTTGACATGGGAGTCCCAGGTGGATCGAACCATTGTTTGAAGCGGCCGTGCTCTTGAGATTGTAGCATCTGCCGATAGGTAATCCAATCATCGGCTGCCGCCGTGTGGCTGTGTCGAACATCCTGGAGACCGCGTCGACACTTCGCGGTAGGGGCGCAACGATCCCTGCGCCGTAACCTTTGTGCGAATGATGGCGCTGGGCAGAGTGCCGATGGCCGCCAACCTGCGGGATCTTCGCTGGCGCATCGATCTCCTGCCAAGCCGAGCGGAGTTTCCACATGTTCTCGGTGGATGTAGCCGGTTTGGCGACCCAGGGTGATCGACCGCCCACCGCGCGTCGGCGCGTGTCGGGCCGACGCGAGCAAGAAGGGCATTCCTGAACCTGTTTTGGTGTGCGCCACAGACGCGCGCAATGTTCGGTGAAACCGTCCGTCACCCAAACGCGAGACTGCTGCCGCTTCGGGCGCCTTGATTGCCATTCCGGGAGAGTGTCAAATACGTCACGGTCGATGAAGTCTCGCGTGTTTGATTGTCGAGATGAGTTTTCGGGATTCGTCCGCCGACAAGGCCCTCGGGAATGCGGCTTCGACGACCGTGTGTCGCGAAACGAACTTAGAGCCTATCCCAAAACCCTCGGGGACTGGCTCATTTTGCGGAGTCTTCGGAGCAAAATGTGCCTGTCCCCTTCTCCTCGAGGTTTTGGGATAGGCTCTTAATTTGGGGCGCAGGTGCGCAGACTTGAGCGTCACCTGTCGACAAGTTCCAATGCAGTACAACCAGAGCCGTCGGCGGCTGCGTTCATGGCCCTTGCCTGCCGAGTCTCTGAGCGACTTCAGTACACTGGATATCACTCTGGCAGCAACACGACGAACGACCAACGGGTTACCATGATTCATGTTGCGTCGACGCCACGCCTGCGTGATATCCCGCAACTCAGTCTGGCAAGACAGAACGGAGGATCGGGATGAGAGAGTATGATGTCGTCGACACCAATGCCGACAACATCGCCGGTTGCGGCTTCTGCGGCTACAAGAGCGGCAAGAACGAGGGACATCGTCGCAAGTCGGATTGGCTCAAGAATCGCTACGCGGAGGGCCTGAGGTTCAAGGTGCTCCGCTCACGCGAATTCGGTGATATCGGGATGATCGAGTATGCCCTTGGCAATCATGCGTGGAGACCCGTCGAGGCGGAGGGTTACCTTGTCATCCATTGCTTGATGGTCAATGGCAAGCACCAGGGGAAAGGACTCGGCGCTCTCTTGCTCGATAGTTGTCTGAGGGACGCAAAGAAGAGCAAGTGCCGAGGGGTCGCAGTTGTCACAAGTTCAGGTAGCTTCATGGCCGGAAGCGGTTTGTTCATCAGGGCGGGTTTTGTCTCGGTGGAGAGCAGCCCACCCTACGAGCTGCTCGTCAAGAAGTTCAAGAAAGCAGCTCCTGATCCTCGTTTCATCGTCGAAAGAGAGCGAGTATTGAAGAGGTACAACAAGGGCCTCACGATCCTGGCTGCTGATCAGTGCCCTATGGCTCCAAAGTGCGTGAAGGATATTGCGGAGGTGTCCGGAGCCCTGGGGATGAAGCCGAAAGTGGTTCGCGTCCGGAGCGCCAAGGAATCAAGGGAGCTTCCGACGCCCTATGGCATGTTCAGCATTATCTACGATGGAAAGTTGCTTGCCGAGCGTCCGATCAGCGCTAGGAGATTCACGAACATCATGACTAAGCTGGCATAAGGACTACCTGGACATCGAGATGTTCGGACAACTTCTGCCAGAACAAGCCAATGCACCCGATTCTGCTACCGCCTACGGCTTCGCAGGACCGGTGATCCGCACGTTACCGCCTCTGCCGATACCGCCGTGCTCCACGCCGGGCATGACGTGCATCCGGGAAACTCAGACGTTCTGACTCACTCCGGGCGTGAAGCACACGGGGTAGACACCGTTTTCGTCGGCCTTGGTCGGGGCCTCCATGTCCCAGGTGCAGGCATCGGGCTTCGGCGGGATGAAGTAGTCCGACGCGCATACCTGGTCCCAGGTCACCTCCTTGCCGCTGTAGCAGGACATCTGACCCATCACGCCAACCAGCGTGCTGCGAGCCATGTAGTCGCCGCAGTTGAGCGGTTTGCCGGCGCGGACCGACTTGAGCAGCTCGCGGTGCTCGACGACGGTTGCCGGCTCCTGTTGGCCGGCGAAGCTCCACGGCTTCTGCCCCGTAATCCGCCCGGCCATCGGATAGGCGACGCCCGTGGTGCCCAGGTAGATGCTGGAGGTCTCGTTGAAGCATTGAGGGGTCGTGCGGCAGAAGGCGTACAGGCGGACGCCGTTGGCGTATTGATAGGTGACCGAGTGGTGGTCGAATACGTCGCCCAGCAGATTCTGCACACCGGATCGCCCACCCAAGCCGCGGCATCGCTCCGGGGGCGATTCTTTCAGCGCCCAGGTCGCGCGGTCAAGGTTATGCACCAGCGACTGGGGCACATCGTCGCCGCACAGCCAGGCGAAGCGGTACTGGTTGCCGACCTGGATCTCCAGTTCGCGCAGATTCTTGGGGCGGACGGTGCTTCCATAGGGGCCGCGGAGGTAGTTCTCCTCGATGGCCACGATGTCGCCGATCTGTCCGTCATGCACGCGCTGGATAGTCTCGCGGATTGGCGCGCTGAAACGGCTCTGCAGCCCTGATAACAGGCCCAGGTTCTTCTCCTTGGCGATTTCGGCGGCCTGGAGCATGACTTTGACGCCCCACGGATCGATCCCGTGCGGCTTTTCCACGAAGACGTGCTTGCCGGCCTCCACGGCGGCCTTGGCGTACATCGGATGGAACTTGGCCGCGCAGGCAATAAGGACGTAGTCCACCGACTCGATGACCTTCCGGTAGCCGTCGAGCCCGCAGAAGCAGTGGTCGTCGTCGACCTGGACCTGCTCGGGCTTGGCCTTCCTCAGCGCCTCGCGTTTGGCGTGGACGCGATCGAGGAACGGGTCGGTCATGGCGACCAGCCGCGTCGCCGGGTCGGCGGTCATGGCGTCGGCCGCTGCTCCGGTACATCGCCCGCCGCAGCCGATCATGCCGATCCGGATGACATCGCTGCCCGCGGCATGGGCCGCACGGGCGACACTCAAAGCGGGCGCGGCCGCTACGGCCATGACCGCCGAGCGCTTCAAGAATTCACGCCGGGATTGGGAAACGCCACGAATCGGGTTCGAACTCATCGGGTTGTCTCCTTTGACGTGTGCGGTTCATCGGAACTTATGCGTATTAGCGGCTGCACGCGATTGAGTGTCAAGACCTATGGCAACAACGACAAGGGCCACACATGGTTTCTGTCGGTCGGGCCGATCGATTGGGACCGCGGCAAACCGACCCTCGGGTTTCAATCGGCGAGTGGAAAGTCTGGGAAGATGGAGAGATTGTTCTTCACCGACCACTTTCGGCCCGGTTGAACAGGTCGCCAAGCCGCAACTCGAAGCCGGGGAGCAGGTCGCCGCCGGAGAGAAAGCCGTTCTCGTCGATAGTGACGCACTGCGACGGCGTTGTGTAGATACGGGCGGTGCGCTGTTGGGAGTCGATGTACCACACCAGCCGAGTGCCCGACTGGAAGTACTCGCTCAGCTTCCGTTGCATTTCCCGCTCCGTATTCCCTTCGGAGAGTACTCCCACGGCGAGATCAGGAGGGATTGGGGGAATCGGCTGCCGAGGAAGCTTGCGATCCGGGAAGCGCTGCCACAGGATGAACGACAGGTCGGGAATCCGGACCATCCCCGGAAACAGCCGGAGCATGCCGTCTGCACCGGCCACGCTACCCAGCGGCCTCGTGTCCAGGTAGCTTTCGATGAAATAGCCCAGCACGACGGCCAACCGCGATTCCCAATACCCCATGACCTTCTCCACCAGTGTGCCGTCGACCAGTTCGTAGAGCCGGCCAGTGCGAGCATGAACGGCCAGAACGTCTTCTTCGGTCGCCGTACCCGGAGGTGGAATCATTCGGATACGATCCAGCGCGATGCCGCCGAGGTGCTCCTGCATGTCGGCAGCAGTCCAATCCACGGGAAAAGAGGAAACGAAGACGGTGGACATCGAAGTCTGCTCAGAAGACTATTTTGAAATGTGCGTACTCGGAATCCTCATCATTCTAACCGGCCAGAAGTCTCCTGCCGGGTACCAAAATGTTCCAATACACCCATGCTAATCGCATCTTCGCCTCCAATCCACCCACCCCTTAGCGGAGGAGGTTCCTGTTGCCGGATTTACCTCCCGGCGAGGCAGATCAGTTTGCCGTCCGCCGTGGTCAGGTAAATCCGCCCGTGCGTCGCCGCCAGACCGTCCCAGACCGGCGGAGCGTCCAGGGAAAGTTCGGCTGTCTGTTGGCCGGTGGCGGCGTCCAGCGCCAGCAGCTTCGCCCCGCGCCGACCCTCGATGAAGGCCAGGGGATCGTCCGGCGCCACCGCATCGGGCACGCCGGCGACGAAAAGCCGTTCGGCCGGCTTTCCGCTCAGAAGCATGGCCGATACCCGCAGTGGTATCCGGGATTGCCACGCATAGCGCTCGGTCGGTATACGGCCCAATCGCCGGCTCTCTTGCGGACTGGGCGGGGGAACCGGCTTGCTCACGTCTTGCCGGAATATGAGGTGACCATCGCCGACGTGGTGTACCGGACAGTTCCAGGAGATTCCCTCGTAGACTCGCAGTCCATAGACGTCGCCGCCGTCGGTCACCAGCATCTGGCTCCGGTCGATGCGAATGCCATACTGCCAGATGGTGCGGTTGAAGAGAGTGTCGTCCAAGAAACCCGAGCCGGCGAGCAGATGCCCCTCGCCTTTGACTGCCCAGTCGAACTGCTCCGGCGGCGGCGTGGATAGTTGCCAGTCGAGCTTGACGTGGCGCATGTAAAGGCCCGTTTCATCGCCGCTGAGGATATCCGGTACAGCGCCGGGCATTCGGCCCGAGGTGACCTGGCTCGTCGCCGCTTGGGGATCCGGGCCGCTGAGGCAGTTTTCGTAGCGAATTTCACCCGTGGCGGCATCGACGCCGTAGATCGCGATACCGCCGTCGAGGAACGACGACTTGCCCGCGGCAAAACAGGCCGTGCCATCCTTCACCAGCACGCTGCCGTGTACCGGCCAGGGGGATTCGAGGCGGCCGAATCCACCGACACGGCGTTCGGCGGGCGCGGCCCGAAAACGCCACACCAGCCGGCCATCGTCAAGTCTCACGCAATAGACCCAACCGTCGTGAGACCCGAAAATGGCGGTTCCGCCATAGACGGTCGGCGGTGAATCGATCCTGGCGCCGGCCGTGTAGCGCCGGAGCGATTCCCCGTGCTTTGCATCCCACGCTTGGATTGTGTACTGATCGACCGCGGCGGCAAGCACTTTCCCCTCGGCCACCACCGGGCTCGACAGTTTCACGCCGGGCTTCACTTCCCAAGCGACCGCCAGATCCGCCGGGACCGAGGTTGGCGTGTGGCCGCTGCGGCAGTTGTCGCCGCGATAGGTCGGCCAGGACGACGAAGCGTCAAGAGTCGTCTGTTCTGGGCCGGACTGGGACGGCTGCGGTTGGCTGCCTGCGGGGTAAGCGGGGCCGCGCTTCAGACGTTCTTCCTCTGTCGACTCTTGGCTCTCGGTTCTCGACTCGCTCACCGGCGCCAGCGCCAAGAATCCGTCGACCTTGGCTCCGGGATAACAGACACAGGCATGGGGCGGAGCGTAGATCAAGCCGTTGCTGGGGAGAATGCCGTAGCGACACGTGCCGCGGACCCACTGGAAGCGGTTCGGCGTCGCCGGCTGATCCGGGTCGAGACCGATGAACTCGATCCCGCGCTTGTTGAACAACAGGTAGTTCTCCGTCGCTTTTCCCTTGTAGCAGCGAACGTGATGATCCGTGGTGAACGCGCCGGCGAGCGGGATCCGCCGCCGGACCTCGCCGGTTCGCAGGTCGAGTCCCAGCAGGTGCCCGCTTCCCGGTTCTTTGTTCCACTCCAATCCCTCCGCCATGCCCCAGACCAGGTCGCGGGCGACGAAGACATCCAAGGAGGCGAAAAAGAAGAGGAAATTCGGCAGGCTGCCCGCCTCGCGGCTCCACAACCGCGCTCCGGTCGTCAGGTCGAAGGCCGTGAGGGTGACCTTGGCGGGGTCGGCGTTGGCGGCAAATACCGTCTTGTCATGCACGACGAGCGTTCGCGCGGCGGCACAAGAGGCCGTCCACAGTTCTTTGCCTGTGTCGAGATCCAGGCACGCGACGTTTTGCTCCTCGGCGAAGAGCACTCGGTCGCCGGCGACGGCGAGCGTAAGCGGCATCGCGCGGCGCCGGTTTCGCCACAGGCATTCGCCCGTGTCCTCGCGGACCACGAGCAGCTCGTCGCCGCCCTCCTGTTGTCCCGGGTAGCCGCGGCGGAAGCGGTTGCCGTCGCGACCGGCGAGCAGTCCGTCGAGGACATGCGTCTTCCGCGTAACCAAGGCCAATCGGCCGCCGCTGCAAACGATTTCACTGGTGCGCTCGGTGCCCGCATACTCATGGAGGATCGCGCCGGATGCCGCATCCAACGCCACCACCGGCCCTTGCAGGCTGAGAGTCACATAGATCCGGTCGCCGGCCGCCACCAGCCGCCGTTGCGCGTCGACGGGAATATGGCCCCAGATGATCCGGCTCGAGTACCAGTCGCTCATGGGGCGTTTCCAGAGCAAGACGCCGTTGAAGGCATCGCGGGCCACGACCGAATAACGGTCCGGCAACTTTTCGTCGATCGTGCAGACGGGCCCTTCGTTGAGGATATAGAACAGCCGTCCGCCGCCGGAAACCAGGGCGAAGAGGCTCGGCGTGACGTCGTGCTCCTTGCTCCACAACGGCTCGGCGCTCCACTGCAAGCGATCCGGCGGGCCAACCTCGCTATCGTGGGCAACGGCGTTGTTGCTCGGGTCGTGCAGGAAGTGAGTCCACTGGTCCAGCGCTTTCGGCCACGGCTTCGTGAGCCGACTCAGCGCCGGTTGTTTGCCATCGGCCCCCTGTGATGGCTCCGCGGGCAGAAAAACCGCCTGGCCGCCCGGGCAGAGCACCCGCAGGATTTCCTCGCGGGAAACCTCGACGCACGGGCCGGCGACAAGCAGGTTGACCATATTGTCGGCATAAAGCAGATGGGGGCCGTTGAAGGGTTCCACGGAAACCGGACCGTAGCAGCCGGCGCTTTGGATCGTTTCGCGTGCGGTGGCGACGTCGTCCGCGGAGTCGTCCAGTCCGTGGACGATGTCGGCAGCGTTCTGTTTCAGCGCGGCCGTAAGCCTGCCGTCGTTGCAGTCCAAGTGGACGATCAATCCACCCGTGAAGCCGCTCGTGGCGCGGATCCTGACCGCGAGATCCGCCACGTCCGCATCGGCGCCCCATGCAAAGCCGGCGAATGCCAGCAACGCGGTGAACGACCATCCGAATGAAAAACGTGGCTGGTGGTCACCGATCATCTTTCCACCTTTCGTCATGGGGAGTTATCGCACCGTTGGGATGCCGACCGCCGCGGCGACGGGCTGTATTACCCGGAAGACGAATCCTACCACCTCGCTCCGGTTGACATTACGCGGAATGGCTTCAACGCATGGATGCGGCGATTCAGGCGGATTCCACGGCTACCCTTTTCTTCTCGTGTAGATTTCTCTTCGACGCTCGAGAGTCTCCGGGCGAAGGCGCCTTGCCGAATAATAGTCAGTTGACTATTATTTATTCTCATAGTAGGAACATAAGAATGGAACGATCCGACCGCGTTTTTCGGGGACGCAGGCTGACGCCCGAAGAGATCACCAGAGACGAAGAGATCCGTCGACGTGTGCAAGATGAGTTTCCGCCGCTGGAGACGGGTTTGCACGCTTGTTCCGCCTTTTTGAGCGCGGAATCTGGCCAAGTAATCGAGACGTTCCGCGACACCACCCAATCGCTATCATCGGTCATTTCCGCAATGCCAGCCAAGAATCTCTACCACGATGTAGTCGCTCACGCCCTGACCGCGGACGGGTGGACGATTACAGATGACCCACTAACTCTGTCCTATGGGGGCAAGGATCTGTTCGTTGATCTTGGCGCGGAGCGAAGCACGCTGGCAGCGGAACGGGGCGGTGAAAAGATCGCTGTAGAAGTCCAGAGTTTTTTGAATCCGTCCCCGGTGCGTGATTTGGAGGAGGCGGTTGGGCAGTACAATATCTACCAAACCGTTCTAGCGGAGACGGAGCCCGACCGTCAGTTGTACCTCGCCGTGGCAAATCGCGTTTACGAGGGCTTGCTCTCGGATCGATTCGGTCAATTGATCGTCACTCGGCTTCAACTGCGGATACTTGTCTTCGATGAGCAGATCGAGAGGATTGTCCAATGGATAAAGTAGAGTCCTATCGGCAAGTCGTTCGCCGGTTGATCGAGGAGTATTCACAGTACCGGCCTTCGCACGGGCGAATCGACACCGAACTGATTATGGACCGCGAGCGAGACCACTATGAGTTGATGCACGTTGGCTGGGACGGCCAACGTCGGATCCACGGCTCAGTCGTGCATATCGATATCATCGACGGGAGAGTCTGGGTACAGTACGACGGTACGTCGCGATCGGTCGTCGAGGAACTCGTCGCGGGTGGCATTCCGCGTGAAGATATTGTGCTGGCGTTCCATCCTGCAGACGTTCGCCATTACACGGGGTTTGCCGTGGGATGAAGGGCGAGAGGTCGAGGGAGAGCCGTCAATCCGGCGTCTTGCCGATCGTCGTCTCCCGCATCGCACCACGACTCACTCGTCGTCGCGCCCTATCGGATGCCGATTCACACTCCCATCGCGGCCTATTCCCGCCCACCAGTCGCTATGGTCTTCACCCGCACCGGTCCGAGCAGCCCGGACGGAAGCAGCGGTGAATCCGCTCGGTAGGGGTTGAATGTCGTCCACGCCACGCGACGGTCCGGCGGTAGGAGTTGGTCGCCGATCAGGCGGTTTGGCCAGAGGTTCGCCACCTCGATCTCCAGGCGGTTGCCTTCCGCCCGCACGGCATCCGTGATGTCTACGCTCCAGGGTGTACACCAAACGACCCCCAGATCCCGTCCGTTCAATCGCACACGGGCCATAACCTGGACCGTGCCCAGGTCGAGCAGAATCGGATATTCATCGTCGCGGAGTGACTCAGGCAGATCGAACGTCCTGCGATAGGTGGCGATTCCCGCGTAGTACTTGATGCCGGGCTCCGGACGCAGGCTCCAGTCTTCAAGTGTCGCGAATGTTGCCTGCCGCGGGCCGCCCAAGTCCGGATCGAACGATACTTCCCACGGTCCTTCAAGCTTGCCCACTTCGCGCAACTCGGGAAAGTTCTTGCCCGTGGCGGCCCGTGGTCGGCCGCCGGTCTCCGGGCGAAACACGACGAAGAAACTTTGATGAGGCTCGAAACACATCGGCACGACGGTGCGTCCGCCGTCTTCCGAAAACTCGGGCAAATCGCGGATTGCGCCGTCGATCGGATTCCAAAGCTCTGGCCTTTTGCCAGCGACGCGGAACGTGCAGGTGGTTTCGACGGAATCGGACTGACGATTGGCCACGAAATAGATGTCCGTTTCGCCCGCACGGCGGTGCGTGTAGCGGATCGGGCCTTCAGACTCGAAGTCGGGAGGCAGGCCCGCTTCGGCCAGCAGTTTGGCCGTAGCCGTGTAGTGAGGATACAACTCCGAAAAATGAACCACTTTGGTGTTTAACTGCCAGGGGCTCATCCCGGCCGGCCCCAGTTCCTTCGCAGCGGCCCAGCGGTTTGTCGATGACGTGGCCAGCAGCCAGCCAGGATCGACTTGGCGGGCGGCCCGCCAGAGCCGATCCGTGCCGATGGTCTCGGAACCACCGTCCTCATACTCGATGTAAAGGCTTGCGATCAATCCGGCGGGATTGGGTGAATCTCCCCCGTTGCTGACTTCCACAGCCACCGTGTTCTCGCCGGGCTTCAAGAAGGCGGCGACGTCGGCCTCAAAGATCGTATGGAAATTGAGCCCCTGGACCGCCGTTCGCCCGTTGATCCATGCTTGAAAACCGTTGTCCGCCGTGATTTCGATCCCCGCGGAGGCGATTCGCTTTCCCGGACTGAGCGTGAATACGCGATGGAAATAGCGGTTGCCGGGTTCCGCGGCGGAGGCGTTGTCTTCCGGATGCCAAATCCAGCTTGCGCGCTCGATCGGCCGCAGCGGCCGATCGGCGAGAGGGTTGATTTGGAGATCGCCTCCATGAACAATTCGGCCGCGGCCGACGTCACGGCGGACGACTTCGCCGGACATCTCGGTCCCACCCCAAACCGCCGTGGCCAGCGCCGCCACCTCGTCGTCGCACTGCGGGTAATCGACCAGGCTGGGCGATTTCCGCGGCGGAAGCCCGACCACTGTGGCACCCGTTTCGACCAGATCCTTGATCTTACGGACTAGCACCGGCGTCATCGTGTCGCAAGCCGGCAGCACCAGCAGCCGGTATTTGGCGCCGCCCGGGAAGACAACATGGCCCTCTTCCACGGCGGCGTTGGCGATCAACGCGCTGGGCGAGCATCCGTCGAAGTTGTAGCCGCGGCGGTCGCGGGTGCTGCCGCTTCCCTGCAAGGCGGACGCCGGAGGACGGAAGACGTGCGGCGCTCCTTCGGCGGCCAAATAGCAGACGTCGGCAACCGTATGCCCTTGCCGCAGCAGGAACTGGCAGCGCGTGACATAGCGATGATAGGCGGCAGCCATCGGCCACCACGTCTGCCCGCGGTCCCAGTGGACGCCATACGGTCCCATGGTCATCCCCGGCCGCCGGCCTTGGGGTTTGTGGGCGAACGTGTGGTAAACAAAGCGGTTGATTCCTGTGGCGAAGGCCCAATCGCCCTGGTTCTTGATCGCCGCCGGATAAAGTTTCCACGCCTCGCTGCTGGCGGCGGTGAATGCCTCCGCGGCGACGACCGGCCGGCCGAGCGTGTGGGCGATGGAAGTCGCCTCGAAACAACTGAACGACGAATCGAATCCGAAGCTCTCGCTCCAGAACTCGCACATCGGCACGTCGGCAATCGCCCCCAGGTCGAGATCCGAGGTCGGGTTCATGTCGTACGGCTCGATCGAGAGCGCGAAGCCGTGGCGACGGCCGAGTTCTTTGAGACGCCCGGCGTGGTTCTCCAGAACGAGATCCTGGGCCGTGAGGCGGACATCCCAGAGAAACCGTTCGCTCTTTTCAAGGCTGCCGACAATCCGCCCGGTGTAGGCGGGAAGATACGGCAAAGGATCGTAGCCGCGGCGGCGGCGAAACTCTTCGCGAAAGGCGGGCGTCCAGTTCTGTGCTCCCATCTCCCAACTGTCGATGTGCAGCATGGTCCAGCCGCGCCCCTCGGTTCGCGGCCCGACTTTTTCGATCAACTTGCCGACGTAGGCATGGAAATGGGCATCGAGCGCGGCCGCGTCGAACTTGTCGCACTCGAAGCCCAGCCCCGGCTTCGGCGCCGGCCGCGTGGTGGCCCCGTTGTTGCGCCGTCCGAAACGCATGATCGTCCATTCTCCGGAAGGCACATCCCACTGCAAACGGCCATCCCGCTGCAACCGTGCGCTGAGATCGACGACTTTCCGTGGCTCGATCACCGCTTTCGCTGAGACAACGCTGTAGTCGGCCGGCGAGGGCAGATACGGCTTCACCCCGGGACGCGAGGTGTACGGGGCGCGGTAGTAGAGCGCCTTCTCGTCAACATCGGCGATACGCTCGTTTCCTTCCGGCTTAGGAAATGCCAACACGGCCACATCTTCGTAGAAGGCTTCGCGCTGCCGGATCAAATCGCCGGTCACCGCTCCGTCGAAATACGGCTTCCGCGGATCGGGACGGGGCAGCACGTCGTCGTAAGCCGCCGGCCCTTTCACGTCTGCCGAACTGCTCACCAGGTGCTGCATCGACTGCTCGGGTTTGACCCAGGGGCCGCCGCTGCCGGCCCAACCGGGGCCGGATCCCAGGGTGATCTCGATTCCCAGCCGCTCGGCTTCCCTGACGGCGTGGGCGAAAAGCTCCTGCCAGGCATCGCTCAAGAAGTCGATGGGACCGCGAGGAACGCCGACATTGACCTCGAGGAAGACGAGATTCCCGATGCCCGCCGCTTTCATCGCTTCCAGGTCGGCCGTCATTCCTTCGCGGGTCAAATTCCCGTCCATGAAATACCAGTACACCCCCGGCCGAGCCGAAGCGGGCAGATTGCGGAAGCCCTCCGCCAGATCCTCTCCGTCACAGACACCGCCCTGAAGAACGGCCGCCGCCATCAACCAAAAGCTGAATCTCATCCTATCGGCCTTTCTCGTAGCAACCGTCTCTCGCACAAGCCTCTCACCGTAGTCCGGTGTAAGCGGGATACACGGGGCGACTGTTGAGGTACGTATCCACTTCATCGCCCCACGATGTCCAGCCTTCCCGGCGATCCCGAGCGAACATTTCCAGATAAGGACCGGGACTACACGATTCGATGATCTCGTACAGCTCATCCGGTTTGCGGGAGTGCTCCTGCTTTCGGGTTTGGATGATGTTTGTCTGCCGCCGGCCCGGTGGCAGCGTTCGGAGACTCCCCTTCACACCGAAGAGCACGAGTTCGGTCACGTTGCGGAAGTAGAACCCGACGCCGCGACCGTCCGGACCGCCGTCCTTCCGGACCTTGAGCCAGACAATGTTCGTCTTATATTTGAATCCCCACGCCTTCATGATGGAAAGCCCTTCCATCAACAGAGCATTCGGGCACCACATGTACACGTGAGATTTCGGGATCGCGAAATCGCCAACCGGGAGAGCCGCGATTTCCTCGAAACTCATCGTCCGATATCGCCTCAGCCGCTTGTGTTCCGGGGCGACTTTCCCCGTCCGGTTGTCAAACCGCCAGGGAGGATCGATGAGCACCGTTCCGAACCGCCCCTTGAATCCATCCAGAAGATCGTCGGTCATCATTGGCACCTTCTCATCCGTGTGTCTCTATCCGTGTGCCCTCCGAATTGCCTTCATTTTGCCGGCCCCCAACGGCCTCGCAAAACGCGGCAATCTTGCCCGCGTCGAACCCGGCGGGCGTAAAACCGCCGGCGGATACGATCATCCGCCGAGGATCCGGTATATTCGATAGCAGGGCGGCCACGCTCTGCCGAACGCCCTCGGGACTGCCCAGGCCGAGGACATCGCGCGGTGGGATGTTTCCCATCAGGGTGACCTTGTCGCCGGCCAACCGGCGAATTTCCGCGAAATCGTGCTCAAAGGAGAAATTGAACAGATTCACTCCCATGGCCGTCAGGTGCCGCGCCGTGATCAATCCAAACGCGTCGTTGTGCAGGAAGCGGACGGAGAGGGGCAACGACGCAAAGATCCGCGTCATGCATGGCTGGATCAGACGCTTGAAATCCCGCTCGCCGACGAACCCCATCAGGTCTTCCAGCACGAGAATGCCGTCGATCGAAGGAAACTCCGCTTTCTGATAGGCCAGCCAGTCGATCACGAAGCGGGTGGTGATCTCCAGCAGTCGAGCCACCGCTTCCGGATCGGTCCGGCAGGCCAGGAAAAACTCCGTATGGCCCAGCAGATAGGAGCCAATGGTGACCGGCCCGTGGGAACAGGCAAATCGAATGCGATGCCAGGCAGCCTCGATGGTCGGTCGGGCCTGGCGAAGCCGCTGAATGATCAACGGCAACAGCCCGTCGGTGCGAACGTTCGGCTGGCGAAGAATGTCTACGTCAGAAACGTCACGAAGAACCGTCTCGCAGGAAGGAAAGCCCTCTTCCGGCCAGATGCACTTTGCGCCGAACGAGGGCGGATTGGAGATCATGCCGAACTCCGCCCAGAAGCCCGGGATCCAAAGCACGTCGGGAAATCGCCGCACCGCTTCGAGATTGGCTCGGAGCCATGCCTGCGTATCGGTGAAGTAATCCATCAGGCCAATGCCGCTCATTGCGGACACCCACGGCCCGTCGACGAGAAAACCGGCAGGCGGCGGATCGAGCCGCTCGCCGTCGAGGATTCTCAGCAGAGATTCCCACTGGTTATCGGTCACGCGACCTCGAATCCTTTCCGCTGCTGCCGGCTGAGCCAGGTGTTCGCATCCGCATCGCCGATGAATTGCTCCTTCTCGGCATCCCACTCCAGCGGCCGGCCGAGGCGGATGGCGAGATTGATGAGATGGCACGTCGTGGCGCTGCGATGCTGGCTCTCACAGTCGGAGATGGGCGTCTTCCGCGTCTCGATGCAATCGAAGAAATTGCCCATGTGGTTGACGATCGCGTCGAGCTTGCCGACTCGCTCGGGCCGCTGGCGATTGTCAAACGCGTAGAGTTGAAACTGCTCGCGCGGGAAAGGGTTCTCCTTGAGATTGTCGACCGGCACACCGTCCAGCGTTCCGCGGTTGACGAACAAGCGGCCGGTTTCCCCTTCGAAGAGCACGCCGGAGCGGCCTACTTCACCCACTTCCAGTTCGACGCCGCTGGGATAGCGGACCAGGGCGTGGAAATCGGTGGAGACGTTGTATCCGTTCTCGATGTTGGGAAGTTTGCCCGTGGCCGTGATCTTGACGGGGTATTCATTGATGGCCCATTGCGCGATGTCGATGTCGTGGGCACCCCAATCGGTGACCTTGCCGCCGGCGTATTCGTACCACCAGCGGAACGTATAGTGGCAGCGCTCCTCCACGTAAGGCACCTTCGGCGCCTGGCCCAGCCAAAGATCCCAATTCAGATGGCCGGGCACGGGGCGCTCGGGAAACGGGCCTCCGGCCGGATTCGGTCCCGTGGCGCAGACGACCTTCTTCAGCTTTCCGATCCGGCCTGCGCGAACCATTTCGACGGCCAGGCGAAAGCGGGCATCGCTCCGCTGCCAGGAACCGACCTGGACGACGCGCCCCGTCTCCTGGGCAACCTTTCTAAGGAGTTTGCCTTCGTCGATCGTTAGCGAGATCGGCTTTTCCACGTAAACGTCCTTGCCGGCGCGGCAGGCGTCGACGGCCATCTTGACGTGCCAATGATCGGGCGCCCCGATGAGAACCGTGTCGACGTCCTTGCGATCCAAGAGTTGGCGGTAATCCTCAAAAATCCGCGGCGTGCTGCCGAAGCCGGCCCGCGCCTGTTCGCGAACGTGGCGATCGACGTCGGCAATTGCCACCACGTCGCCGTGGGCTTGAGCCGTCAGAGTAATCACGGTTCCCTGATAGCGCATGCCGATGGCGCCGATTCCCGCACGCTCGTTCTTCGACTTCGCTGCCGGCTCGGCCGAGGCGGCTCGCGCCAGCAGGTGCGGCGTCGCCACGGCAGTCGCAGCGGCGGTGGAGAGAAATTGGCGACGGGTAGTGGACATGGGATTCTCCGTAGTGTTTAAGCCGTGGATCAGTAGGTGCCCCGCTCGCTATGGATACAACTCCGATTCTAGATCGTCGAGATGCCTGCGTCGAGTATCATCGCATCCCGCGCTGGCTGAGAGGCTGTCCGGAAACAGGGACAGGCACCCCGCATCTTGTATATGTTCCGCCCCCAACACACAACATACGGGAACCAGTCCACGTTTCCAAATAGCCTCTGAGCGGATCGCCCCGGTTGCAGGCTTTCGCTGCGCGGAGGGCGTACGCGCTACGAAACCACCTTCTGCTGGAACAAAGAAGAACTTTGCGTTTCGCCATCGACAAGACGGGGTCGGAGGTTTGGGGCACGGTTCACGCAACGCACCGCAGTGGTGTTGCATGGGAAACTGCGGTGCCGGAAGTCGGGGCAGGCATAGAGGTTGAGCAGCGCGAGAGGCGTGCAATGATCGCGGCCATATTGAGGGGTGTGTTGCATGGTGCGGTGCGGCGTTGGCCTGGAACGAATTTGTGGCGACTGCGGTGAGTGGATGAGCCGCGGGCGGGTGATTTGCTGCGTTCGGACGGGAAGTGGCAAAGCCGGGGGTACGGATGAAAAGACGGAACCTAGAAGAAGGGGGGAGTTAAAAGATGGCCGTTGAAAAATGAAGATGGGAGGACAAGGGGTGGGCTGGCATGGCTACGGCGAGCGCGTCGAGCAACGTTGGGAGGCGACGAAGAGCAAACCGCGTGCGTATGGGCGGCTGTTCAGTTTTCAGTTTTCAGTTTTCAGTGTTCAAGGCGGCCCAAACCGCGTGCGTGCGTATGGGCGGCTCCGTCCGGGTTCCGCTCGGCAAGCGGGATCTACCAGACGCGCGGCAGGCTCCTGCCGGGGCGGGCCGGCAGGAGTTCTCGGTGATGGTGTAGATTGCCAAAGAGCTGTACTATTCATGCGTTCATTATCCAATGCCACGATGGCCGATGCGGCGCGATCTGTCAAGCGTGTTTTCTGAGCCACACGGAAGAAATGGCCCGCCAGCGGGACGCGGTGAGGGGCTTTCTGATCAACTTCAACGTCGAAGTATTGAAAGACAGCATCAAACGTCTCAAGCTCTGATTTCTGTGGCCTCTCTGTTCTCTGTACTACTAACCTTCAACATTGTGAAGTTCTTGACAAAGTTATTACGCGGCGGTGGCGTTAAGTTGTTGGAGCGTTGCCTGTTGTGCTTGGAAAAGGGCAGTTACGATTTGCGGACCGTTGGTGGTCATGTGATAGCGGCAGCAGAGAAGAGGAACCCGTACTGGAACGCGGAGTACGGGTTCCTCTTCTCGGTTGCCGTCTTTCCGATACAGGAAACCCACGTACCGCGTCTGTCTGATTCACGGGAGATTAGGTGTTCCCGAGTGTCTACGGCTTGAACTCACCCACAG
>JAAYEH010000654.1 GCA_012728855.1 Rhodopirellula sp. | reverse complement strand
GTGGATGGCGCTGGCGGAAACCAGCGCGTGGCAGATGCCGCCGTCCCGGCGGCGGAGGCGTCGCTCGTAGGGATCGTCGCATCCCTGCCGCCGCTTTTCCATCCGCGCACGATGGTCTGCCAGTTCCTCCTCGGCCACAAGATCGGTGACCGGCCGCCCCTCCAGCACACTTTCAGGGTACCCCAGCATCTCGGCCATGCGCCGGTTGGCAAACGTGACACGGTCGTCCGCGTCGAGGACGAGAAAGCCCTCGTTGGCCATCTCGACGATGCGGCGGTAGCGCTCGTCGCTCTGCCGCCGCGCCGCCTCCGCCCTTTTTTGTTCGGTGAGATCGATATGCGCTCCCATTACCCGGACGGCACGGCCCGCGTCGTCGGTGACGACCGACGCATGAGCCATAATCCAACGGAAGGATCCGTCCTTGTGCCGGAAACGGAACTCGGTGGCGTAATCGGGCCGGCGTTGGGCGATGTAGGTTTGAATTTCGTTGCTGACAGGTCCGAGGTCTTCGGGATGAACTCGGCTTCGCCACTCCTCAAAGGAATCGGATATCTCGTCTGCCTCGTAACCGATTTGGCTCTTCCACTCCCTGGAGTAGACGACTTTATTGGTCAGGAGATCCCAATCCCACAGGCCGACGTTCCCCGCCTGAACCGCCATCGCCTGCCGCAATGCCGACTCACGGAGGGCTTGCTCCGCTTTCCACCGCTCGGTGATGTCCTGGTTGACGACGATCGCTCCTTGGATCGCGCCGCCGTCGTCGAGGACGGGCGCCGTGGAATTGAGGATGATCTTCTTCTTGCCGTCGAAGGCGTCGATCTCCAGCAACTCATCGACGATCGTTACGCCGTCGCGAATCGTATGGGCCAAGGCCCAGTCGTTCGGCGCGATGTCCTCGCCCGACGGCAACCGGCGGGCCTTGAACACGCCATAATCGGCGGGCGCGACCCGCGGCTCGGCCCCCCAAATCGCGATCCCAGCCGGATTTCCTCGCGTGAGCTTGCCGTCTTTGTCGACAAACCAGAGTCCGATGGGGAGGATGTCGAAGATTTTCTCGAGCAAACTCTCGCGGTTGCGCAGGTCGGTCTCCGCCCGTTTCCGCTCGGTGACGTCGCTGAAAATGCAGTGGGTCCGCAGGAACCGGCCATGCTCGTCGCGGGCGATCCGTCCGTCGAAGCTCGCCACAAGGGTGCCGCCGTCCTTGCGAACCATTTCGAATTCGACGCCGCGGACCTCTCCGGCCGCTTTGAAGCGGGCAAAACGCTCCGCGAAACACGGCCGCTGGGCGACCGTGAGAAAATCGGCGAACGAGCGGCCGATCACCTCGTCACGGGCGTAGCCGAGCAATTCCAGCCAGGTGCGGTTGACTTGGAGCACGCGCCCCTGGGCGTCGAGCGACTGATAGCCCAACGGTGCCTCTTCGTAGAGGGTCGCGAAGTGGTTTTCGCAGGGCACCGGCTCGACGCACGAACGATTGTCCGACATGAGCTAGCAGCCTCCTCAGCCGGGGGCAGTTCCGCCTCACCCCTGACAACGTGCCGTAATCTCATCCGGGATAGGGGACATTGGAGACCATGATACCGATCCGAATGGCGCTTGGCGATAGTCGGCTGAAAAACGGTCCGGAACTTCGTCACGAAGGGGTCGGGACGGCGCGGATCGGCATGGTTCAAAAACGGATCGCAGCCAGTAGATCCCGCTTGCCGAGCGGGATCTGGGCGGCTAAGTGAAGTTTCCACTCGGTGGGGTGGTAGGGCGCCAACTCCGCGCCCAGGTTCCGCTCGGCAAGCGGAACCTACCTTCTGTTAACTGCCAACGTCGAGATTTGAGCCATGCCAGCGGATCATCTCGCTGAGCTTTCTTCCCGTGGTAGACAAGGGATAGTCGGTGAGTTCGTCCGGCCGCAGCCAGCGGGTCTCGGGAAGATCGGTCTTGCCGTTGGGACCGGAAAGGTGGTGGGCTTCGTAGCAGTCCAACGTGATGCGGAAGCGGGTCACGCCGTGTTTGATCGTCTTGAGATGGTCGCCCAATCGGACGGTCACGCCGGTCCGCTCGGCGACTTTGGCCGCGATCTCCATCGCCAGCGAGGCCGGCGTCTCGGAGTCTACCTGGAAACGCGGAAAGTCCCACAGTCCCGCCCACCGCTGGCCCTCGGGGCACCGCAACAGCAGAACCTTGTCTCGCCGCCAAACGACGACTGCCACCTCATGGCGAACCTCGAACAGCGGCCGAGGTTTTCGCAACGGGATGTCGGCTTCCCTCCCCTCGGCTCGAGCGCGACACAGCGTCGCCACCGGGCACGTATCGCAACGGGGGGCGCGGGCGGTGCAAACCTCGCTCCCCAGTTCCATCAAAGCCTGGTTGAAGGTTCCCACGCCACGTCGAGGCAAGACGGCTTCAGCCATCGACCACAACCGACGGCTGCCTTCGCTGGAGCCTGGAAATCCACGGTAGGCCAAGAGCCTGGCGAAGAGGCGGGTCGTGTTCGCTTCGAGAATCGGTTGGCGCGCGTCGAAAGCGATCGAGAGGATCGCGCCCGCCGTGTAGCGGCCGATGCCGGGCAACCGTCGTGCCGCCTCGACATCGCGGGGAAACTCGCCGCCGTGCCGGCTGACGATCTCCGCGGCCGCGCGGTGCAATTGCCGGGCGCGGCGGTAATAGCCCAACCCTTCCCATAGCCGCAGCACTTCCTGCTCGTCCGCTTCGGCCAAGTCCTCGACCCTGGGAAAAGCCGCCAGAAACCGCTCAAAGTACGGCTTGACCGTCGCCACCTGAGTCTGCTGGAGCATGATTTCACTGATCCAGACGCCGTAGGGATTGCGATCCCGCCTCCAGGGCAGGTCGCGGGCGTGGCGGGAGTACCAGGCGCGGAGGCGACGGCGAAAATCGGCCAGCCATACTTCTTCGGGGAGGTTTGGCACACAAGGGGGTCGGGAGTCTTTTTCCGTATCGGCCTCACCGTCGCTTGGCATGTCCAGCGCAGTCTCAGGCCGATACGGAAAAAGACTCCCGACCCCTTCCTGCTTGCAACGCCGATTCTTTCGCCGATGCTGAGTCACTTGAGGTCCGTCATCCGGCGCGCCGCGTCGGCGCCGCTTCCATCGCGATGACGACGCGGCGGATCCGGCCCTTACGCTCGATGATCAACTCCAGGGGCGCCGGCAGATCAGCGATCCGATCGGCGAAATCCGCTTCGTCGACCAGATCGCGGCCGGCCACCTGATAAACGCGGTCGTCGACCTGCAGACCTGCGAGATCCGCCGGCGAGCCGGGCAAGATGTAGGAGAGAATGACCGTGCCGGGTTCGGCGTCGTCGACGCGCCAGGCCACTCCCAGCCGCAAAGGTCTCCCGTCGAGTTGAATCGTCAACGCGACCGGTTCTTCGTGACCGGCGCGAATGACTCGCGCCTGGACCGATTCCTCGGCGGTCATCACGGTGCGGATCAACTCGTCGCCGCCGGCGATTTCCTGCCCGGCCAGTTCGACGATGCGATCCCCCGCTCGGATGCCCGCCCGTTGAGCCGGCGATTGTTGCGCGACCGTCTTGAGTTCCACGCCGGGACCGCTCGTCTGTTCGGCCGCCCAGGTGGCGCCCAACCGGACGGGCGCCGCCGGCTTGGCCGACAACAGGGGCGGATGGTTGTCGGTCTCCTGACGCGAAGCCTCGCGGAAAGCAGGCATCTCGTCTTGGTTAGCCAAATCGTGTACCAGACGGAACATCAGCCGTGCGATGCGTCGCATGCCGGCGGCATTGATCCGGTCGGCGTCGTCGCTAGGGCGATGGTAGTCGTCGTGGACGTCAGTGTGCAGCGTGATGGCGGGAATTCCCTTCGCGAAGAAGGGATGATGGTCGGAGACGGCGAGCACCGCAACGGGAAAATCCAGCAGCAAGTCCGTCGCCACATTCTGCCGGCAAACGAGTCGGCGCAGCCCGTAGCCGGTGCGACTGCCCATCACGATCATCCGGTCGTCGCGAAGCCGTCCGACCATGTCCATGTTGATCGACAGACGCATGCGTTCCAGCGGCACGGTAGGATGGGCGGTCCAGTGTTTCGACCCGAGCAGGCCCTTCTCCTCGGCGTCCCAGAAGGCGACGAGGATCGACCGGCGCGGCGACTCGGGCAGCATGGACAGCGCCTCGAGGATCTCCAACACGGCGGACGTGCCACTGGCGTTGTCGTCCGCACCGTTGTGGATCTCTCCCGCCGGGCCCGGGCTGTTGCGTTTGGTTCCGCGTCCGACGTGATCGTAGTGGGCGCCGAGCACGATGTACTCGCGCTCCAACTCAGGGCCGCTGCCGGGTAACAGCGCCAAGACGTTGCGGAAATTTGGCGGGAAATGCTGGTAGAAACCGCCGTCCGGGCCGGCAGGGCGGAAACCCAATGCTTCAAGCCGAGCGGCGAGATAGTCGCCTGCTTCCCGCCCGCCTCGCGTTCCCGCCTCGCGTCCTTCGCGGAGGTCGTCGGCCAGGTAATCGACGTGCGACTGAAGCTCTGTCGGAGTGATCGATTCCAACGCGGCCAGGAAGGCGGCGCCGGTTTCGACCGCCGAGGCGGCCCAGGGCAGAGCGAAACACAGAAAGACCGTGACAACCAGACTGCGGCAGGCCGTCCGCCAGAGAGTATGCATCCGTAAACCCGAGATTATTGCAGAAAAAAGAGAAAAGACATTCGGCCTGGTTCAAAAACGGGGACTGGCTCCGAGTCAAATTCCTTCTGCTGGTGAAAAAACACGGTTCGGCGACGTGCCTGTCCCCGCTTTTGAACCAGGCCAGACGTTCTGAGAGAAGTTTGGCCGACCCTCTCATTCATCATAGCCTATCAGACACGGCACGGTGGGAAAGGTCAAGCCGACCCCTATGAACGGCCTCGCCGCTCGACAACTCCCAGGCGGTTGACTACGCTAGAGGATTGCTGCGGGGCGGAAATGGTGTGGCCGGTGTTAAGGCCGGCTGTGAAAACAGGCCGGATAGTGGGTTTTTGCCGATTGTGCGAGGGATAATGATGGATTCCAAACGTGTGTTTCTCAATGCCAGTGAGATGCCGACCGAGTGGTACAACCTATTGGCCGATTTACCGGAGCCGCTCCCCCCGCCGTTGCACCCCGGCACGGGGCAGCCAATTGGCCCCGCCGACCTGGAGCCGATTTTCGCCCGCGCCCTCATTGAGCAGGAAATGAGCCAACAGCGGTGGATACCGATTCCGGACGAGGTCCGCCGCCTCTTAGGGATCTGGCGGCCCTCGCCGTTGGTGAGGGCGACCAACTTGGAGCGGGAGTTGAAAACGCCGGCCCGGATCTATTTCAAGGACGAGAGCCAGAGCCCGCCGGGAAGCCACAAGCCCAACACGGCGGTTCCCCAAGCCTGGTACAACAAGCAGGAAGGGGTGAAGCGGCTATCGACGGAAACCGGCGCCGGGCAGTGGGGGAGTTCCCTGGCCTTCGCCTGCTCGCTGGTCGGCCTGGAGTGCAAGGTCTACATGGTGAAGGTCAGCTACCAGCAGAAGCCCTATCGCCGGTCGATGATGCACATGTGGGGCGGCAAAGTCGTCGCCAGCCCCTCCGACGAAACGGAGGCAGGTCGCCAGATTCTCGCCCAAGATCCCGATTGCCCGGGCAGTCTGGGCATCGCGATCAGCGAGGCGGTGGAAGCGGCGGTGATCGATCCGGACACCAAGTATACGCTGGGCAGTGTGCTCAACCACGTGATGTTGCACCAGAGCATCATCGGGCTGGAAGCAAAGAAGCAGATGGAAATCGCCGGCGACAGTCCCAACGTGATCGTCGGCTGCGTCGGCGGCGGCAGCAATTTCGCCGGGCTGGCCTTCCCCTTCATTCCCGACAAGCTCCAAGGAAAAGACATCCGTTTTGTCGCCTCCGAACCGCGGGCTTGCCCGACGATGAGCCGGGGCCAATACCGCTATGACTTCGGCGATACGACAAAGCTCACGCCGCTGATCAAGATGTTCACCTTGGGCCACAGTTTCGTGCCCCCGGGGATCCACGCCGGCGGACTGCGCTATCACGGCATGGCGCCCACGGTCAGCCTGGCCGTGAAGCTTGGCATTATCGAGCCGGTCGCCTTCCACCAGATCGAGTGCTTCGAGGCCGCCCAGCTTTTCGCCAGAACCGAGGGGATCATCCCCGCGCCGGAAACCTCGCACGCGATCCGCGCCGCCGTCAACGAAGCGGTGCGGTGCCGGGAGACGGGCGAAGAGAAGTGCATCCTCTTCAACTTCAGCGGCCACGGTCTCTGCGACATGGCTTCCTACGACAAGTTCTTGAGCGGCGAACTCGACGACTTCGAATTCCCGCAGTCGAAGATCGACGACGCCCTGGCCGAACTGCCCGTGATCGCGTAGCAACAACGGCCGTGGAGGACGCCGCGTGGTAGGTTCCGCTTGCCGAGCGGAACCTTGCCAGACGGGTTCCGCTCGGCAAGCGGAACCTACTGCGTCAGCGGGCCGGCAGCGACCAACCGGCGATTGCCAGGGCGATCCATCCGACGATCAGCGCGATGCCGCCGATGGGCACGACGTGGACCAGCGGCCGCCACTGGCTGAAGAGCCAGCCGTAAAGGCATCCCGAGAACAAGAGGATGCCGATGAGAAACGCCCAGGCGGCGATTCGTCCCGCCTTCAATGGGTGTTGCGCCAGTAGCGTTCCGGTCAGCACCAGCGCCAAGGCGTGAAAAACCTGGTAGCGGACGGCGACCTGGTAGGTTTCCAACTGCTCGGTGGAAAGCCGGACTTCCAGGGCGTGCGCTCCCAAGGCTCCCGCGGCAACGCCCACGGCGCCAAGTATCCCGCCAGAGAGAACACAGGTTCGCGGGTTCATATTCATATCGCTGAGTGGATAGTTGAGAATAGGGCGGGGGCCGCTTCGGGCTCAGTAGTCCGAAGCGGCCCCGCTGGGGTTCTTGTTTCCCGGTCGAATCGGCTACGGCAGGATGCCCAACCGCTCTTCTTCCTCTTCCTGGATGATGATGCGTGGGGTGACCATCATCATCAGGCTTTGGGTTTCCCGGCCGATGCCGACGTTGCGGAACAGCCGGTTGATATAGGGGATCTTGCTCAGCAGCGGCACCCCGAACTCGTTGCGGCCTTCCGACAATCGCTTGATGCCGCCCAAGAGCACCGTGCCGCCGTCCGGCACACTCACCGTCGTGGTCACGGTGACGAAGGAGAACGTCGGCAACTGCACCGTCGTGCCTTGCCGCACGGTCTGTTTCTTGCTGGCCTTCTTCGAGTTGTCGTTGGGATCGTCCTGCACGCCTTCTTCGGACGTGTCTTCGGTCGTCGTCTCGGAGCCGGTGAAGGTGAACGTGTTCACTTCACCGATGTTGCTGAAGAACGGCACGACCGTCAGCCGCACGAATCGGCGGTCCTCGGAAACCACCGCCTGAACGGTGAGGAACGTCCCCTCGGAGAGAACCACGATCACCGGCTGTTGCGCGGCGGCAAAATCACCGACGACCGGGATAACACTGATCACGAACGGGCTCTGCGACGTGTCGGAGACATAGGCCTGCTGGCCGTTGAACAGCGTCACCTTCGGCGCCTGCAGCACATTGGTGCGGCGATCGCCCTGGGCGGCTTCGATGAAGAAGAACGCCTCGATATCGCTGAGGATGGCGAAGCCGAGCGAAGCCCCGGCCGCCGCGTCGAAACCGCCGAATTGCGGCACGGCCAGCCCGAAGCTGTTCTGCCGGAACGGAATGTCGAGGTCGGCGGAGAAGAGGTCCGGCGACGTGAGACCGACGGTGACACTTTCGCCGCCGTCGCGGTCTTGGATGTCGCGAGCCACCGCCACGGTTCGCGGGAACGGCGGACTGACGAAGCTGCTGTTTTCATCATCATCACCACCACCGCCGCCGCCATCACCGCCGCCGCCGTCGTCGTCGGTCCCGCCCTGATCGGGACGGCCCCAGACCTGGTAGGGCCGGTCGATGTCGTCGTCAATGTCGAAGTCGAAGTCGACGCCGATCCGCTCGAAGAAGTTGTCGTTGAGCGTGATGAAGCGGACTTCGATGGTGACCTGCAAGTCCTGCATCCGCCGCAGTTGCTCCAACAGATCGGCGATCTCCTCGTGAACCTCCTGCGTCTGGCTGATCACCAGGCTAAGGTTGGTCTCGAAGGGGGCGATCGAGCCTGGACCGCCGACTTCGTCCCAAGTGGTGGGGGCGATGGTCGTGGTGATCAGCTCGATCAGGCTCTCAAAGTCGGCCATCGCTCCGCCGCCCAGGCCGCCGGGGCCAGGGCCGATCGGCATGTTGGTCGGCATCCCGCCGGGCATTCCGCCCGACATCTGGGCCATGACCGCGGGGTTGATCGATCCGCTGGTCTGCCCGCCGCCGCGGCTGGCCACGACCGCCATCGGCGAGCCGCCGCCAGGCCCGAACGGCCCGTTGTTGTTGAAGCCGGCGTTGCCCATGGCGTCGTGATACGCGCCGGCGAGTCCCATCCGCGAACTGGGAACGAAGTTGGGAATGGGTATCACCAGGTCGGCGACAGTGTAGGTCGTCGTATACACCTCTCCGTCGCGCATCTGTTCGCTGGTAACCTTGAGCACCTCGTCCTTGATGACGTAGCTCAGGTGCAGCGGGTGGAGGATCAAGTTCAGCGCGCTTTCGAGCTTGATTTCCTGCCGCAGATCGATGCTGACGGGGGTATCGGTCGTGATTCCCTCTTCAGACAGTCCCTGCGGATCGATGTAAAGGTTGATTTCGGAGAGCTTGGCCAGGTAGTCCAACACGGTGGCCAACGGAGCGTTTTGGAACTGAAGCGCAACCGGCGTTTTGAGCTTCTGCTCGATTTCCAATTCGCGCTCCGAGCGGTTTCGTCCGCCTTCCTTGGCCCAACGCCCGCGCCGCGCGGTCAGATCCTGCCATTGCTTCGCGTCGGGGAAGACCAGCGGAATGCTGTCGACAAAGGGAACGGCGGACTGGTCGACGCTGGCCATCGCGTCCCGGAAGCCCTGCTCCTTGTCGCTGGCCACGCTGAGGTTGTTCATGTGGCGCCGGATCAGGTTTGCGGTAATGACCAACTGCTGCGAAAGCGGATTGTTCGGATCCAACTGCGCGGCCCGCTTCGCGACGACCTCCGCTTCCGCAAAGCGCTGCTCGCGCATCAGTCCGTTGTACTCGTCGACCATGGTGGCGAGTTTCTGCTGAATCTCCAGCTTGGTTTGCTGTTCTTGCTCGACGGTCTTGACCACCTGCCGATTCTTCTCCTCCAATTCGATCCGCGGCCGATTCTCCTCGATATACTTGCGGACGTCGGCCAGAGTGCGATCGACGCGGCGGAGGAGTTGCTCCTTCGCCGCCGGTTCCAGGCCCGCGGAGTCGACCTTCTGCCGGGTTTCCTCCATCAGGGCCAGAGCGGCCTTCGGATCCCGCTCGACGAGCTTGCGAGCGTTGCCTTCTCGAATGGCCACGTCGGCATTGACCTGCCGGGCCAGAACCTGCTGCCGCGCCGCGGCGTCGTCGGCGATGGAAGGACTGGACGAGGCCGGCTGCGACATGATCTGCAAGTGGTCCTGCAGCCGCTGGGCGGACATCGGATCCAACTCGTGTACGTAGCCGGCGGCCTGACGGAACAACTCGCGCGCTTTCTGAACGTCGTGGTTCTTCAGCGCCGCTTCTCCCTGCTGGAACAGAGTCATGCCCATCGAGGGCGTCATGCCGGCGGCGTTCTGCGGCGGAGCCGGCTGCTGGCTGGTGGCTTGGACGTTTCGCGTGGCATCGTTCTGCTGATCGTAAAGAGCCTGACTTGCCCGCCGGTCCACCTCGAACGATCCGGTGGCGGGGGTCACTTGCTGTCCGCCGGTGATCATTCCGGCGGGCCGGCCGCTACGGAATCTCTCGATATCCTGGAGCAGCAGAAGGGGACGGTCCTCACGCGCAAGGAAGGCCGAATCGGGAACACCGATCGCGGTCGCCTCGTAAGCCAACTGCTCTGCTTGGCGATGGTCTCCCGAACCCAAGGCAAGGCGTGCCTGGCGCAACAAATCGGAGACTCGCTGCTTCGCGTCGGACGACGTGTTGACTGTCGTGCCGCCCTGTGCGGCCGGAGCCGGCCCTTGCGAACGCGCGGCGGCAATCCGACTGAGAAGATCCTGAGGCTTGGACTCGAAGGGGCTGTAGGTTACCCCTTGCCGAGCGGCTTCCATAGCCAGTCGTTCCGCTTCGCCGAAGTCCTGCCAACGCATGAGGCCCTCCGCCTGCTCCATCAACAGTCGAGCGAACTGGCGACGGTAGCCTTCGGTATTGCCGCGCTGCGGCTCCTCGGCCTTAAGATTAGCGTATTTGACGATTTGGGCGTCGACTCGATCCGGCGTGTCATCGGCCGGACCAAAGGCAACATTGAGCGATCTGGCCTGCTGGACCATTCCGCCGGCACGCCGCACATCCCCCAACGCCAGCGACCTTCGTGCCTCCAGCAGCAACTGGCCTGCCGTGGCTCGGTCGCCGTTGGGGTTCTGCAAGGCGGAACTGGGTGAAGAGGCTGGGTTGTTCCCGGCGGAGGCCGGTGGGATTTGCGTTACCTGGCCGGTCGGAGGCAAGGGCGTAACGCCCGGTCCGGCCGGCTGTCCGCTCTTCCGCTGCAGGTCGGCGGCGTTGCCGGAAACCGCACGGCCGGCAAACGGGTCGGTCGGTTGCGGACTGGCGGCCGGTGCGAACAATTGAGCGACCGGCGTGCGTCCTCCTGCTTGCATTTGCCGTTGGAGATCCCTGCGAGCTTTCCTGGGGGTGTCGCCGAAGTACATCGGGCTGTACTCGACTTCCAAGGACTCGGCCTGGGTAATCAAGGAGCCGGCGGCGTCCGTGTCGTTTTCGGCCATCGCTTGGCGGGCTCGCACGAGCAAGTCGTCCGAGAGACGACGGGTCTGATCGTCGCCGTTGGCGGCCGGGCGGCCCGCCGCTGGAGCGACTTGCGAGGTGTTATGGCCGGCAGGGGCTTGCGCCCAAGCAATGGCCACGCATGAACCCAGCGCGACTGCGATCAGGCCGGTGAGGATTCTGGCGGTCGGTTTCAACACGATTCTCCTTTCGGGACTCGCAGCATTCCCTGGTGGTTTGAACAGAATATCCCTGCCTACGGAACACGGGCCACCACGGGCATCACGGACCGTGTTCCTGGACTTTGGCAGATGAGAGCGGGATAAATACTCGTCGGGGGCGAACCGGTCAAGGCCACTTCGGGCGGATTTTCCATTTTGTGGAAGTTTCTCGTCGCCAGCGTCCGGCCTCAGCGTCGCCCCGGCGCGCAGGCTCCACATCGGCGCGGCGGAATCATGCCCCGAATCGCCCCCGAGTGCAAGAGCCATTCGTTCGAATGGGAGCAATATCGCCCGGACACTCCGTCGTCGGACAAAGGCGGGGCAGAAGAGCACCCAAGAACGGGTCGGCCGTCTACGGGAAATACGTCAGGCTTTCCAGCCTGACATAGAAGGAACCGTCTGAGTTTGGTTCTTCCGGGTTTCTTGTGGGTAAAAACGGTGCATAACGGGTCCGTTGGGATGTCGTCAGCCAGTGCATCCCTGCGCCTGCCGATGGTCCGGCGACCTCGCATGGCTCGGGAAACCCGTGAACAGAGAAGAGGCACCGGTACTTCTGTCCGGAGTACCGGTTCCTTCTCTGTTCCGCGTCTTGCAGCGCATAGCCAGGAGCGTGCGGTTTTCCTGGCAGACCTATTCAAGAAGCAGATCAGCCCGGCTGCCGGCCAATTCGATTCCCGCAGCGCCTGGCCGTTGCCCAATGGTAGCAGCCGGGCTGCTTGATGTTCTGGCGGGTGGTTGAAGAAAAAACCCGCGGGCGCCTATTTGGGCGCCGCGGGTTGCGTGGGGCGGAGTCCGATCCGGGCCTAACGGCCGCGTCGTCGCGGTTGGACCATTTCGGGAGGCATTCCCATCATCTCCTCGGGCGACATCGCCGGAGCTTTGGTCTTGGGCGCCTCCTCTTTGTGATACTTCTTGAACTCTTTACTGTCGTCGAGTTCCGTGCGGATAACGAGATTCCCGTCCGGATCCAGCAGCAACAGCTTCGATGGCTCCGTCAAAGCGCGGTCGCTACCGGGCAGACGGTTGCCTCCGGCCATGTCCAACACGACATGTCCGGTGCGGTACTCGACGAACTCTTTTTCTTCTTCCTTTTCCGGCTGCCGACGTCTCGGAGGCCGTCTGGCCGGGGCGCCCGCTCCTTCCATCGCCATGGGATCCATCATCGGATCGGCCGCCATCCCTTCCATGCCGGGCATCATGCCGGGCATCATGCCCGCGGCAGGCGCCTTCTCGACCTCGACTTCAAAGTTCACCAGTTGTCCGCGGAGCAGATCGCTCTTTTCGGCCGAAGACTCCTTGCCGGTCATCTCGTCGAAATGAATGAGCATCAGGCTGGTCGACGGTTCGATTGTCACATAGCGCGAACTCTTCACTTCGCCGACCAACAAACGCGAATCGCGCGGCACGGACACCGTATCCGTCGGTTCGCTCCAGTCCGTCTCGATCCAGCGTTCCTTGGCCAATTCCGGCGTCTCGATATACCGCACACTGAGCCCGTAATTGGGGTTGGCCAGCACGAGCTTGACCCGATAGCGATAATGCTTGCCCGGATCGACGGTGAAGTCGAGGAAACGGAACAGCCCCACGTCCGCCTTCTTGACGGGCATCCCCGGCATTCCCATCCCCTCCATTCCCGGCATCATTCCGGGCATCATCCCCTCCATTCCCGGCGTCATTCCCGCCTCCATTCCCGGCATACCCATGCCGGGCATCCCGGGCGTGCCGGCCGCTAACGGATCGTCGGGTATGTCGGTCGGTTTCCGTGCCGGATCGACACCGCCGGGGAGCATGCCCTCGGGGCCCATCATCGCCGTTTGCTTCGGACGCAAAGGAATGTCGGGGAGGTGGGCAGCTTCAGCGCCCCATGTGTAATTGTGCAGTGACGGGAGAGGGAACGTCACCCAAGGACTGACGGCATATTTCGACTCAATCACATCCGACCCGCCGCCCATCGCCCCTTCCATTCCCATACCCATGCCCGGCGACATGTCCCCGCCATATTGGACGTTGCCCACCTTCTGCCGCTGTTCACGGGTATTGAGCAACTGCCAAGTCAATTGCCCGGCGCCGGTATTGCTCATTTCGGCCCGCTCCACTCTCACGTAGATCCAGTTGGGATCGTCGGGGCTTGCCGGTCCGCCGGGCATTCCCCCTACGTTTCCGGGCATCATCCCCTCCGCGCCAGCCATGCCGCCGGGCTGGGTGCGTCCGGGAATCGACATGCTGGGAAGAGCCTCCTTGAACGCCTCGATTTGCTTGGCCACGTCCACTAATCCGGTGAGCACTACCCAGCGGCGTCCGAGGGCTTGTTGGGGCGCGGCGGCGCCGCCCATCGGCATACCCGGCATCCCGGGCATCATCTCCATCCCCGGCGTCATGCCCATGCCGGCAGGCCCGGACGACCCGTATCCCGGCGTTCCCCGCACCTCGCGCACCGGATAGATCTCCGGCTGCCTGCGCAACGTCTCTCCGCGTTCGAAAGGTGGACGATCCCAGCGGATGGAATGTTGGTAGAACTTGTCGTCGATCTCCCGGCGTATGCCCATCGCCAACTCGGGATAGTTTTTGATCGGCAGTTCTTCGTCGATGCCGGTGGCTTCGGTGCTGGCGATCTTCTGCTTGGCGTCTTCGACGGCCGACGTGAGAGCTTCGGGCGTGATGTCGATCTTTTCGCGCCCTATCGCGCTGTAGACGAAAAGCAGGAAGACGAACATCACACCCACGAAGAGCAGCTTCTCCACGTTCTTCGTGAACAAGCTCTTGATCGCGCCGGCGTTAAAACCGATCTTGGCCATCTTGTTGTTCCTCCTGCTCTATTGACGTACGGCTGGTCCGCGGAACGGGGACCAGCCCGCAATCGACAATCCTCATCCGTTGGCTGGTGGCGTCGCGCCTGCTGCCGGCGGCGCGGGTGTGCCTGGCGCTGGCGCCGCTGCCGGCGGCGCCGGTGTGCCTGCCGGTGGCGCTGCTGCTGCCGGTGGCGCTGCTGCTGCCGGTGGCGCTGCTGCTGCCGGTGCTGCGCCTTCCGGAGGCGCCGTTGCCGGCGCGGCCGCGCCGGCCGGCGGCGCGGTGGCATCGGCCGGCGCCGTCGTCGTGGTGGACTCTGCAGGCGGAGTCGCGGTTACCGTCGTCGCCGGACCCGTGGGTTGCGGAGCAGGCGTAGCACTCGGCGCCGCCCCAGACGCGGCCGATTCGTCTCCTGCCGACCCCGTTCCCAGCTTGGCACGGTCCGGAGGATTGAAAATGTAAATAACGCCCTCGACTTCGATGGGCAGGTCGAATCTCCCATAACTGCGGTTGCCGAAACTGGTTCCCATGCCCATCGCGCCGCCTCCGTAGCCGCCCGATTCCATGCCGCCGGGATTCATACCGCCGGGATTCATACCGCCCACGTCACCCATGCCCATGCCCATGCCCATGCCCGCACCGCCAGCCCCCATGCCGCCCATCATCGGGTCCATGCCGGGCGTGGCCCCGCCGAAACCGCCGCCCATCTCGCCCGCCCCACCGCCCATGCCGGAGATGTTGATCGAGGCATGCCGGCCGGGATTCAACGTTACCCGGTGGACCTCCACCGGCATACTGGAATTGGCGCACTCGACGAGTAGTTTCGGGATCTTCCGCTGGTCGATTACCAGTGCCATGCGGATGGGCATCATTTTGAACTCGGCAAAAGGCGACTCACTGCCGGCCATCAAGGGCTTGCCTTTATCATCCACATAGCGGCCATTGTAAAGCGAAGTTCGAAGCCGTTCTTCCGGCGCCGCATCGCCACCGCCGCCCCCCATGCCACCCATCGGATCGGCCGACATCCCCATGTCGGCGCCCATGCCAGGATCCATCATCCCTGCTTCCATGCCGGCAGGCATGCCACCCATGCCCATATCCATGCCTTCCATGCCGGGCATTCCACTCATACCGCCGGCCTGAGCGGCGGAGACCTTCAGGCGGTTGGCCGACTGCTGAAACGCCATAGCGGCGGCCTTGCCGATCTGAAGTTCGACGATCGCCTTCACGGCGGCGTTGTAGTGATGGCTGGCGCCGGCATTGGTGTTTCGGATGATCCGCAACAGCGCTTCGTAGACCCAGAGATCCTCCTGGGCGGTGCGGACCAGGATGGTTTCGGGGCGTTGGGACCACATGAACCCCGCTTTCACCCGCTCGGCGTCGTCCCAAAACGTCTTTCCGACCATCTCCGTCTCGCCGCCCACGCCGCCCATCTCGCCCATCCCCGGGCCCGTCATCATCGGATCCATCCCAGGCCGGCCCGCTCCGGCCACACGGGGATCATTCTTGGGTTTGCGGCGGTCGATGATGTCGTCGAGCGAATCAAAGTGATTGGAAATAAAGTTGAGATAGGTCTCCCGGTACTTTTGGGGGATATCGTCATTGGGGCCGAGTGAATTGATTACCATCAGGAATTCCTCGCCCAATTCCTGGGGCCAGGGGTTGTTCTTCTTCTGCTCCTTGTAAAGCACTTCCCAGGCCTGGAGCACCTCTTCTTTCAGCAGCCCGTGCCGCTGCTTGATCGCATCGACCACCTTTTGATTGGGCGGATTGGCGGGGATGCCTTGGACCGATTTCAAATTGCCTTCGATGTCGGCCTTGCGAGTTTCGTATTGCTTGGCTAACTCCGACGAGGCCATGGCCCATACCGCCCCGCCGACCAGCACGACGAGCACCACCAGCACCCAGAAATGGTGCTTCTTGAGAATGGCCATCGCGACTTTGACTTGATCCATGACTGTATTCCTTTCACCGATCGGCGTGCGGATCAGGGCTGGTTTTGAGCGGTCTTTTCCGGTGCGGGAGTTTCTTCCGATGCGGGCTGTTCTTCGCCGGCCGGTTCCTCCAGCTTCTCATGGCGAGCGGTGGGCGGCGTCGGCTGCCAGCAGAATTGGACGACGAAATCGAAGCGCCGCAAGGTGATCGTCTTGCCTCGATTGGCGCCCATTCCGCCCATTTCTCCGGGCATTCCCGCCATCCCCATGCCCATCCCCATTGCGCCCCCGGGCATCGCAGCTCCCGGAGCGCCGGCGGCGGCGGGATCCGGCTCGGCGTAGGGATCCACCGCCTGCACGACGCGGATCTTGCGGGGATCGACCAGCACGGGATAGCCGATTCCCAATTCCTTCATCGAAACCGGTTCGACGCCTTGCCCGTCAGGCGTGGGCAGGATCACCTTCCCCGACTGCAGGTTCTGGATGAGCGTGTTTCGCACATACTCGGCGCCCTGGTTGCCGCCCGCCACATCGCGGTTGTGGTCGTGATAGCCGGTTAACTGAATCACCCATCCCGGACCAGAAGGCCCTGGGTCTTCCTCGGCGGCCTCCGCCCCTTCGGCCCCTGCGGCCGCCCGGGGCTGGAGCGACTGATACCAATTCTGGCGTTTCATCAGCCCAAACCAGTTCTCCAGGTTTTCAGTCCATTCGCACTCGAGATTGACGACGTGCAACTCGTTGCGAAGCTCGATTTCCTTGGGGCGCTGATTGGCCGGGTCCGAGGGCAGGCACTCATTCACCGCACGAAGCAATTCGAGCCAGAGAATCCGACCCTCCACATTGCTCACCAGGTTCTGGCCGATGGCGTCGGTGCCCTCGAATTCGCCACGGGCGGACGATGCCTCTCCGCTGAGCCGCGACGCCTCGGCCGACACGTCCGCCGCGGCTTTCTCTCCCTGGCCAAAGATGCTCTCCGCAACGGACGACAGCGCCATGGAGTGGCTCAAAAAACTGATCGTGAACGCCAGCAGCAGAATCGCCGCGGCCGCCAGAGCCCACGGCTTCTTCTCGCGGATCATCCGGTCTTTGACGATCTCCTTGGGCAGGAGATTCGTCGCCAACACACCCTTGTTGAGCCCCTGCAAGGCCAGTCCATAGGCAACGCCGAAAGAGAGCTGATTCTCCTGGAAGGCCGGGGCATTGAGAACCTCCGGGCCGTTGAGCCCGTCGAACGAGTCGATCCGCGACACATCGAACCCCAGGCTCTGGGAAAGGTAGCGCCGCAGCCCGGGAAGTTTCATGGCGTTGCCCAGGGCGACCACCCGCTCGATCTTCGCCGAGCGATCGATGCTGCCGAAATACCCGATCGACCGCTGCACCTCCGTCAACAGATCGCTGAACACCGGCCGCATCGCCTGGAAGACGGCCTTCGGATCTTCGGCGGCCGTTGCGTTGCGTTTCAGATGCTCGGCCTTGGCAAAGGTGAGCTTCAGCTCCTTGGTGAGCGCCTTGGTGAAATGATTGCCGCCGATCGGGATACTCCGCTGCCAGACGCGGAAACCGTTGGTGACGACCAGGTCCGTGGCGTCGGTTCCCAGCGAGAGAACGACCACCGAAGGCGGCTGGTCGTCGGGATCGAAATCGTCGGACGCCTTCGCTCTGCCGAGTTGATCGAAAGCGACATAGTTGAAGAGGGCCAAGGGGGTAAGTTGCACGACATCGACCGGAATGCCCGCGTCGTCGAATGGGCTCAACGCCCGAAAGACCTGGTCTCGCTTCATGGCGAAAAGACCGATCTCGGTTTCCAGCACGAAGCCTTCGACCTCTTCGGAACTCCCGCCCATCCGTTGATAATCCCACACAACGTCCTGCAAGTCGAAGGGGATTTGCTGGCGAGCTTCATAACGGACGATGTCCGGGATCTTCTTAACTTCCACCGGCGGCAGCTTGATGAAACGCGCCAATCCGTTCTGGCCGGAGACGGAGATCGCCACCCGATCGCCCTTGACGGAATTCCGCGAGAGGAATTGCTTCAGGGCATCGCGAATCAATTCGGCGGGTTCGGCGCCGGGCTGAGTCAGGATCCTGGAATATTCGATGAAATCGAAGGCGTCGGCTATCACCTGATCCGACTGGTTGCCCGGGCGCAACCGCAGTGCCTTGAGGGAACAATTGCCAATATCGATCCCCCAAACGGCGTCGTTTCTCGCCATTGCGAAGTTCCCTTCTCCATTCCAGGCCGAATTATCGGAGGTAGCTTCAGTGATCCGCGACCGCGGACACCCTGGGCGGATGAGCCAATCAAGACGATGAGACGATGGAGCTACTCGGCCTCCAATACCCAATCTATCCTGGCCCCGCTGGCCGTGTCAACCAAATCTCTCCCCGCCAATCGAGTTGTTAGGCAAGGCGGTCGCAGCTTTGGGCATCATTCTAATTACCCCTTCCACGGATGCAACTCGTCCACTCTGGAAAACATCGCCCATGCCCCACTATAGCACCGATACAACCGAAAGAGGGGTGTCTCTGCAGTGTAGGCGGGGCGCTCCGTGACCCGATCTGTCCCGCCACGGAATGGCCGGACCCCATCTTTCTATTTTGCCACCCGCAAAAACCCCGTGTAGGACCGAAAATCGACGTGGTTCGGCAATGCGGCGCCGGTATTCTCGTTCTGAACGTACATGTGGCCGCCCTTGAACCACGCACCGTTGTTCGTTCCGTCACCGCGAACAATCATGGGAATCGGACTGCCTTCCTCCCGTTGACCGGATAGATACCGGCGCGACCACCCCTCGGCAAGCGACCTGTAAAGGCAAATGTCGTAGCGCTGGGCATTGGAAAACACGACGTCGTCCCGCAGATCGCCGTCGATGTCGACGAACCTCAGGCCGGCGTCGCGGCCCCGGGCATCGACGATGGTTGCGCCCGGCGGGAGCGTCAGTGGCAGTCGTCGCCAGGCCTGCGCGTCGGCCGACCGAGAAAAGACCGCCTGCTGGGCCTCGTTGCCGACAATCAACTCGCAGATTCCATCGCCGTCGAGATCGCGCAGGCGGACGCCGCGGTCGCAGCCCCCCTGGCTGGTGAAGAGTGGAGTGTCCGCCTCAAGCCCGGTGAGTCCTTTCGGATCGGCAATCCAAGATCTGCCGTCGAAGTGCCAGAGTCCCGCGACGGTCTCGTTGCGAACCAAAAGACTCGCCATGCCGCCTTGGCGAAGCACGCCGAACCGCGCGCCCGCATGCGAGCGACTGCCCCGCGGGTCGACCGTCACCAGTGGCGTTGGAAAGTCGCTGACGGTCCACGTGCCTTTTTCCGGTGACCAAACGCGGGTCTGCCGGAGATGCTCGTTGCCGATGGCGACGTCCATGTAGCCGTCGCCGTTGAAATCGGCGACGCGAACGCCGTTGTCCTGGCCGTTTTTCGCACGGAGCGGTTGGCCTGCCAAGAGGTTGTCCGTCAGCTTCTGTTGCACGTCCTGGAAGCTGAGAAACTTCACCTTGCCGCCGTACCGCGCGACGGCGTGGTCGATGAGTTCGATCACCTGGTCGTTTCGGATCCAACGCCCCGGGTGAAAGGTGAGCGTGAAAACGCCTTTCTTGATCACCGTGGCGTCGATCGCCGCTTTCATGTCGCGCACGGTCGTCGCTCCGTGCGGCCCGAAGGCGTTGAAGCCGAGCCAGTCGTCGGGAATCGCCGAGGGCATCTCCCAGCAGAGCCCGGCCACGACGTATGGGTAGGGATAATCCTCGACGTAGTTGACGAAGTTGCGATCCAACGGAACGTACTTGTCGAACCGCCGCCGTCCCTCCTCGTCGATCACCGCTTCCAGCGGCAAACTCGGATCCTTGGGGGTGAACACCATGAAGACCGAGGAGTTCATCTGCAAGAAATTCCCTTGCGGCGTAGTCTTGTTGAACACCTCGGAGTAGAAACGCGGGCTCATCGAGTTCATCGAATCGCAGCAGGGCATACGGAAGGCGACCGGCCGGTAGTTCGGAATGGTCGTCAACAGATCGATACAGCCGTCGTAAGTGGCCTTGGCCTTGGCGAAATCATTCTTCTGGAGGCATGGACAGGGATGATCCAGCGTATGAGCCTCCACGCTCACCCCCTCGGCAAACCACTTCGCCAGTTGGGGATCGCCGGGATCGACCCGCGGCGCCATGATGCTCGCCGGGGCGCGACCGTCGATCGCCTTGAGCCGTTGGAGAATCGGGCGGAGAAACGCTTCGTAAGGCGCCGAATCGCGCATGTCGTCGATGGAGAGGATGATCGCCGCCTCGACCCCCTCTTCGCCGATCCACTGCGGCGTGACCAGTTTTGCGGTATCCAGGCCGACGTAGTAGGGGTCGGAGAACTCGTCGAGATGGGTCAGCCGATCGCCGTCGCCCAAAGCAAGCGACGCGGCGGCAAAGGCGAGCAGGATCGCACAAGTTGGAGACGTGAGTCGCATGAAAAGATCCCTTTCGGATTGGGGGCGAGAGCTTAGGTCTTAGATCTTAGGTCTTAGTGCCGGAGTCTTTGTGATGGTTTGGATCTTGGTTCTTATTCTCGGTTGGCGGGCATGGCGAGTCAACCCGCGCGGGCCGGTCCCGCCGGGCCGAATTCCCGCAAGCACTAATTCCCGCAAGCACTAATTCCCGCAAGCACTAAGTCCCGCAAGCACTAAGTCCCGCAAGCACTAAGTCCTAAGCACTAAGTCCTAAGCACTATCTGGTTGACACCGGGCGCCGACCGGCGCAAGATCAGGATCGGAGTTTGTTGCCCCCGTCCGCCCGCGCCCAGGAGATTCCCTCATGTCCCGACGATTCGCTGCATGGCTCGCCGTCTTGCTTGGTTTGCCGGGTTTGGCTAATGGCCAGGGACTGACCAATCCCTTTTTTGTCTTGGGCAACGGCGTTCAAGGACCGGCCTACCCGACGCCCGAATCTCAGGCCGCCTTGCTGAAAGAACTTGGCTACGACGGAATCGGCCCATCCGGAGTGGAGGGTGTTCCGGAGATGCTCAAGGCGTTCGACGATGAGGGGCTGAAGGTCTACGCCCTCTACGTCGGCGCAAACGTCGACACCGACCAGCCGAAGTACGATCCGAAACTGAAAGACGCTATCGCGGCGCTGAAGGGGCACGGCACCTACGTATGGCTCTATATCCGCAGCCGGCAGCACGCCCCCTCTTCGACGGGCGGAGACAGGCAAGCCGTGAAGATCGTCCGCGAAGTGGCCGAGATGGCCGAACAGGCCGGAGTGAAAGTGGCGCTCTATCCCCACGTCGGCTTCTATGTGGCGCGGGTGGAAGACGCGGTGCGGATCGCCGACCAGGTCGACCGGCCAAGTGTCGGCGTAACCTTCAATCTTTGCCACTGGCTCAAACAGGATGGCCCCACCGGGATGGACGAACGGCTCCAACTGGCTCTGCCGAGGTTGTTTCTGGTTACCATCAACGGCGCCGACCCCGAGGGGAATTGGGACCGCATCATTCAGACGCTCGACCGCGGCACGTTCGATGTCTACGGTCTTTTGAAGATCTTGAAACGACTGGGCTACACCGGTCCTATCGGCCTGCAATGCTATGCGATTCCGGGCGACAAGAGGGACAATCTCGTCCGGTCGATGCAGGCATGGAAAGGTCTTTCCAAGCGGTTGGCGGAAGAGGCAAGTGAGAACTGAACTGACTGGGTCGCCGTTGCTCAGCGCCAAGTTCCGCAGTCATTTGACTTGACCGCAGCACGCGGGCTGCTGGGAATCCTGCGCATCGTACACCGCGATCGCTCGGCGCGCGACCCGGAGGACGACGCCCGCCAACACCAGGCTCACCGAACCCAGCACCGCATAGATCAGCCACGGCCATCGTTCCGTCAGCGGCAGCGGTTTGGGCAGATAGGCCGGATTGGGCTGAGGATCTTCGAGTTGGGCGCGAACGGGAGGCGGTTCGAGAACCTCGGGCAAGTTCCGTGCGAAATCGTAGAAGGGGGCACGAGCGTCCCGGTTGCCGTAGTACAACCGATAGCCGGCCGCGGGCTCCTCCGGCTGCGCAAACACCACTTGGCGGACCGGCGCGCTGAAGCTCACGGAACGAACGTCGAGCGGCGGGTTGCCGTGATCGATTACGACCAGACGAAGCCTCGCCGCCCGGACCTCCGAATGCTCGGCCTTCAAAGGTCTTCTCTCCTCGCCGGCGCGCCGCCGCCAAGTGCCGGCGTGGATCTGCCGGAATGGTTCTCGTGAGCCTTCCGGCCCGGCTGCCTCGATGTGGTAGTCGCGAACAAAGTCGTCATCGTCGATTTCCACGGCGATCTGCTCCACGGGCACGTTTTCACCGCCCAACTCGATGATCCATGCCGAGGCGGGCGCGCTACTGGCTCGCGTGGCTTCCCTCGGCCCCAGCGCGCCCGGCAGCGTCAGCATTTCCCCCGGCATCGTGACGGTGCGGTATACGGCGGCTCCGTCGACCTGCGGAGGATCCTTGTCGGTCAAGGGATCCTGATAGACCCGCAGCCGCAGATAGCGGAACCGGCTCGGTGGATAAGTAAGGCTGACGTCCTGGAACAGCCCTTTTTCGGCCTGAAAACGGAGCAGGTTGTCCGCGGCAAGCTCACGCCATTGATCCGCGTCGTCGCTTCCTTCCAGAACACTCCGCCGGCGGAAATCCACGGCAGGCATTTGGATTTCGATCTCGTTGTGCTCCGCGCTGCCGGCGCCCAGGTCGAGAGACAACTCCGCCGAGCCTTCCGGGCCGCGGGCACGGTTGAAGACTTTGGCCTGGACGGCGTCGCGCCGGTCTTCGGGCCGGCGGACTCGCAGCGCGTAGGGTATCTCGCGGCCGGCCCGGTCGTACAGCCTCAGATCCGCAAGGTCGAACCGCGCTTTGTCGAAGACCACGGGCGAGAGCACGAAGTCGCTCCACGGTGAATCGCTCGCAGGTGTCCGGTCGGGCGGCAGTACCGATTGGAAGAACGGCCAGGCGACGAGCGGTTCGCCGGGAAGCGGCGCGGCGGGGGAGAGGGCGAAGACGCTGGGCGGCGCAAGGATGGTCGTTACCAGCGCCACGCCGATCGCGATCCACTGATGCGGACGCATCGAAATGGCCGCGGCGAAATCAGACGGGCGAGGATGTGTCACGGATATCACCTTCTGCAGTGGAAATGGGTTCGGATTCCAGCCGGATGCGTTGATAGGCCCAGGCGGCGGCGCCGAGGAGCACCGCCAGGACGAAGAACGCCAGGATGCGGTAGATCTCGTCCAACTCCGCCATGTCGACGAGAAACGCTTTGACCACGGTCAGACCGTAAAGCCCGATCGCCAGCCAGCGGATCCGTGCCGCGCGGGCTCGAAAGCCGATGGCCAAGAGCACCGTGGCGAAGACGGCCCAGAGAACCGACAGCGATAATTGCCCGAGCCAGCCCCAGTCGACGCGGTCCCCTTGCCGTACCGCGGCCAGCGCGTCGAAATACCCGTAGCACTCGACCGAGAGGATCAGCCAGACCAGCACGATCCCCGCCAGTCCGGCCAGATGGGCCAGGAACCGCTCGCCGCGATCCAAGCGGGGGAGAAACCGACGTGCGGCGAAAAGACCGCCCAACAGCATCACCGCGGTGCCGAGGGCGGGCAACGCATACTCGTTCAGCAGCGGCAGGAACGGTTCGCGTGTGCCGTAGGGGGTGTCGAGAAACGCCACGCGGGCCGCGGCGGCAAACGCCAGGGTTCCGCCCATGACGCGCATCGCCGGCGCCGCGATGCGATTGCCGAACCACCAGAGCGCCGCCGCTTCCGCCGCCCAACCGAAGGCCACCCAAGCAGCATCCGCCTGGATGGGAAAGGCAAGGGCGACAAAACCGACGGCAATCGCCAGGGCCGTGAGCAACTGCCGCGTTTGTTGCGGCCGCCAGGCGAGGATCAACCAGGCGACTACGGCATAGACAACCGCCATCACTACCGCCGCCGTGCCCATCCAGACTTCATGATCGGGCTTCATTAGCACGTAGAAGGCCAGGAAGCCTAACGAGGCGGTCAGCACCATTCTCGCCAAGTCTTCCCAAGTGGCGCGGCGACCGCGAAGACCGTACATCAGCAGGTTTTGCCCCAGAAACAGAGCAAACACCACCGCCTGGAAACCGAGCGCCCAGGCGAGCTTTTCCGGGTGATAGTTCTCCGTATACCACATCCAGAAGAGCCCCTGGGTTCCAAGAATGGCGGCCGAGCCGATCCCAACCCACGCCCGGAACACGAGCATCCCCAGCACGCCCGCGTCGAGCACGGCGAGGTACGTGAAAAGAGATTGGTACTGATCGTGCGTGGAGTGCATCAGCACGGGCGTGAGCAGGCCGCCGACCAGCGCGGTCAGTCCGATGGCCGGGGAATTGTAAAGCACCGCCAGCACGGCCGATTCCAACACGAGGATCGCCAGAAATACGCCCGCGGCCTGCTGCGGCAACAATCGATAGAAGCCAAAAGCGGCGTAAGTCGACAGGTAGAGGAGGACAAGTCCGGCAGCGGTGAGCATCTGCGAAACACCTCGCCATCCTCGCCGATCTCGCCTCCAGCCGACAATGACCAACGAGGCACCGGCGATCACCCCGATGGCGACGCGGCCCAGCGGGCCGATCCACTGGTTTTCGAAGGCGTAGCGGAGAAAGAATGCGGCCGCGAACACCAGCAACACCACAGCCACCCAGCCCAGCGCTTTGCGTCCCACCAGCACTTCCCACTGGATCGGCTCGCGCCGGTGCGTCCCGGCTCCAAACGGCCCGATCTTTTCAGGCGACGCCGCCACCTCAGTCGGAACGATCTCGGCGGCAACCGTCTCCGTTTCTTCTTCAGCCGGTCTGCCAATCCTTCGAACCGTCAATTCCAGATCCTGAACTCGTCGCAACAGACCGGCGACCTGCCGCGACCGGCGATAGGCGATGATCGCCAGCACCAACGCCGTCAGCGGTACGGCGACGATGATCAGAAAAAACAGGCTGGCCGCGAAGAATTCGATCAAAGCAGTAAATCCTCGGGGCAAAGGATGTCACCATCCGCTGTTTATTACCCACCCATCCCGCAGCGGCGGTCTTGTCTCCAGTCAAACGCGCACCAATATCCGCCCAGGCGAATTCCAGCCATGAATATAACGCTTTGCGAGAAGGCAATGGGACGGCATTCCGGGAAATCGTCCCGTGTGGAGATGAGGCCCCCTCCTCGCATTTGCCGCCGCGACGAGTCGGTCTATTCGATTGACGGGGCAAAGACGGTAATCGCACCGGGAATGAGCCGAAAAACGGCAGGTGTCGAGGCGGTGATCTCGCCGTCGGTGTTGATACGGCGCCGTCTGCGGGTGTGGATGGTGATTTCCCGGCCCGAACAGGTCCGCACCCCGGGACGATCGGCAAGGGCCCCGTTGCGCAGCGCCCAGAAAAGTCCGACAATGTGCCACCAGTGCCGCACCTCGAGGCTGTAGAGATCCAGTTGCTGGTCGTCGATGGCGGCGTGTTCGGCAATCGTCATTCCGCCGCCGTAGAAGCGGCCATTTCCAACGGTGATCTGGACCGTGCGGGCGTTCCAGACCGCGGCGTCGCAGCGGATCTCGGCACGGAACGGGCGAAACTGCCAGATCGCTCTTAAAGCCGTCAGTGCGTAGGCGAGCACCCCCCACCGTTTTTTCATGTCGCCGGTAAGCCGCCGGGTGACCGATACGCCCAGCCCGATGCTGGCGACATTGAAGAAGTACGTGTCGTTGACCCGCCCCAGATCGATTCGCCGGGTGTGGCCGGCGGCGATCACGTCGCACGCTCCCTCCAGGTCCGTTGGGATGGAGAGAGTCCGCGCCAGATCATTGGCCGTGCCCAACGGCAGGATGCCCAACGGCAGGCGAGTTTCCACCAAGGCGCCAGCCGTGGCATTCAGCGCGCCGTCGCCGCCGGCGACGATGACCAGGTCCACCTGCTCGCGATAGTCGCGAATAAGTTGGGGAAACAGCGTCGGCCGCTCGGGAGTTGCCAGCATGAGCGTGAAGCCGCGCCGGCAAAGGCGATCTACCGCCAGATCCAATTGCTCGCGAACGCGACGGGCGTGCGGATTCGTCAGTACCAGCGCTCTGGGATGCCTGTGAGTCGCACAGCCCGCCGATTCCGACTGGGCGGGAACGGTTCGCACGCCCGTCATCATGAGGCAATATCCGCTGGTTGGATGGATATTACTGACGTCACCCGATGCGATCGACGACCGCTCCTTCTTGGCACTGCGAGGGACGCACGAACTGGTGAAACTGAATGTAGGGTACAACCGCCCGGTGCAAATCCTCCAGCGTTGCCGCCACCTGGTCGGCGCCGGCGGCACGAAGCAAACTTCGGTTCCGCTCCGACATCGACTTGAAACCGAGCCGACCCGCGACGATCTTGGTTTCCGGGCACTGCCGCCGAATCCGTTTGCAGATTCGCCGCATGTGAACGGCATCACCCGGCGGCACCGCCACCAGGCAGACACAGGCGGGCCTTCGATCTGCAATTCTTGAAAGCTTCTCCGAAATCAACAATTCGTGCGGCAGAACCTCGATCTCGCAGTTTGTCGGATCGACCACCGCGCGGAGCATTTCCAGGGCGAGTTCATCTCCCTGATCCCGAACCGGGAATCCGATCACGAGCACGCGCGACGTCTTCTCGTCGGCCGCCGTAGCCGCCGCGGCGCCGATCTCGGATCGGGTCTGCCCGGACAGGTTTTCAAGAATCCCCTCCAGCGAGCGGAGCACCGCCGCTTGCTCCGGCTCGGAAACGTGACCGCGAACCCCATCTCGTTGGGCCAGGTAGAGTGTCGGCAGAAGCAAATCGTCGCAGGCATGGGTGAACGTATGATCCGCCAAATAATCCTCGACGCGCTCGGCGGCGTCGTCTTCGTCGCGGGCCAGCAGACGCTGGTACAGCGCCAGTTCCGGTTCGAACTCCGGCCGTTCGCCGAAGAGCCGGTCGAGAAGGGCCAGTGCGGGAATGTACTTGCCCAGCACGACCAGACACACCGTCAGCGGCGTGGAAAGGATCAATCCGACCGGCCCCCAAAGCCAGGTCCAGAACACCGCCGCAATCATGATGGCCACGGCCGACAGCCCGACGCTCTGGCCGTAAAGCCATGGTTCCATCACATTGTTGCTGAGCAATTCGAGTACGACGAAGAGGGCGACTACCATCGCGACTTGCCACCAACCGGAAAAAGCGACCAGGCTGACCGCGATCGGCAGCAGTGCCGCCACCCAAGGGCCAATATAAGGAACGTAGCGGAACACGGCAGCGCTGAGGCCCCAGAGCAGCGCGTAGGGGATACCGAGAAAGAACAAACCAATGCCGACGGCCGCGCCGAAGCTGACATTGATGATGAACTGCATGAACAGATATCGGCTGATCCGCCGCCCGGCGTCGTCCAGTGCCTTGGTAGTGATCGCCAACGAGGAGCGACCGGCGATGGCCACCAGGCGGCTCTGCAAATCGTCTTGCTGGATGAGCATGAAGATCACCAACACGACAACGAAGCCCGCCGTGGCAAGAACTCCCAGGGCAGCGCTGAGAACCAACGATTCGGGTATGTCCCACGGGCCGGTTTCGGAAGTGAGCTGAACGGGCACCGGTTTCTCGTCCGCCGGATCGGTCGGCGAATGGCGATTTCCCTTATTCTCCTCCCATTCCGCCTTATTCTCCTCCAACTCCTTGCCGACTTCATCGAGCGTGTCCTGAACTTTCTCCAACGCGCCGCCCCGGATGGCGCCGCGGATGTCGGCGACTTTTTCGCGAATGTTGTGCCGGTAGGCAGGCAGGTCGTTCAGCAGCATACGGGTCTGGTTCAAGACCAGATAGCCGACTGCCCCCACGGCAGCCGCCACGGCGAGAACGATCGCGAGCACCGCCGGGACTCGCGACATCCATCGCCGTTCGATTCTCGTGACCACCGGATTCAAGATGAAGGTCACCAGGATCGCCAGAGCGATGGGCATCAGCAGCACTTGTCCCAGGTACAAAATGCCGCAGACAATGGCGAAGCTCACCAGCGAGGCGGCCACCCGCACCGAACGCGGCCATGCTACGGGAAAAGAACTCACCATGTCGCCAAGTCGCTGCTCCTCGGAATTGCTCGGCGCGACCTGTTCGGCCGGCCGCAACACAATAGTATAGCCCTGCTTGCCGCGGACGGGCTATCCGTGATTCTCCCTTCGTGGACTCAGGTTTTTCCCGGGCGCCGCCGCTCAATCTTCGGCAACCGTCAGTTGTTATTCGACTCGGGTGGCTGCAGGGCGGCTTGAAGTTGGAGGATGTGCGATGCAAGGAGCCAGCGGTAGGCGTCGAAGTCCTGGCCGCTCCACAGATCGTCGTACTTGTATTTCTCTTGGACTTGGATGGAGTCCCAAATCCATGCCAGTTCTTTCCGCGCCGACCGGGCGAGTTCGGCGGCGCGGCCGCCTTGGGATTCGGCGCGCTCGCAATGTTGGGCGAGGGTGTAGAGGTAGCGGCCGTCGTCGATCCCTTCGCGATAGGCTTCCCAGAGAGTTACCGGGATCGGCGCGCCGTCGGGCGAGGAACGGTTGACGAAGTCCATCGCCGTGCCGTCGAGATAGTTCCAGGGATCGCTGACATCGGAGGCATAGATCCAAGGTATCAAAGCCTTGAAACCGGATCGCCAGAAACCGAAGCCCCAGCTCATCCTCGCCCCGCGAACCGGGGTATGGTCGTTTTCGCCGCTGATGTGGTTGGGATAACACCAGAACTCGATGTTCTTCTCCCGGCTGAGCCGCCGGATCTTGTCGTGGTCGAAGACGAACGGCTGGCAGCACCACACATCGACGTAAGGCCACATCGGCTCGAACTGGTCGTGCGTCGGATCGGCTGTGACGTACGTGCGGACGCCGGGCACTTGCCTGCAGGCCTTCAAGACATTGGTCATGAAACGCACCGAGTCGGGATTGGTGCTCGGTTCGTCGATCGGATAATAGAGGAACTCCGGCCAATCGTACTTCTTGCGAGTCTCCTCAATCACTCGCACCATTTTGGTCACCTCGTCGAAAAATGCCTGGGGCACGTCGGGCTTGACCAGGCGAAGGTGGCTGCCGGTCCCGCGCGGATCGACCAGCTTCGAATACCACCAGGTTACCGGAAAGTGGATCACCAGAGGTCGGTCGGCGAGGCCGTAGCGGCGGTCCAGCGCGATGTGCCGGTCGGTGTCGCGGCCGTCCATCGTCCAGTTGCCCTCGTCGTCGCGGTCCAAGCCCGACACGCCCGAGATATGGCAGTTCATGCCGTGCTCGATCATGTCCTGCCGCTCTAACTCCGCCTTGCGCTGGAAGTAGGCGTTGGCCTCGGGGGTGTTCTTGTCGCTGAGCATTTCCATCGGATCGCGATAGTACATGCCGTAGATGTGCTCGGGATCTTTTTCGAGCTTGATCGGGAGCACGCGCAGCACGAAAGGCACTTCAACCGCTGCCGCATCGCCGGCGGCCACCAGGACCGTTCCCCTGTAGACGCCCGGCCGGGCGTCGTCGGGAACCTTGACGGTGATCCAGAACCGCTGGTTCTCTCCGCGCTTCGTGTCGACGGATTCTCGCTGCTCCAGGACATCGGGGGCGACGTGATACGAGAAGAACGCCGAGTAGTTCGGCCGCACGAGCATGTACCGCACGTAACGAACGTCGATTTGATCGGACGCAATCGCCGAAGTTTCGCTGCGCAGTTCGCCGGGCGTGACCTTGATGCCGGCGAGATCTTCCACGGGGTGGACCGTGATCGTCACCGGTTCATACTCGCCCGGCGAGGCGTATATCTCCAGCCGCGGATCCAACTCGCTCTGCCGTGGCACGGTGTTGGGGTAAATCACTTCGGACCAATGACGCGCGAACACCGCGAAGCCGCGACGACGGTCGGCGTCGCTGAATTCCGGCAACGGCCGGTCGTCCTCATGGCGAGTTTCTTTCCACTGTTCCGCCACATCAGGCGGCAAGAAGTAGATTTCCTTTTCCAAAGCGTCGAGCAGCTTCTCGCGAACCTTTGATCCCTCGTCGCAGGGAAACACCAGCAAGGCCGCCAGCATCCAGTCGGTCTGCGGCGACAACTCGACAGCCAATTGCTTTCCATTTACCGCTGTCTCGAGAACCCGACGCTCAAAGCGGTGCGCTCCGGGGATCTTGATCGTCGCTGCGGCCGTGCCGGCGGCGACGTCGAACCAGTGGTAGTCGCGCGACGAGCCGGCGCTGAGGCCGGAAAGAAGATAAACCGTATAACGCCCCGGCTCCAGGTCGACGAGGAACGTGGCGGCCTCTCGGCCCACCACGGCATCGCAGGTAATCTCGTTGGTGTAGATCGGCGGTGGTTGCTTACTGCCGCGACTCTCGTTCATCTCCCACTCGCGGCTGAAATGCCGGTAGTGTTCCTTCAGCCCCTCGGTGCCTTGCCAGCCGAAGCCGGTCTCGGGCGTGTAATGCGACTTGGCCGTCACTCGCGTGAAGCCGGGCCGCAGTTCCGATTCCTCGGTCCCCATGTCAAAAAGATGCACCTTTGCTTCGGCGAAGCGGGTTCCCATCACCACGATCAGCCATACCAGGCCGACGAATACACCACGCATAGGAGGCTCCTTTTGATTGAGCGATGAGGGGGTCGGGAGTCTTTTTTCCCGTGTCGGCCGCGGGCGGCCGACACGGGAAAAAAGACTCCCGACCCCTTGTCTTGTCCACTGCTAAAACGGTCCTTCAATCACGCGGAAGTCCACCTGCTTTCGATCGATCAGCTTGCCGGCGGAGTCTCTCAACGCGAGGCGAGCCCAGTACACGCCCGGTTCCAGACGCTTGTCGATTGGGAGGCAGAGGTCGCCGCGGCGGTCCGCTGTGCCGGCGGTTTGCGCCACGGGCGCTTGATCGCCACGGCCGATCGCCAATTCCGCCTTGACCTCGTCCATCCCCTTGGAGCCAACCAGCGAATACTCGGCCGTGATGCTCCGATCTCCGCAATAGAGTACGTTGCGATCGACGGCCAATTCGTTAATCGCCGGCTCAACGTAGCGGGTGAGCACGATGTCGTCGATGTAGAAGTCGACCCGGTCGCCGTGCTTGTAGTCCGACTCGGAGATGTTGAACTGGATGCGCCGGACATCGGACGGATCGAGGAGCTTCGGGATGGGTAGGACGATCTTCGTCCACTCGTTCTTGGCGACTTCGAGCGGCAGGTGCGTCGATCGCTTATGGCCCGTGTGATAGAAACCGACCGAGATCGCTTTGGAGGGGAGCGACTCCCGCGAGGTCTCCACGAAGACCCAGCACTCGAAGAAATCGAACGGGGAGAAATCGGTCAGATTCTCTTTGCCCAGGTCTTTTCCGGTTCGCGGCCAGCCGATCGGGTAGTTCGCCTCCCCCTTGGTGTAGTCGATCTTGTTGGCGAACCGCAAGGATTGCTGGCCCTGCTTGACGTGCTCCCGGTCGGCGGAAAGGGTGGATTCGTCCGGAGAGCCGTTGGACCAATCGGCAATGTCTTCCATGTCGTCGAGGAAGACCCGCTCCTTGTTTTTCTCCGACATCCCCTTGCCGTAAGGCGTTTCCTCGGCGGAAGCGATTGGGGAGAGGCCGATCAAGAATGCGGCTGAGAGCAGAAGTCGATATTTCATCTTCATCGTCCGAAATCGAGAATGCGGTTGACCATGGCATTGACGTAGCGGCCGACCAGCGGCAGTCGCGCCGTCTCGACGTCGTCCTCGCGGTCCATCCGCGCCGAGACGTCATGAAGCATCGGGGCGTATTGGGCGAGGTCGTCGGGCAATTGATCGTTCCAGCCTTCGACCAGCATCTGGATCTTCTCCAGTTCCGCGCCGTCCAGCCACAGCCCCCGGCAGCTCGTGCAGCGGTCGATGATGATGCCGGTATCGCCGCCGTAGTTCAAGGCGTCGGTTGTGCCGCCGCACTTCGGGCAGGTGAGATCGCGATCGACCTTTTCGAGTTTTACGGGCGTGATGGCCGTCGCTTCGGCAACGGCTCGACGCTGGTTGCCATCAAACCGCACCTCGCGAATTCGGACGATCTTGCCCAACTCGCCGTCATCGAGCCACTCGCCTCCGCAGCCGTCGCATGTCTCGATCTCGACGCCTTCGTATTGAATCGTTCGCAGGGCATGGGTGCAATGGGGACAGAGCATAAGGCACCTTCTTTCGGACCGTTGAGTCATTGGCCGCTAAAGATCGTTACGTATCCTGCACGAAGCCGGCCGGTCCTGTCAAGCCGCCCTCCGTGGTAGATCCCGCTTGCCGAGCGGGATCTGCATTATTGCGAGGTTTCTTCGGCAATGGAACCTACCGGGAAGTTTACAGAATCTCTTGCGGGTAGGCGCCGGTGGCCCGCAGCGCTTCGGCGTATTGCACGCCGCAGGCCAGGCCGCGATAGCGGGCCAGCGTTTCTTTGACCTTCTGGGCCGCGTGGGGCGACTGCGGGTCGTAGGGCCGGTCGGTTACGAAGGCCATCGACTGTCCCAACCACTCGTTCGCCTCCGCCCAATCGTCCGTTATGTTAACGTAGGTGTTCGGCTCGAAATCGATCGTGTGCCCCGGGCCGTTGTCGTAGGCGTAGATCCGCCTCGTGCCTCGCACGCCGTCGCGGCCGAGAATCATGCCCGGTTGCCGCAAGGCCATCCGGCTCAACGTGGCGGCGACCTCGTGGTCGGGATGGCGGTCGTGCTGCCAGAGGATGAAGGCCACGTCCGGCTTGACGTCGGCGACGACTTCCGCCACAGCCTGCTTGCTTCGGTCGTTGACGTCGACGTGCATGGAGGCGTAATCGAGAAAACGCATTTCGATGCCGCGCTGCCATGCCAACTCCGTGCTGTTCTCTCGCAACTGTTGCTCGCGTCCTTTGACCGGCGACCAGTTGGCGTAGTCGCCGAGGATGTTCAGAACGACAACGCGGTAGTGCTTCCGCACCGCGGCAAGCAGGATGCCCGGGATGCCGAAGACGCAATCATCGTAGTGGGCGCCGATCGCCAGGAGGGTTTTGCTCATCGGTAAGCCTATCAGGTCTTGAGGTGGTTCACTCTCGCAGCAGCGCCCGCAGAGTCATTGTAGTACGGAGTTTTGTCCGACCAAGGGGGTGAGCTGGCACAGCCGTCATTTGTCTGCCAGCAACTTTTCTGCCAACCGCGTCCGCCACAGCCGATATCCGGCCACTCGCACGACCGCCATCACGGCCAGCAGTCCCAGCAGTTCCAGGCAACACAAGACGAGATTGGCCGATGGTGGTCCCGGCGAGACAATCCCAAAGGACGCCAGGCACGCAATCGATCCCATCGTAAGCATGGCCAATCGTGCCCAAGCCCGGTGGAACCCCAGAGCGGCTCCGATTGCCGCGACAGCCAGCGCAGTCTGGCCTGCCGCAAGCCAGCCGATATCCCGCCATACGCGGAAAGCGGTCGGTAATGCGTCGTAGGCGAACGTGTACTGCAAGATTCCCAGAATCATCGCCGCCGACGTGGTCCAGGCGAGCAAATAGCTGATCGAGAACTGAAGGGATTGTCGTGAGGAATCGGTGGTCTCGATCGATCGGCAGCTTCCGGAAAGAATCAGTCGCCACCCCTCCAATCGAAGGAGCGACAACAGGGCGACAATGCCCAGGCTTTCCGACAGCAACGCGACATTCCAGGTCGTGACTTGCTCGCGGGGCAGCATCAGGCTCCAGCCCACGGTGACGAGAACGAGCGCCAGCAGTCGCCAGGGAAGCGGGGCTTTTCCGAAGGCCATCCAGATCGCCGCGAGCCCGGTTTGGCCGAAGGAGAGCGCGTACAGTGCGATGATCGCGGGCGCAGGCCAATCGGCGCCGTCCCTGCGAACCACGACCGCCACAACGAGACTGATCGAGACGAGCGCGAGAACCAGCAGTGTCAATAGCAGACGTGTGCCACCCATACGATCTATTCTGATCGGATTTCCCCGTTTGACCAGCCGTTTCCTGTACTTTGGGGGGAATCATTGCGTTGCTTGCCACACTGGGGGAGAATATCGGGTTCGTCGAACATCGGCAGCAGGACTTCCCGGGAGTTGAATCGATCGTGTCCGCTTCATTGCAGCCCATTCTCGCCTTGCTCGGGTATCCCGTCGCCGGCAATCCCTTACAGTATATGATCGAGAAGGCGCTCGCCCAACGCGAATTGGATTGGCGGTATCTCTCTCTGGAGGTGGCGCCGGAGAATCTCGCCGACGCCGTCCGCGGCATGAAGGCGATGGGGTTCTCGGGCGGCAACTGCACCCATCCGCACGAATCCGCCGTCGGACCGCTCTTCGATCGGGTCGGTCCGATCGCCGAACTGTCCGGAGTGGTTAATTGCTTCCATACGGAAAACGGTGACTTGATTGGAGAGAATACGGTGGGCAGCGCCGTAGCGGAATCGATACGGCTTCGTATCGACCCGGAGGGCAAGCAGGTCGTGTTGTTCGGCAGCGGCGGTTGGGCCCGCGCGGTTGCCATCGAACTTGCCATGGCCAAGGTGGCCGGGCTGACGCTTGTCGACACCGAGGAAGAGTCGGCCCGCGAACTGATCCGTCTGCTTGCCGAACGATTGCAGTACGAGGCGGCCTTCGCTTCGTGGGAGGAGCACTTCGCCCTGGCGGCGGAGACGGAAGTGGTCATCAACGGCACCACGACCGGCGCCGGCGAAACGGCCCCCGAATTTCCCCTGGAGTTGGCGAGTCTCACTCCGGAGATACTCGTCGTCGACCGCCTTCTCAGTCCGCCGGAAACCTGGCTGCTGCGCGAAGCGGAAGCGCGCGGCTGCGCCACGATCGACGGCCTGGAGATCTTTATCGCCCAGGTCGCCATCGATTTCAGGCTCTGGACCGGCGTCGCCCCGGATACCAGCGTGCTGCGCGAGGCCGTCGAGGAGTATCTGGAACTCTGACGACTTTGCGGCAAAGTTTCAACGAAGAAATGTTGCCGCATTCACCGGGATGTGGGGCGCAAGGGGGTCGGGAGTCTTTTTCCGTATCGGCCACCAAGCGGACCGAATTTGCCCAACCGCGGTAAGGCCGATACGGAAAAAGACTCCCGACCCCTTCCCGGTTGCGACACTCGCCTTTTCGTCGATGCGATAGCGTTCGATTCAAAACGGTTCGACGCGGAGCCGCGTGCCGTACTTCAGGCTCATTTCGATTTCCGCCGGGCTGAGATTCCGCGGGAAGTAGGTGCCGCTGATTTTGGCGTTATGGATCGATGCCCCCTCGAGGTCCAGGTGGCGGAGGTCGCAGCCGCGGAGGTCGGCATCGCGGAGATAGGCGCCCTTGAGGATGACCTTGCTCATGTCCGCCTTGCGGAAATCCGTCCCCCGCAGGTCGGCCGCGGCGAAGTCGACGACCGAGCGTCCCTCCACGGCTTGGCGATAGCCCTCCAAATCACCAATTCTTAGACTCTTGAACGCCGGGTCGTCCGGAAAGCGAGGCGTGGACATGGGAATTACTCCTTTTCCGTGTTGAGGTTGTGTTCATCATGGATCGTTGGGAATGGAATCCAGCACGATGCAGGCCATCACGCGGAAATCGGGTACGTCGACGATCGCCTTTCCGCCGTCGTGCCGGATCGTCAGTTCTTTTCCTGTTACCGCTTCCAAGACGCGTCGAATCGACCGTTGTGAACCGCCAACTTCCAGCACGACGTTCCGGCAGGAGGGCGGGACGGCTGGGATCGCGTGCGATTCGGAGGTTTCTCGCTCCGAACGAAACCAGCCAAAATCGTTGGCGAGGCACACAATGGTTCGTTGCTTGGCGGGATCCTCGAAGAATACGGCATGCATCGCCGCAGGACCACGAACTTGAATCGGCGGCCTGCCTATCTCGGCCACCACCTGCGCGAGCAACTGTTGCTTCAGACTGGTTTTTTCGCTTCTCAGATGCCACGGCTGATCCGTGTCGCATCGCAGCACCTTGCCGCCCGCCTCCTCGAAGCTTCGCAGGACGGTTCGCTGCCGTTGGCTGACTTCTCGCGCGTGCGGAAGGACAATCAGAGCGGTCCGGTCTGGAATCCCTTGTTCGAGTTGCAGATCATTGATCGTGCTGAGAGGCAGGTGGTCTTCTTTCAGCGATTCGAAAACACCGAGAATCGGCGCGAAAAATTCCACCCATAAGGCGCGGGGATTGGCGATGCGGGCGTTGCGCGATCGCTCGCTGATGTGAATCAGCGTGAAACGGGACGGCCGCGCGCCGCCCAGCCACGGCGAGACAGCCTCGCCCAGTTCATAGGAGGATCGATAGATCCGAGTGGCCTCGAGCTGGATCGTCGGCGAACGACGCGCCCACAGGCCGCTTGGATGAATTGAGGCGACGCATCCATACGAGACCGCTGCCGCCGTGGAGAAAAGGGCTTCGTCTTCGGTCTGCGTGAAGGGGATCCACATCAGAGGTGGACGCCCATCGCAAGAGTCGCGCGTGAGGCTCCAGCCCAGGGCATTCTGCACGTCGTAGGCGGGCAAGGCGAAAGACTTGTCCATGTAGGGCCGTCTCCATAGCACGTCGAGGTCGCCGCTGAGCGGCCAGGCGAGAAAGCCGCCAAACGGCTTGGAAAACTCCGTCTTGCTTGTGTCGGAGATCTCCAGCAGCGACGCTGTGATTTGCATTTGACGATCGAAGCAGGGATAGAGCGAACTGCCGATGGCGAAAAGCACGGCGGGGTGCTTCTTCTTGACGGCCTGCTTCCACTGGCGAAAGTTCCGCACAATCGTTCCTGCCACGAATTCGGTCATTGCGCGATAATCGGCCGATCCACGCTCGGCGGTCGGATCCATCGCCTTGCCGGTCCGCCGGAGATAGGCCGCCCGGCAGAACTCGCATGTGCAGACTTCGGGCATGTGCCACGAATCGAAATAAATGCCATCCACGCCGCGGTTGGCCAGTTCCAAGAGCCGCGCTTCGATCATTTCCTTGGCGGGCGAATTGAAGCAGAGGACGTGCTTGCGGTCTTCCGGATTGGGGCGACGGCGGGTCCGCGGCTCGAGCACGAGGTCGCCGGCGGCATCGCGGCAGAGCCAGTCGGGATGCTCGCGCTCGATGAAATCGTCGCACATGATCCGGTAGTAGGCGATCACTTTCAGGCCGTTGGCGTGGGCGTCACGCGCGATCTTCAGGGCGAGATCCTGATCGCCGATCGCCTCGTGAGTCTCGCCGGCGGCGGTCGGCCACCACGCGCCTTCCCCGACCGTCTTGAAGATCCGCGTGAGCGCCTCGGCCCCCATCGACCGGACGGCCGGATGCAACTGCCGATAGAGACCGCCGATGTCGTCTTGGATGCTGTTCTCGAAATGCGCCTGAACACGATTCTCCTCGAACCAAGCTGGTAAGGCGGCGGGTTCGGCCAGAAGATTCGCGTGCGCCATGCATAGGAGACTCAGGCTCAGTAGGATCGCCGGTTTTTCCGAGAACTCCATGAGAGACTCCCACTGCTGACTTTTCCGAAGGACGGATTCTACCATAGGCGGCCATTCTATCACGCGGTTGCATTTCCGGGGAGACCGTGGGAATATGAACGGGACTCCGCCGCCTGAAGACGAACCGGGCGGCGCGCGGAATCGGTTGACTGCAGCTTCACCACCAGCCACGAACTCACGCCCAAAAGGAATGCATTGATGCGAGTGTATCTGATTCTCAGCCTCGTGGTATTGCTGGTCGAAGCCGGCCGTGGTGACGAACTTGCGGAACAGGCTGAGCTTTTGAAGCAATGTTCGATCCGTGCCGAACAGCTCAAGCCGCTCATCCTCGACACGCCACTGGTCGAGGAGAACCAACCGCGGGCCATCCTTTGCCATGCCGACGACCCCGCGTGGCGCGATGCGGCGCTGCTGGTCCAAAAAGCCGTTCGCGAGACCACCGGCGTGGAACTCCCCCTGAAAACCGACGAAGCGCTCAGCGCCGAGGATTTTGCGAGCAACCACTTGGTTCTCTTCGGCCACCTCGAAAACCATCGCTGGGTCGCCCGGCTCTACCACAACTTCTACGTCTGCCTCGACCGCGGCTTCACCGGCCGTACCGGATACGTGCTGCGCTCGGTACACGATCCGTTCGGCAACGGACACAACGCCATCCTCGTCGGCGGCAGCTTCGCCGAGGGCGCCGGCAAGGCCGCCCAAGCATTTGCCGAAAACGTGCGTATACGGGCTGCACGAGGAAATGCGTCCGTTGGCAGGTTGTTGCTGGCGCGATTCGATCCGGAGGATTGCCGCGCCCAGGTTCTCCAGCCGCTGGATGGGAAAGCCAAGGAAGCGGCAATCGTCGAAGGGCGCCGACTCTTGTTCAGTCCCGGTCAAGGACGGTCGGGCATCAGCCGCTTGATCGAAGCGGGCATCGCCTATCATCGCAGCGGCGATCCCGCCCGCGCCGAGGTCTGCCACGACCTCTTCCTGGCCCTCGAAGAATACTATCGCACCGATCCCTACATCAACGAGGGGGGGATGGGCAGGTACGATCGCGATTTTCGCGATGCCTTTACCTACCAGGTGGCGATCGTTTGGGATCTGGTGGAAGAGTCGGGACTGTTTTCCGATCCAGAGCGGCTGGCCATCACCAACCTGCTCGTGCGGCTTGCCTTGGAATGCATGGTCTACCAGCGGTGGAACACCCCGGCGGCAGTGAAACGCTGGGAAGCGAACGAGGACATCGTCCACAACCACCTCACCTTTCCCGCGCTGAGTGTCTATTTCGTCGGTCAATACCTCAAGCGTCACTACCAGGTCGATTCCGTCGATGACTGGCTTGCGGTGGCTCGCGGCATCTTTCACGGGCAGAGCCTCGCCAGCAAGCCGATGGAAGACTCCGCCAGTTACCAGTGGCTGCCGCTGATTCATACGATGATCTACAGTCTGGCTGAAGACAAACTGGCCTTTTTCGATTTGGGCCACGCTCGCGAGGCGGCCCATTCCGCGCTGATGGCCTTGGACAACGCCGGCTATCAGTCCGCCTACGGAGATTATCCTGCGCTGACCAGCGCCTCCTGCTTGGCGCCGGTGCTCCAGGTGGCCGGGTGGTATTACCGCTCGCCCGCTTTCGTGTGGGGCGCCGATCTCGCCGGACGCGGAACGGAGTATTGCCTTGGACAGCCGTACTTCAGCTCCGTCAAACCGGAACCGCCTGCGGAGCACGTCGGCGTTCGCGTCTCGCGTCTGCCGCGGCAGTGCTACGATTTTGCCTCACGGAACACGACGAAGGGCCTCGGGCCGCAGCTCCCTTGGGAACAGGTCTTCGATAAGCTGACCCTCCGCGGCGGTTGGGATACGGCCGATGAGTATCTTTTCCTCGACGGCCACGGTCGCGGCAACCACATGCACTTCGACGTGCAGGCGATCGTCAGCTACGCCGCCGGCGGCCGGCCGCTGCTGGTTGACGGAGAGTATATCAAGAGCCAGCCCAAGTATCACAACAGCCTGGTAATCCTTCGCGATGGGCAGACCGACCCGGCGCCGGCGGTGGCCGGGCTGGGGCGGGCCGACGACTTTGGCGCGTCGGCCTACACCCGCACCTGGGTCACCGGGTACAGCGGCGCCGACTGGACGCGATGCCTGCTCTGGCGGCGCGGCGATTACCTGCTGGTCCGCGATGAGGTCCGCGCCCGCTCGGCGGGCCGTTACACGCTCCGCTGCTGCTGGCGGCCATGGGGTGAGGCGACCCTTCGCGACGGATTGCTGCAAGTCATACATCCGCCCATGCGTTTGCTGCTGGCCAACGCCGACGGCGCCCCCGGCGTCCTGGAGACGATGAAGACTGTAGAAGGACTTGCGGTGAGCCGGTTGTCGCAGCAGGTCAGTGTCGATCTCGACGAAGGGCAGAGCTACCGATTCTTGAATGTCGTCCGTTCGGAACCCTTGGAGCAAACCGGCGGACTGGCTGCCCGCCGCATCGGCGAAGACGTCGTCGTGATCGAAACGCCACAGGGTTGCGACGTCGCCGCCTTTCAGCCGGGCGACGCCAAACTGCCCGGCGTCCGCTCCGATGCCGAGGTCGTCGTGCTCGGTTCCAGCCGCTTGATGGTGGTTGGTGGTAAGAGCCTTTCCGCGGATGGGAAGCTCCTCGATGCCGCGGTGCCGATTTCTCTCGAACTCGATTACCGAGCCGGAACCGGCACGATCGTCGCCCCGCAACCCGGCAAGGTCGAACTCCGACTACCGCCGAACGTGGAAATACTCTGCGGAGAATCGCGGGCGGTGGCCGATGCGGCCGGTATGGCGACACTTGCCTTGGCGGCCGGTTCGCAACGGCTCCAATTCGCCGCCAGTTCGCCCCCCGCGGCGTTGACCGCAGTTCACCAGCAGTTGGCCGCCAGCCCTGCTGTCGCCAACGACGCTGCCGGCAAAGCCCCGGACCTGCCGCGGCTGAAGCCGGTCTGGCAATGCGCGGGCATTCCCGCGCCGCCGGAGAAGATCGTGGCCGAGTCGATTCATTGCTCGATCGAGCCGCGGTCGACCTATCCCCTTGAGCGGCTTACCGACGGCGGCCACACCAGTTCGACCGTCTCGACGATGTGGGGCAAAGGCGAGGCGCCGGAGATTACCGTCGACCTGGGCAAAGACGTCGAGATCGCCGCCGTGGTGCTCCGCGAGTGGCACGGAGTGGCGGGCTGGAGCGTTGCCAAACGCCAAGTGTCGCTCAGCAGCGACGGGTTCCAAGCGGACATTCGCGCGATCGACGAGCCTTTCGAGGCCGTCGACCAGTGGCAATCGGGCGCCAGCCGCAACATCGCCATGCGCGTTCCGCTCAAGGGGAAGGCCCGTCAGGTCCGCATTGCCCTGGCGCCGGAAAATGACCAGTCGGTCGTCTACCTCTCGGAAATCGAGGTCCACGCCCTCGTGCCCGGCAAGGTTTCGCCGATCGCCGCTTGCGCCGCTGGCGACCTCGATGGCGACGGCGACAAGGAAGTCGTGCTGGCGAGCGCCGCCGGCCAACTGTCGGCCATCTCACCGGCAGGACGGCAAACGCTCTGGACTTACGAGTTTCCCGATCTCGCCTCGATCGACGCGGTGGCCTGTGGCGACGTCGACGGCGACGGCAAGGCCGAAGTGCTTTTCGGCGGCGAGCGAGCCCGGCTGGGGCTGCTCGGCGGCGATGGATTGTTGCGATGGGAAACCAACCCCGCAAAGTTCCGCGGTATCGCCAGCGACGTGAAGACCGTCTTCCCGGCGGATGTGACGGGCGACGGGCGGCCGGAGGTGGTCTGCGGCTGTGCCAGTTGGCAATACTTCGCCTACGACGCGACGGGCACGAAGCTCTGGGACAGCGTGATCTATGCCCATTCCGCCACCGTCGGCGCCGCCGCCGACCTCGATGGCGACGGCAAGGCGGAAACGATTGCCGGCAATGCCTACTACACGCTCAACGTCCTGAATCCGGATGGCCGTCGCCGCTGGGTCGCCGGCACGGTCACGCCGGAAATGACGGCCGTGGCGGCGGGCGATGTCGACGGCCAGCCGGCGCCGGAAGTGTTCTGCGGCATGGACAACGGCGATCTGTTTTGCTTCGACGGCGAGGGCAAAGAGCGGTGGCGAGTGAATCTCGGCGACAAGATCACGCGGATCGCCCTCGTCGACCTGACCTCCGATGGGATCGCCGAGATTGTCTGTGCCGCCGAGAGTGCTCAGATCGTCGCCGTGGAAGGCGATGGCTCGGTCCTCTGGCAAGCCGCTCTGCCGGCCGGCTCGGCAGACGTGGCGTTGCTGGACAGCGGCGAGAAACCACGGCTGGTGGCCGCCGCCGGACGCGCGGGGTTGGTTGTGCTCGACAGCTTGGGAAAGCCCGTCGCCCATGCACCGACCGGCGCCAGCGCCGACCATTTGGTGCTGAGCGGAAATCACGCCGTTGCGATCACAGGGGAGGGCCGCGTCGAGGTCTTTCGGATGAAATAGCAGCGGCGGGTGTGGCCACCAAGTTGGCGATTTCTCAAAACCGAAGGGACATGGTGGCCACGCGCTTCTGGGGGAGGAGGTATCGGTTTCTCGCGGTGCCGGAGTTTCAGAGGCGATCCGGAAACGGGGACAGGCATCCTACCTCTCGTAGAATTTCCACCCACAAGACACAACCTACGGGAGCCAGTCCCCGTTTCCGGATCGCCTCTCACGTCGTAAGAGCTTGAGCCGGAGCAGACCGGGCACCTGGGGCCGGAAAGGGACCGTGAGCCCTTCCGCCCACCACCGGGAGAACTCAAATCATCAACCCAATTGCCAATGAGCTGCCGGAGCCGGGCCGCGAAAGCGGCTGGGCTCTGGGGATGGACGTGATCATACGTCCACTATTCTTGTCTGAGCATGATCGATGCGGCGCGATCTGTCAAGCAGGTCTTGGGTCCAGGGGATGAGGAGAAGGTCGGCGGGGAGGCGGGCCGACGGAGTTTTTCGCCAAGCCGGCTTTTCCGGGTTTTTGGTCGGGCGAGACTCCGGGGCGTAAGCATTGGGTGGCGGTAGTTTTACATTGTAGGACACGGACGCAAGTTCGCACCGGCCGAAAGTCGGGTGTCTAGAAAGTAGGCTGGCGCGGCGAGGAGCCGGGAATATCGGATCCGGACTGAAAAAGGTTCGTGACACGAATGGCACTGTCCGCCAAAAAGTCTATGGCCCCGACATGGCTGCGGCGCGGCGGCACTATCGGGCGTACGTCCATGCGTGTCTGATGGAGGACGCCGGGCCGTTGATGGAGGCAATGGCCGCCAACCGTTACGCCATCGGCGGCGCGCGAGGTTCTTTGAGCGGACCACGGAGCGGATCGAGCAACGTCGGACCGGCCGCCTGCAAGATGAAGACCTCGATTTGCCGCGGCGCACGGTATCGCTGGAGGAGATGGACGGGGCGGTTGCCCATCATTGGCGGGTGGATGCGGGGTTGCTCTCGGCCCATGGCCGGAGGGTCGGCAGCGTTAAGTCGGTGGCCGTCG
>JAAYEH010000653.1 GCA_012728855.1 Rhodopirellula sp. | reverse complement strand
GACGAGTACGACATCAGCCACTTCTCGCCGCAGCCGAAGGCGCCGCAGGGGTTGACGTTTGCGCCCACATCGGATCCGAACGACGACCCAGGCGCCGTGTCGCTCTACATCGCCGACGGCGGCTGGGACAACCAGCCGGACGGTCGCGTCTACGAGGCGCACATCGGCGGAGAAGAGCCGCTACAAAACATGGCCCCGCTGGTATTCGCGGGCAGCGATCAGATGGTCGGTCTTCTCGACCCGTCGGTTCCTCCCGTGGCATCGCTCGACGCGACGGTGATCGACGACGGCAGACCTATCCCGCCGGGCGCGCTGTCCACCCAGTGGACGATGGTCAGCGGACCGGCAATGGCTGCCTTCGACGACGCTTCGGCCGTCGACACCACCGTGACCCTACCGGCCGCGGGAACCTATATCTTGCGGCTGACGGCGCACGACGGCGCATTGGCCACCAGCGACGAATTGACTGTCACCGTCTATGAAGGCATTCTGGAGAGCCTCGAGGTGCGGGTGGCGGCAAGTTCGGACGACGCCGAAGAGAGGGTGTCCTCGAGGTTCGTGACGACCACCAGCACCGACCTGGACATCATCGTCGACGAGAAAGGCCGGCAGCAGATCGTGGGGCTGCGTTTCAACGGCCTGGCGATCCCGCCCGGATCCACGATCCGCAGCGCGTCGATTCAGTTCCTCGCCGACCAAATCAACACCGAATATACCTCGTTGGCGATTCAAGGCGAGGCGACGGATGATGCGGCAACGTTCACGACAGCCTACGGCGACCTTTCCTCCCGGATACGAACGGCTGCTTCGGTCTCCTGGTTCCCGCCGGTCTGGACGCGCGTAGGAGAAGCGGGATCCGCACAGCGAACCTCGGATATTTCCTCGGTGATCCAGGAGATTGTCGATCGCCCGGGCTGGTCCGGCGGCAATTCCCTGGCGGTCCTCATCACCGGTGATGGTGTGCGAACGGCGGAAGCCTACGACGGCAGATCTGAATTCGCCCCTTTGCTCTACCTTGAAGTCTCCCATCCACTCCCAGGACGGAACATGGCTCCGCTGGTCGACGCCGGCGGTGATCGGATGATTCTGGTACCCGATCTGTCGACGCCTGCCGTCGTAATGCTCGATGCCACGGTGACGGACGACGGCAAACCCGACCCTCCCGGGGCCGTGACCACGCAGTGGACGATGGTCAGTGGACCGGCGATGGTCACTTTCGACGACGAGTATGCCGTCGACACCACGGTAAGCCTGCCCGCCGCGGGAACCTACGTCCTGCGATTGACCGCCACCGACGGCGAGTTGGCCGACGACGACGAGCTGACCATCACGGTCGAGCAAAGCCTGGTGGAGAGCATCGCGGTCCGGGTGGCGGCAAGTTCGGACGACGCGGAAGAAAGGGTATCCTCCCGCTTCGTCACGACGACCAGCACCGACCTGGACGTGGTTGTCGACGAGAAGGGACGGCAGCAGATCGTAGGGCTGCGATTCAACGATGTGGCCATTCCGCATGGAGCGACGATCCTCCGGGCCTCGATCCAGTTCCAGGCCGACGAGATCAACACCGAATCCACCTCCCTGGCGATTCAGGGCGAGGCGACGGATCACGCGGCCACCTTTGTGGCAATCGATGGAGACGTCTCTTCCCGGTCCCGAACGATAGCTTCCGTGCCGTGGTTTCCCGCGCCTTGGGCGACGATCGGTGAAGCGGGGTTCGCCCAGCAAACACCGGACCTCTCCGCCGTGATCCAGGAGGTCGTCGATCGCCCAGGTTGGACCGGCGGAAGTTCTTTGGCAATCCTCATCACCGGCAACGGGGTGCGAACCGCGGAAGCCTACGACGGCAAGCCCGACGCCGCCCCCTTGCTCTACGTCGAGTTCTCCACTTCCGCGCCGGGAGAGAACATCGTGCCGGTGGTCGATGCGGGCGGCGATCAAGTGTTGGTCGTGCCCGACCTCTCGACCCCTGCCGTGGCGCTGTTGGATGCGACGGTGGCGGACGACGGCCAGCCGATCCCGCCGGGGCTCGTGACGAAACAGTGGACGATGGTCAGTGGACCGGCGATGGTCACCTTCGACGACCCGTATGCCGTGGACACGGCGGTCAGCCTGCCGGCCGCGGGGACGTACGTCCTGCGTTTGACGGCCGACGACGGGGAGTTGGCCGCCGGCGATGAGGTGACGATCACCGTCGAGGAAGGTCTGCTCCAGACCGTCGAGATTCGGGTAGGGACCGGTTCGGACGACGCGGAAGAGCGGGTCTCGTCGGGCTTCGTGACAACGACCAGCACCGACCTCGACGTAATCGTCGACGAGAAAGGACGGGACCAGATCGTCGGATTGCGATTCAACGGCGTGGCGATCCCGCAGGGCGCCACGATCCAAAGCGCCTATGTTCAGTTCCAAGCCGACGAGGTGAACGTCGAGGCCGCGTCGCTGACGATTCAGGGCGAAGCGAGCGACCATGCCGCGACCTTCACGGCAATCGATCGCGACATTTCCTCGCGGCCCCGAACGACTGCCTCGGTGCCGTGGTCTCCGGAGCCGTGGACAAAGGTGGGAGAAGAGGGGCCCGCCCAGCAAACCTCGGACATCTCGGACGTGATCCGGGAAATCATCAACCGGCCGGGCTGGGCCAGCGGCAATTCCCTGGCAATCCTCATCACCGGCAGCGGGGTGCGAACCGCGGAAGCCTACGATGGCAAGGCCGCCGGGGCCCCTTTGCTTCGCGTTAGGTTCTCCAGTTCCCAGCCTGGACAGAATACGGCGCCCTTAGTCGACGCTGGCGGGGATCAAGTCATCGTGGTGTCCGACCTCTCGGCCCCGGCCGTGGCATTGTTGGATGCGACGGTGGCCGACGACGGCCAGCCGACCCCGCCAGGGATAGTGACGCAGCGATGGACCATGGTCAGCGGACCGGCGATGGCAGCCTTCGACGACGAGTTCGCCGTGGACACGACGGTGAGCCTGCCGGCCGCAGGCACTTATGTCCTGCGATTGACGGCCGACGACGGGGAATTGGCTGCCGGCGATGAGTCGACCATCACCGTTCAGGAAGGCGTGCTGGAGACGTTCAACGTTCAGATCTCGGCGAGTTCCGACGACGCGGAGGAGAGAATCTCCTCCGGGAAGATGTATCTCACCAGCACCGACCTCGACATGGTGCTCGACAAAGGTCTGGACGTGATTGTGGGGTTGCGATTTAACAGCGTGGGGATCCCGCAGGGGGCCACGATCCAGAGCGCCTACCTTCAGTTCCAGGCGGACGAGGTGAATGTCGATTCCGCATCGCTGGTGGTTCAAGGCGAGGCGGCGGATCACGCCGCGACGTTCACGGAAACCAATGGCGACCTCTCTTCGCGGCCCCGTACGACGGCCTCGACGCCGTGGTCTCCGGACCCGTGGACGGGGGTTGGAGAAGCAGGCCCCGCCCAGCAAACGCCGGACATCTTCGCGGTGATTCAGGAAATCGTGGCCCGTCCGGAGTGGACCAGCGGTAATTCCCTGGCCATTCTCATCACCGGCAGTGGATTGCGAGTCGCGGAAGCCTACGATGGCCGACCCGACGCCGCGGCCTTGCTCCAGGTCGTTTTCTCCACCGGCGGCGGAGGGTCTGCCCCGCTCACGATGGCGCCGTTTATCGTGGTGCTGACTGCCGAGGAAGAGACGGTCCCCGAGCCGATCAGTTTCGTCGCCCTGGACGAGTTTTGGTGGGTTCTCGGCGAGCAGGAGGATCATCCCTTACACATTACCGTATCTTCAGACGACGCTGTTGTACTGCGTTTCGATGGCATAGTGCT
>JAAYEH010000652.1 GCA_012728855.1 Rhodopirellula sp. | reverse complement strand
TCCTCGACCTCGACAATCCCTCCCAGGCAGGATGGGAAGGGTTTCAAGAGTTTCGAGACAGGGTCATTGGCCAGTATGGGGACGAGGGCGGGGGCTAACCACGCGATGCAGCCGACCGGGATATGCGGCGGCGAAATCGGTCCTGAAAACAATGTCGGTCGCGCCGCATATCCCGGCCGGCTGATCGCGACCGTTCGCCGGCCGAAATGGCCTCACGTAACCACGACCATGGATGACTCAACCCGCGCCGCCGTGCTTGCTGCCGCCGAAAAATTGTTCGATCGGAATTCGCTCTACAAACTGGCGTCCTCCGTTGGGGAGACGCGTAGACGAAAGAGCCTTCGTTTTTGGCAAGAGCAGATGCTTGCCCAACTCAGCCAGCACGTTGGCATCGACGTCAATTCCAAATCCCAGTTCGTAGCCGCGTTCGATGGGACTGCAGAAAAATACGCTACACCAAGTGACCTCGCTCAGCAGCAGGAGATTGAAAAGGCCAAGCAACAAGTTAAGGAGGCAATCAAGCAGGTCGGGAAAGAACTTCGGCGTATCGCCAAGGGGCAAGAGTACATCAATCCGCCTGGCATACCTCAAGAGCCTTTGAACCGAAACGCGGAGCTGATCAAGTTCCACGTGACATTTTCCCTCGAATTCCTTGTCGAATCGATACTTCGGGTGCTGCACGATAACCCAACTGACCTTAAACTTCATGGTTGCTGCGAGTTGATACGTGCCCATCATCTCGGAGCCATCGTCCAGACGACCGAACTCGTCCAGGCCATCCATGAGTCGGTGACCGCGGCAATTGAATACTTCGACATTGGCAAGACGGCCATAGACGGCTGGTATCGGCAATTATCAAATGGCATTTTTCTGTGCGCGTTTTGCGGGCTGGACGACAGGCTTGCACAATTGTGCAACTGGGTCACTCCCCGCAAGAGGCCGGAGTACCAGGGCACGCTTGATGATGACGTTCAACGCCTTCACCTGGTGCTTGCGAGCCTTTTTCAACCCAAGCCAGCAACTGGTTTTCGCAGGTTGCTCACAAACTGTTTAGCGAGCCGTAAGACAGGGATTCGACTCCTTGCGAGCATGATTGAAGCGATCATCCAGCAAGATCAAGATGCCTTCGAGAAATCGACACGCAAGGCAGTCGAGAACTATCGCAAAAGAAAAGCTCCCGATCCAAACTCAGTAGTCCTTGCGGAATGGTTACCGGTTCACATCAATACCGCGTACCACGTCGGTTTGCGCCTTGGGATGCCTCAGGGCGATTTTCCTGACAGCGTCAAGGCGTATTTGTGCGGACCATTTGATGGAGTACAGGACGTGAAGTGACGGCGAACAAGGCCGTGAACCGGAGCGGCCGGCAACGCGGGTTTTGAAATCAGAGTCTTTTGGCGGCCGGCCGGTTACGGCTGTCGTTCGGCCTGAGTCCAACGTGTAACCTCAAAATGGAGGCTAATCATGAAGTCCTTAGTGGCGGTTTGGTTGGTTCTCGTGCGTGCGGTCGCAGCCGTTGACGGCACGACGGCTTTGTGCCCAATCGCAGTTGCACAGAATCTGTCCGGGGGCGTTGGTTCTGGCGTCGGTTCTGGAATCGTCCGCGAGCAGAGCCGGGTAGTTCCAACCTTTTCGGCCATCGCGATAGAATCATCAGTCGACCTCCGAGTGACAATGGATCGGCGGCTCAAGACGCCCAGCGTGACAGTGAGAGCGGACCACAACATCATCCCGCTCATAGAAACGAAAGTCCGGGACGGAACGTTCTACGTTTCTTTGACGCGCGGGATTATTACTAGGTCGGAAACGGTTGTTCTCGTCACGGTCCCCCGTCTAGACAAGGCTAGCCAACATGCGTCCGGCGACTTGGTTGTCAAGGATTTGTTTACGGAAAACTTCAGTCTAGATGTCGAAGGATCCGGCGACGTAAGTCTGTCCGGCGAAGTTGGGAAGCTCGACGTGAAGATCGAGGGCAGTGGCGATATGTCGCTCGACAACGTCAAGGCTCGCGAGCTGGCGTTGCGCTGTGCCGGGTCGGGCAATATTAGGTTTACCGAGACGGTCGTTGGCGAAGGAGCTTTCGTAGCGGACGACGCGGATCGCAAGGTGAAAGCCGGAGGCGAAGTTGGCAAACTGTCAGTGGAGATCGACGGCAGCGGCCATTTGGCCCTCACAAACGTAAAGGCGAGGATCGTGGACCTACGGTACGCGGGGAGTGGTGGTATCAAAATCAAAGATATTGCAGTCAGCCAAACCCTTTCCCTAGTCAGCGACGGGAACAGCAATATTAGGGGATCTGGCAAGGTGGACAAGTTGGTCATCGCGTCAAAGGGCAACGATAACGTGTCATTGGAAGCCCTGACGGCGGTCAATTGCGATGTTGACAACAGCGGGAATGGGAACGTCAAGGTGCGAGCGACGGGTAATCTGCGCGCCAAGACGCATGGAAGTGGCGACATCATATACTACGGGAATCCGCAGGACGTCAAATCCGAGCAGGCGGAACAGACTTGGCTTGGAAAAGTCAGAAAGGCGGTCGAAAAGTAGGCGTCAGCCTTCACTCCAACAGGAAACTGGCCGAACTATGCGTTGGACCAGAGCCGCGATCTGGTCTGGCAGAATGGCTGCGTCTGCTCGTCGCGGCCTGGTCAACGCGGTCGTTATGCCCGACCACTGAGCTTCGGCGCACTGCACGGTAGGTCCTCCGATTCAAAAAACCCGCTCGACGGAAAAGTGAGGTGACGATGCCGACATTCAAAGACTTTGCCAAAGAACTGGGCGGGTGGTCCTTAGTCGCTGCCAAGGCCACACTCGAGGAACTGGTCGAAACGCTGCTGGTAGACGAGAAAGTGGAGCGACATGCGGCGAATGTGAGCCTCAAGAAGCTGTCTAACTCAAAGGCAGAAGATGGCAACTACGTTGCGCTGACGCCAGACCCCAGATCAAGGACGATGCTCGCCGTGGCGGTCCGCAAACGCCGATGGTGTATCGTATATCGCACCTTGGGCTATTGTGACGGTGGTGATTGGGACTGGACGCGAGCGACGGCGATGCGAGTGGCTGCCACGCTGGACTGCGAGTCGATCGGCTGCTGCTGCGGCGACCACGGGATGGCGACTTGGCTGTTCGACGGAGGGGACCTGCTGGAGGAGTTGCCGCCGGAACGCCCTCCGGTCCACAAGGCGTTTCAGGCGCGCAAGATCTCACTGCCGATCTGCTTCGTGGGAACAACTCCGGCCGGCTTGTACGTAGATGTGGGATCACTGCAGGAGATAGAGCAAGCGGACGAAATTGTCTGCCGCGTCGCATAATCGTGTCGTTAGCTGCTTGAGGTTGCCCGTAGGCCCTGACGTAGAACGATCTGACCTGGGCCTACACGTCGAGAGGTCGAAAGATGGCCAGCGTTCAGGCAAGCGTTGAACCTCCCTTGGTGTTCGTCGGGCGGCTCACTGAGGCGGATGCGGTAGATTTGCAGCACTACCATGGGCTTGTTGTTTTTCGACCCGCGATTCGTTGGGCCGCCAGGGTCGGCATCACGCTTGCCGCGGCATTGGGCATCGGTTGGTCATTTATCTGGTACGTAGGGTTCGTGAGTTGGTACGTGGCGGCCTGGTTCTTTGTGGTTTGGGCCTGCCTTGTTGTTTTCCTCCCGCTTGGTCGCCGCGGAGCAACTCGGCGGCACTACCGCAAGCATGAAGCGGACTACCTGGAAACAGAAGTGTCCCTCGGCACGGAGGGACTTGCTGTCAGGAATGAACGCCTTTCCTCGTCGTTTGGATGGGAACTGGTCGGATTGATCCTAGACACACCCAAGGGTATGCTGTTCTGCAGCGATGGGATGGCTGCGCTGTTTTGGTTACCGCGAAGGTTGTTCGAGGGCAACCGACGACACCTCCAGATCTCGCAGCTTGCGACCAGCAAGGGCGTGCGGATCCGGCGCGTCTCGTGAACCGCCGCAGCTAACTTATGAAGGATTAGATTGTGCGGCGGCCGAAGAGGACGACGTGGCGCGTTAAGAGATTGGATGATGGAGTGGACGTGGCAGGGGAGAGGTCCAGCCACAATCTAATCCCTGGTTCAAGTAGCCCGCGGCGAGCAGCGAGAAAAGACGGCGACGTCTGGCATGGGGCTTGCTAGAGGGTTTTGCACTTTGCG
>JAAYEH010000651.1 GCA_012728855.1 Rhodopirellula sp. | reverse complement strand
TGAAGTTCCGCTCGCAGTGAAAACAACGCGCGAGATTGGTCTTTGGGTTCACGTCCGATTCCGATTCATTGCATAACGGACAGACAAACACGAACTGACCATTCCGACGCTTGTGAGGCCAACGAAGGTATCGGATCAGCCAGTCCATCCGGATCTCGTTCCGCAACCGCCAGAGTAGTTCCACACTGTAACGCTTGGTCATCGCAATGCTCCTTACGTCAACTGGAAGTCCGACACGGTCCAGCGCCTACGAGACGTATGCCTTGGCCCGCTCTTCCATCCAATCCAGGCCGCAGAACCGGAAATGATTGGAATCGGCCCCAGTACAACGGCCCCGCGTCGACGCTGGCGTGCGCCAAGTGCCACCGACATGCATGCGTGTTGGTCAACCACCGCGTGTACTCCGACAGGCCGCCCTCTTGCCCGACGGAACGGTCCTGGTAGGTTCCTCCGAAGGTGTCCGGGGAGGTCGTGGGGGCATGGCGATCTTCAAGTACGACGCGGCCATGCAGGCACTTCGACGAGATTCATGCGATCGGCGCGGGCGGGGAAGACAAAGCGGTGATCACCGACATCGGTGAGGTCTTTGCCAGGTGGGAGTAATGCGAATTGGGGGCAATGGTCTTCTCCGCGGCGTGATCCGTTTCTATCACGATCCCGCGCTCACCGTTCTCCCCCACATCTCCCTCCGCCATCAGCACCACATAGGCCAAGTAGAATCGCATGTTTTCGATGGAATTCGCTTGCATCCCCCACGGAAAACGGGGATACTGCGCTTGGGGCAGGTTTTCGGCACGGTTCAAAAATGGAGGCTGCGTTTTTGAACCATGCCGATTTGCCCACGGAGGGAGGTAGTCCGATGCGAATCGCAGTGGGGATGGTTCTGGTTCTGGCAACGAGCCTTTCCGCGGCCGGGCCAGCATGGGGGTGGCGATTCGGGCATGGGGTGCTGCCGCACGGCGGCGGCTTGCGGATCGGTGTCGTTCAGTATGGTCCGGGGTGGGTGGGGCCGAACCCTTATGCCTTCGACCCCTACTGGGCCTATCCACCCGCGTATCCCTATCTGCCGCCGCGGCTGAATTACTGGTCGGGTGCGCCCCTGTATCTGCCCGCGGAGACGATGTACGGGCCGGACGCCGTGAAGCGGCTGATGGGAGTGGCGCCGGAGATTCGGCCGAACGTGAACATCGTCGTCGTTCCGGAAAACGATCTCGACGGCGTCGATGAGCCGGCCGTGCCGCGCGCGAGCAACGCTCGATCGGTAGCCTTGGGGCGGCGGTTCATCGAGTTCGGCGATGCGCAATTCCACGATCAGAAATACACTACGGCCTACCTGCGCTACAAGGAGGCGGTCAAAGCGGCGCCCGTCTTGGGCGATGCCTGGTTTCGGCAGGGATTCGCGCTGGTGGCGTCGGGGCGGTACGAATGGGCGGCGCGGGCGTTGAAGCGAGGACTGGAACTGGAACCGGCCTGGCCGGGGTCCGGTTTTCGGATCGACACGCTCTACGGCGAGAATCGCATGGCCAAGAAAGCCCACCTCGACGCGCTGGCCCAGGCGAGCCTCGACAAGCCGGATGATGCGGATTTGCTGTTCCTCCTTGGAGTAATGCTCCATTGCGACGGCGAGGCGGCACGTGCAACGCCCTTTTTTCAGCGCGCCGCCGAACTGGCCGGTGGCGAGATCGATCACCTGCAGGCGTTTCTGCCATAGTCACGGGTGCCTCGCGTGGCCGTGAGCGATGGCGTCGGCGGATTCTTCCAAGGGAATTTCGGTCTCCAAGTCCGGTGCCGGCCGTTCGACCGGCCGGAACGACACCGCGGTACGATAGCGGACAAAAAGGCCGGCCAGATCGTCGAGGAACGAGTAAACCACCGGGACAGCCAGCAGCGTCAGCAGAAGTGACAGTGTCTGTCCGCCCACGGTGAGCACGGCGATCGAGCGGCGTTCCTCCGAACCGGGGCCGACTCCGATCAGAAGCGGCAACATGCCGGCCACGAACGAAAAGGTCGTCATCAGGATGGGGCGGAGCCGGTCGCGGTTTGCCTGCAGGATGGCCGACATGCGATCCATGCCCGCGGCCCGCAGTTGATTCGTGTGGTCCACCTGAAGGATGGCGGCCTTCTTGACGACGCCAAACAAGACGAGGATGCCCAAGGCCGAGTAGAGGTTGAGCGTTTCCCCGCCCAGCCAGAGGCTCACCAGGCCGAAGGGAACCGCCAGCGGCAGAGAAATGAGGATCGTGAGCGGATGGAGAAGGTGCTCGAACTGCGCGGCGAGCACGATGTACATGAAAATGAACGAGAGGATGAAAGTCCAGCGGAAATCGCGGAAGGTTCGTTCCAGTTCGCGGCCCTGGCCCATCACCCGTGTGCTGAAGGTGGCGGGCATCCCCAGTTCTTCGGCGGCCGCATGGACCGCTTCCAGGCGGTCGCTGAGCGCGAACCCCGGAGCGACGTTCATGCGGACGGCCACCATCCGCTGACGATCGAGCCGGTCGATCCTCGCGGCGCTGGGCGCGCGGCGGAAGCTCACGACGTTATCCAGACGGGTGAAGGCCCGGCCGTTGCCGTTTTCCGCGGCGGCGCCGGCAGCCGAGTTGCGGGGGTCGTGGGAAGAAGGATTCGCCCGGACGTAGAGTTGCGAGATGGCCTCAGGGCTGCCGCGGTCGATCCCGACGAGGCGGAGTTCAACGTCGTAAACGTCGTCCAAGAGCGGATCGAGATAGCGGGAGACGCGGTCGTCGCCACCGACGGCGATCCGCAAGGTGTCGGCGATCTCCTGGATCTCGACCCCCAGCATGGCCGCCCGCTCGCGGTCGATGCCGGCGAGCAGTTCGGGCTTGTCGAGCCGCAGCGTGACGTCGGCGTCGACGATGCCGGGCAAAGCCGAGACCTTGTCGCGAAGCTTCCCGGCGAAGCCGGCAAGCTGGTAGAGGTCCGGGCCGCTGATGGCGAAATCGATGTCGACCGGCGAGCCTTGCCGCAGCGAGGTCTGGTTGCGGATGGCCACCCGCAGATCGGTGTATTTCGAGAGCCGCTTGCGGATTTCCTGCATCTTCTCGCTCTGGGAGTAGTTACCCGCAAACGCCGCCTTCGGCCGCCCGGCCAAGGTTTCTTCCCACAAGCGGCCGAGGGAGAAGGTGCGATTCTCGGTGTCGTCCAGCCGCACGAAAAGATAGGCGAAGTTCACCCAGGCAAGGCCGGTTGAACCGATTGTGGTCAGCACCTTCCGCACGCCCGCAACGCCGAGAATGTCGGCTTCGACCTGCCGCAGCGTGGCATCCATGGTGCGGAGCGTGGCGCCCTCCGGCGCCGTGATGCGGACTTCGAACTCGCCTTCATCGACGTTCGTCGGAATGTAGTCCTTCTGAACAAAATAGTAGAGAGGATAATTGGCCGCCACCACGGCGATCGAAACGGCCAGGACGATCCAGCGGTGGCGCATGGCGACCCGCAGGCAGGCGAGATAGCCCAGGTCGATCCAGTGATAAAAGCCCCGCCGCGAAGCAGCCACTTTCCCGCCGTGGGTGATGGGCCGCAACAGCCGAGAGCACATCATGGGCGTCAGCGAGAAACTGACCAGCAGCGAGACGAGAATCGCCACGGTCGCCGTCAGCCCGAACTGGAATAACATGCGGCCGGTGACGCTGGAGAGAAACGACACCGGCAAGAATACGATCACCAGCGACAACGTGGTGGCAAGGACCGCCAGCCCGATCTCCTTGGTGGCCCCGACTGCGGCCTGCATCGGCGGTACGTCCTTCTCCTCGATCCAATGGAAGACGTTTTCCAGCACGACAATGGCGTCGTCGATCACCACGCCCACCATCAGCACCAGCGCAAGCATGGTCACGTTGTTCAGCGTGAAATCCATGGCCCGCATCATTCCGAAGCTGGCGATGATCGACGCCGGAATGGCCACCGCCGCAATCAAGGTCGACCGCCAGGAACGCATGAACAAGAGCACGACCACGCTGGCCAGGATGCTGCCTGAGATGAGATGCTTCTGGACCTCGTGAATGGCTGCATTGATGTAGCGGGATTGATCCTGAATGATGTCCACGGAAAGGTCGGGCGGCAACAACTGGCGGGCTCGCTCGAGACGGCCCTTGACCGCCTCGATCACCTCGACCGTATTCGCCCCCGACTGCCGCTGCACCTGGAGCACCACGGCCGATTCGCCGTTGACTCGCGCCAGGCTGCGAACCTCCTTGGTGCCATCGACGATTTCCCCCAGATCACGGAGTCGCACGGGCGTGCCGTGGACGGTCGCGACGACGAGGTCGGCGAATTTGCGGGCACTGGTGAAGCGGCCGAGCGTCCGCAAGGACAGTTCCTTGGCGCCGGCGTCGACCCGCCCTCCGGGAATCTCGACGTTCTGGCGTGTCAACGCTTCGCGGATTTCGACGATCGACAAGCCATACGCCGCCAGGCGATCGGCCGCGATGTTGATCTTGACGGCCCGGTCCGTGGCGCCGGCAATGACGACCTGGCCGACGCCCGCGGCCGACTCGATCACGTTCTTCACGTTGCGGTCGGCCAGTACGTAGAGTTCGCGTCCGTCGCGCTGACCGGAAACGGCAATGCTCAAGATCGGCGAGGAATCGACGTCTTGCTTGCGGATGACGGGGGGATCGACGTCGGGAGGCAGGCGGTTGAGCACGCCGTTGACCGCGTCGCGGACGTCCTGCGTGGCCGCGTCGATGTCGCGGTCGATGTTGAACGTGAGGATGACCACCGACGCGCCCTCACTGGAGATCGACCTCAACTCGTCGATCCCTTCGACGGTCGCCACCGCATCCTCCAGGATCTGAGTGATCTCCGACTCCATCTCCTCGGGAGCTGCGCCCCGGTACACGGTCCGGACGTAAACCGTGGGCATGTCCATTTTGGGAAATCGGTCGACACCGAGTTGCAGGTACGACGCGACGCCGGCCACGACCAAGGCCAGGATCAGCATCACGGCAAACACCGGGCGCTTTACGCAAATCTCAGCCAGCCACTGCAAGGTTCTTCCTCCGGCAGCTTGAGTTGGTGCGGCGAATCAGGCGGGACTTATTCGGGGTGGGATTGGGGCGAGCCCGCCTCGAGATTCTTCGCGTGGATCGGTCCGGCCCGGCCTTCCCGGGCATCCGCGACAATCGTGTCGCCCTCGGCGAGGCCAGCCACGATTTCCACCATCGGCTCCTTGTGGCGTCCGGTGGTAACCTGGCGTTCCTCCGCCTTTGCGTCTCGGACGAGCCACACCTTTTCGACACCGGCAAATTCGAAAACCGCTTTCTCCGGTACCGCGAGGGTGTTGGCCTTCGGATCGACGACGATTTCCGCCACGGCAAACAGTCCGGTCCGCAGTCGTGAACCTGCATTGGGCAGATCGGCTTCGATCGTTAGGGCCCGGCTCGACGCATCCAGCGACGGGCTGATCCGCGAGACCCGCGCGGTCAACGGCTCCGTACTCCCCTCCACCGACACAAGCACTTCCTGGCCCTCCTCCACCCGCGTTGCCTGGACTTCGGGAACTCCGGCCCGAAACCGCAAAGGATCGACGCGGACCAGCGTGGCCACCGGCTGGCCGACGTTGAGGTAAACGCCGGGAGCGATGTGCCGCTGCTCGATCTTTCCCGCAAACGGGGCGACAATGGTCGCGTCGGCGAGTTTCTGTTGGGCCAGTCCGAGTTCTGCGCGGCGAACCGACAGCAGGGCCACATCCTCGTCGACGGCGTTCAACGCCGAGCGGTACTTCGCCTCAGCAACCTCCGCTTCGGCCTGCCGTTCCTGCAGCTCTTCATCGGAGACCACATTCTGCGCGATCAGAGTTTCCGCCCGCTTGAGCTTCGATTTCGCATCCTTCCAGACGGCCTGCTCCTGGAGAACGGAGGGGACTGTGGTGGGATCAAGAGCCTGATCATCCTGATCGGCTTTCAGACCGAGTTTCGCCCGGACCTGTTGGAGTTCGGCCTCGGCCTGGCGGACCTGGATTTCCAGATCCCGGGTGTCCAATGTGACCAGAATCGCATCTGCGGCGACCGTGAGCCCCAAGTCGAATCGGACATCCTTCACGCGGCCCGCGACTTTGGCGCCGATGACCGCGTGCTCGTCTCCGAGGAGGCTCCCCTGCACACGAACGGCACGGGGCCAGGTATGCAGCGTGACCCGGGCACAGGATACGATCGTCGGCGGTTCGGCAGCCTTGGCTTCAGTGGCGGCTTCCGGAAACGCAGATCGTTGGCAGCCGAGTGGGACGGTCGCGATCACGCAGCCGCACAGCAGCCAGTAGCGGTATGCATGCGTCGGTGGGGCCATGGTGGGAAGCCCGTTGGGGCAGGTTTAGCGCGAGGAATTGATGCGTTCCCTGGGTTCGATGAACAGACCAGCGCTCCATCGGTCTGACTCGTCCGAGCCCTTCGGGTAAGCTTCCATTCTAACCGGCCGCCGGGGGGCTGTCTACGTTTTGTGCCTTGGTCCCGTCGAGACGGTGTTCACTTCGCACTCATCCATGTCCGGTCGTCGCCGGTGACGCTGTAGACGGCCCAGAAATACGGGTGCAGCCAGGGCTCGACCTGCTCGGACTGCCGGAGCCGATTGAGAAACGTGCGTTGCGACTGGGCCATGGCTTGCGGCGCGGGCTTTCCGCCGACCAACTCGACGAAGAAGTCGTGCATCAACTCCGGCCCGGTGCCGTCGTACACGTCCCACACGCCGGCAACCACGGTTCTGGCGCCCGAGTGCAGCAAGGCTCGCTCCAGACCGAAAAGGTCGTCTCCCGGCAGCGGCGAGCGATCGGCCAGGCCGGAATAGCAGGCGCTCATCACGACCAGGTCCGCGCGAACCTGAGAAGCATACAACTCTCGCGCCGTCATGTGGCCGTCGTTTTCTTGGTCGGGATGGAAGAGCAGATAGCTGGCCAGCGGCTTGTCGGCCTGGTTCTGCCCGTGCGTGGCAACGAAGAGGAGCCCTTCTTGGCCCAGCAGCTCGCGGGCGTTGGTTTCGAAGGCATCGCGGCCGGGCAGGAGTTTGCGGACGCGGGATCCGAAGACTGCCTGGAGATTCTCGATGTCCTTTCGCGCGCCGGGCAGGGAGGGAGCGTCGAGAAACTCCACAATTCCCGCCGCCTGGACCTGGCGAATCGGCCGATCGGGGCGCTGGCGCAACAGTTCCCAGGCCGTCAGCGACGGCGCGTAGCAGAGCGAGAACGACTCGTCGAGCAGGAATCTTGGCATGGCCATTCGCTCTGGGGTGAGTTGGCGGGTGTCGAGTTCGGTGACCAGAGCGACGAAGGGGAAGTAGTGGAGGACATGGTGCGGCACGACCAGAACGGTCTTGGCCTTGCGGAGCGCTTCGAGCGCCGGCGACGGCAGCAGTTGACGGCAGAACGTGTGCAGGGTGTCCTGCCAGGCGTGGTCGAAACCGCGGCCAGCCATCAGCCGCGGACGCATCTTATCGGCCTGGTGGCCCGTCTCGGAGAGAAAACGCACGACGCGAGCGACAAGGTCGCGCGAGGCGATCGCCTGCCCCTCGTCATCGACAAGCGGGTAGGAGGAGACCGTGCCCGTGGTGTCGATCACAAACCCCCAGGCAGCCCGACTGCCAAGGAAATACTCCACCGCCGCCACGTCCTCGGGCCATTGGGCGAGGATTTCCGAAAGCTCTCGCCGCGCCGATGGCTCGGAAGCAGCCCCGGGGGCGCCAACCGCCAGCACGTCCTCCAGCGCTCTTGCCTTGGCCAATTCGGCGTAGCCCAGGGCCTCGGTCGCACGACCATCGGCCAACAGCAATTCCACGATTCGCTCGTTGACATAGGCACGGCGCGCGAAGAACCCGGCGCGGCTGAGCCCGACTCGGTCCGCCGGAATACGATCGCGAAGCGTCTCGGCGAGCAGTTGGGCGATGAGGAAATGATTGAGGGCCTCTTTTCTCGCGTCGGCCGAAGCACTCTTTTGCAACTGGAGGAGCCCGAGCAGGCGGTGCAGGCCCTCGACTCCGGCGAGCGAGCCGGCAGCGAGGTACTGCTGCATGGCGGCCTCGGCATGACGACGGCAGGATGCCTGATCGCCGGCCCGGAAGTCGAGCTGCGCCAGACTCTCCCATGCGACGGCAAGGATCGTCGCATCGACCTGATCGGCCGGCTTCTCGGTGACCGCGGTCGCCAGTTGGCGAGCGCGCCGTGCCGCCGATTGTTCGCCGGCGGCAAGGTTTTCTTGACCGCGGGGGGAGGGCGCGAGCGTTCGGAGGATGTCCGCCAGGACGCTGTAAAGACGCGCCATGTTCACTTCCACGGCGGTTCGCTCCGCTGGCCCCAGCTTCTCAGCCAGTTTCAAGGACCACTCGTAGTAGGACAGCGACTCCTGCCAGTTCATCAAGGCGCGGATGAGCGGATCCTCAACGCCGCTGGCGATCTCCAGCGCATGGTTATAGAGGCGGTCCCGGGTGCGGCCGGAAAGGAAGTTGGCGTAGTTCACACCGGCTCGATAGGCATCGGCCGCCCGGCCCTTGGCCAATTCGTCGATGGCCCGGCGGAAGAGGTCGCGAGCCTCCGCATCGGTCCCTTGTCCCGACTCGGCAAGGATTACCGCACGATAGAGCGTGGCAAGGGCGGTTGCCCGAGGCGAGTTTCCGGATTCCGCCGCGTCGAGCCTTTCACTGGCCGCGTCCCACCTGGCTTCGGCGATGAGTCGCCGTGCCTCGTCGATCGGCGCGATCCCGGTGTCGCCGTCCGAGTCGGCGGGCCGCTGCTCGACGGGTTGGCCGCTGAGGCGCCGGAGGATATCGTTGCGCAATCGCTCATGCCGGCCGCCTGGTTCGAGGAGATCCAAAGCGTCGGCCAGGTAGGGCTGCGGACGGCCGTATTCGTCCAACTCGCTCAGCAGGTGCTCGACGGTAAACAGCCGATAAAGTGGATCGTCTTTCGTTTTGAGCAGAGCGGCCAGTTCCGCCGGAGCTTGCATCACCCACTCTCGGATCTCTGAGTCCTCCACGGTGAATGTCGTCGATTCGCCGCTCCTTTCGAGGCGAAGCGTGTACTCGCCGGGCGGAAGGCCGTCTTGGAGCGATTCGGGCAGACCGGGGATCTCTGTCCAGGCGAGCTTTTCCTGGCCGTCCGCCATAGGGATGCGAGCCAGTTCTCGATTGCCCTGGAGGAGCACCAGTGAATAGGCGGGATAACGCGGCTTCTTGTCCGCCGGCTGCCGCCGGATCGTGATTTGGGGCTGAAGGCAGCGACCGTTGTTGGCGGGCGTGAGCAATCCTGCGCCGCGGACCACGAGCTGCCCCAGGATCTGATCGATTTCGACCGTCGCCATGCCCGTGCCGTCGCCGGCGGGGGCGGGCGATTCACCGCGGCTGATTGCCGTAAATCGCGACGCCAGCGCCAGGGTGTTCGGTCCGCCAGAGGTTTGCTGCGCCTCGGGAACTTGTCGCCATTGTTCCCGTCCGGCCTCGCTCCAGATCAACAAGCCCGTGCCGGAAAGAGTCCCCGACGCCGGAATTCGCTCGAGAGGGGCGACGACCGGTACGCGCCCCTCCTCGATGCGAATGAAGACGGCCTGCGGCAAGTCGCTGCCCTGTGGCCGGGCGAGAGCGGGCAGCAAAACGGTTGACGTGAGGCAGAGCGTCAGCGAGACGGCGGTGAAAGGCGATTGCATCGCGATCTTCCGGTGGTGGAGAATGAGATCCTAGGGCACTGCCTATCATTGTATGGCCGTTGGCCCGGAACATCCGCCCTCTGTTAGCCGTCCGGGGTGCTTTTTGCCGTGTTTCGGCAGCGCCCGCCCGTTGTCCAATGGCGGCAGCCTCCGTGCCGGCGGAGGCCTGGAGGCGGCTGAAAACGAACGGGTCTTCTCACCCCGGCTGAGGTGAGAAGACCCGCGGTTGTTGATCCACGTTGCGAGTCGCAGCTCAATTAGAGCGGAACCCGCTGCGGTCCGGCCCATGGACTGCGGACGTTCTGGATCCAAACGTAGGGACCGTACTGCCGATAGCACCAATCGACCACATAATCGAGGTTGCCGGAAACCGACTTGTTGAAGTAGCTGCCGTAGCCGACGATCTCGTCGCCCACTTCGAGAGAGCCCCCGCTGAGCTGTCCCCAACGCGGTGAGGCAAGACTGGTAATGCGGTAGTTGTAGCCGTTGCCCGTCCAGTACTTGTCGTAGTGGACGCCAAGGCGGTAGGAATAGCCGGTTCCGCCGGCATTGGGGTTGAAGTAGTAGGGCGCGTAGCGCTGATCGCGAGTGCCGTCGGCCAAACGATCCATCGCGTCGGTGGTGGTGTTCTCACTGCCCGCCGGCACGGCATCCCGGGATTGACCAGCCAGCTTCTGGAGGTACTGGCGCTGATCGTCGGAGAGTTCCTTGAGCTTTGCCGTGTCTTCGACCATCGCTTCGAGGGCGTCGCGGTCGCCGCGAATTTTGGCCGTGCGGACGCGGTCCATCACGGTGCGAAATATCTCGGCTTCGGCCGAGTCGGATTTCTCCATCTCGATCGCCGCCGTGCCGGATCGCGAACTCGCGCCCAGTTTCGCGGCCGAATCGAGTTGCTTGAGGAGAGCCTTCTTGCCGAGTGACTTGAGGGCTTCACCGAGCCGATCGAGAGTGGCTTTGTCCTGCTTCTCGGCAGCCACTTTAATGGCGGCCTCCAGGACTTTGTCCGCCGAGATCGCCTTATGCGAGCGATGGAGAATCCGCTCGCCTTCGGCAAGCTGAAGGCCGGCGTCGGCAAGCATCTCCGAGTCGAGTTGATCCCAGGCGGCGCCGAGCATTGCCAGGTCGACGTAGCGGTCGAACGCCGGATCGGGCATTTGCGCGAGATCATCGCTTTCGCTTTCCTCGGCCGCATCGCGGCTGCCGTACTTCAGTTTGCCCCATTTTTTTGCAGGTGGCGTCTGCCATTGGCCAGGCGTTTGCCATTGGCTGGGAGGCGGATATTGACCGGGCGGCGGTCCGACCGGCGGGTAAGGAGTGGACGGTGGCCAAGGAGTCGAAGGTGGATACGGGTTCGATGGCGGATACGGATTCGACGGCGGGTATGGGTTCGTGGGCGGATAGGTCGGATTGCCGGGCTGTGTGCCAGGCTGCATGTAGTACGAAGCCCCGCCCGGCGTCCGGCTGGGATAGTTCAGAGCGGCCTGTTGATCGTCGCCAAAGGCGGCGGGAAAGGGGGAGGGCGCATCAATTGCTGCCGGATCTGCTCCGGGGGCGGCGGGCGGCGGCACCGCGTCGGCGGTTGAATCCGGCCCTGCGGCGGCCGGCGGCGCCGGCGGCTCTTCCTGCGGCTGTTCCTGAGGTTGCGCTGCCCCAGGCTTTCCGGGCTTGCCGTACTTGCCTTTGCCGGGTTTGCCCTGATCGGGCTTGGCCTTGCCGAACTCTGGCTTCGACTTGCCAAGCTCCGGCTTGCCTTGGGTAGGTTTGCCTACCGGCGGCTTGCCGGGCTTGCCGAGATCCGGCTTACCGGGTTTACCGAGATCCGGCTTTCCCCAAGGATCCGGCGTCGCGGGCGGATCCTGCTGCGGTTTTCCTTGCGCGGGCGGCTGGAATTGGGCCGGCGGCCCCTGATAGGGCTGCTGCTGGTAAATCGGTTGCTGGTAGGGCTGCTGGTAAGGCTGTTGTTGGTAAGGTTGCTGGTAAGGTTGTTGATAGGGCTGCTGGTAAGGAGCCTGGTACGGTTGTTGGTACGGCGTCTGATACTGCGGCTGATAGGGCTGCGGCTGATAGGGCTGCGGCTGGTAAGGCTGCGTATCGCTTCGGCTCGGATAGCCGAGACTGGAATCCCAGTAGCCCGGCGAAGGCTGAACGGGATACATCGGTTGGGGTTGTGGGTTCGGATACGGTTGCGGATAGGGCTGAGGCTGGGGATAAGGATACTGGCCTTGATTGGGCTGTTGCCATTGGCCCTGACTTGGAGGCGGATAACCGCCGCCACGGCTTGAATAGCCGAGACTGGAATCCCAATAGCCCGGCGATGGTTGCGCGGGATACGGCGGTTGGGGCTGTGGGTTCGGATACGGCTGCGGATAGGGCTGAGGCTGGGGATAAGGATACTGGCCTTGATTGGGCTGTTGCCATTGGCCCTGACTTGGAGGCGGATAACCGCCGCCACGGCTCGGAGCCGCCAACTGTCCCTGCTGATAACCACCCCATCCTTGCTGTTGATACTGATAGGGCTGCTGCTGGTAGGGCTGCTGCTGGTAGGGCTGCTGCCACTGCGTCGGCGCATACTTACCCTTGCCGGGCTTGCCGTAACCGGGTGTCTGAGGCGGTGTGGGAGGATAGTCTGTCGACGGCGGCACAATGCCGCTTGCTCCACCGCCGCCGGTGTCAATCGCTGCGGCTGACATCGGCAGGAAGAAGCCGATGGCCGCCAGCGCGACCGCACTGCGGACCAACCATGTGCGACTGTTCATTTTGAAGTCTCCTTTGAAAACGGTTCGATTCAACCAGCGTGTGTGCCCGTTTGCTCATCCAAGACGCCGGCACCGCGTCTGTGCTCCCACCACTGCTATCGCAAACGGAAGCTTGAGCGGACGAAATCCTGGGTATTGGAGAAGTATTCTCCATCCATTGCATTTTGTTTATTCTTTTCAAACGTGACATATCCGCAAGTATGCCACGTATAATCGGAATAGCAACTCCTCCAAGGAATGGTCTTTCGAGAATTTTACCATTCATACATGGATTTGCTTAACCCGATACAGGGGGTTATTACTACATCTGAGTGCTCTATTTCAAAAAATCGATGAGGCGCATCATGGTAGCGCTGCAGTCACGCGGAGCAAGTGCGCCCCCCGGAATCAACTGCAATAGCGTACGGCGAAGCATCTCAACTAAGACAGTCCGGCGTAATCGGCACGATTCGCCTCGTTCCCGGGCTCTGCCTGGGAACACGCTGTTTTCGCGAGGCTCCGCCTCGCGGATGTACCAATCGGCGGGCCATCCCAAACCAGGCAGCGAGGCTCCATGCCGAGCGTGGTTTCCAACGCAGGCAGAGCCTGCCAAGCGTTGCGCTCCCAGGCAGAACCCGGGAAGCAGGATGATCTGTGGACACTTGTGCTGTCCCATCTACCCTCCGATGATCAGACAAGGTTGACCTGGCTGAAGGGCGAGGGATACTGGGAGGTGCAACCGCACTGGATCGGATTTTTTTGAACCGCAGCGGACGCGGAGAGAAGACGAGAAGTGTCCGCGGAGAAGAACACTATTGTGGCTGATCGATCGATGGTTTTGGAGCGGATTGGCCCTTCTCGGGCTGCCGCGGTGGCGGCAATTGCCGCAATCGCGGCAACTGCTGCCGCGGCGGGATCCGTCGGAATGGTCGCTCAACCGCTACGCATGGCGATGGTTTGGGTTGGGTTGGCCATCGTGGCGATTGCCGTTTGGCCCCGCCGGACTCGGACTTGGAGACCACACGCGGCTTTGGCCGGCGCTGTGGTTGTCTCGCTGATGCTGCTCGCATCCGGGGCAATCGTGGTGGGCTTGCTGGGAGTTGCCCTGGTTCTGGCGGCCTTCGCCTGGTCGAGCGAAGGGCTCGACCGTCGTCTACTTGCCGTGACAGCGACCGCGGCTGCCGCGTTCGGTGTCTACCGACTCGCGCTGGAGTCGATCCCATCGGTGTGGTTGGGTGCGGAGAGTGTCGGCAAAGTTCTCGGGTCGATCGGTTCCGCCATATCGAGAAAGCCGCTGTGGATCGGGGCGACTTTCGCGGGCCTCGACATGCTGGTTCTGATGGCGGTGGTTTGGGTCGGCTGGCTCCGGCTGACGGCGCCGCCCCGGCAAAAACGTGCCGTATTGGCCGCGGCCGGCATTGCGGCGGCTCACGTCGTCTACCTGGTGCTGTTGGCATCGGCGTCCGACATGGCGGCCTCGTTGCCGGCGGCACCGCCGAGCGGCGAGGATCCCTACCTCGATTTCTACGTTCCGCCGCATCGGCATTGGACGGAAGGCATCGCCAAGGCGTTGCCGTGGAACCTTCCGCTATTGGGCGTCGTTCTCTCGCTGAGCGTGGCGGCGGCGATGGTGGGGCAGGCGAAGTGGTTGGTCGCCGCTGAGGGTGATCCGCCGGGGATGTCGCGTGTGCCGCAGCGATTCCAGCGGGTTCTCGACTACGCTCCGTTCGTGCTCGCCGTGGCCATTCCGCCGATCGTGGCCTTGGCACCCGGCATGGCAGATCTGAAGGACTGCAGGATCGTTGCATTGGACGACGGTTACCTCGATTGGGAGAAGCCGGTTTTCGACGAGTACGGCCAGGCATCGGCCGGCACGTATGGAATGCTGCCGGTATTTGTCGAATCGTTGGGTGGCGAACTGTCGCGGTCAGCCGACCTCGCCGAAGGCGACCTCCACCAGGCGGATGTGTTGATCGTCTTTCACCCGACTCGCATGTGGGATGAGGAACGTCGGCGGCGAGTCTGGGAGTTCGTGCGCGGCGGCGGTTCGCTATTGCTGGTAGGCGGCCCCGCCATACCGGAAGACCAGATGGGGGCAACCCTCAACCAGGTTTTACTGCCAACGTCGATGAGGTTCCGATTCGATTCGGCGATGGCGGCAGCGCCGTCCTGGCAAGGCGTCCTGAAGACGATATCGCACCCGGCCGTTTCCGGCATCGGCGGGAGCAACGGCTTCGGGCTCTGGCTCGGACCGTCGCTTGAGATCGGCTGGCCGGCTCGGCCGCTGCTGGTGGGGCGGTACGGCTGGAGCGATCCGGGATGCGATGCGGCACTGCATATGATCTACCGTTTCGACGCCGGCGAACGGCTCGGCGATCTCGTTCTGGCTGCCGAGCAGCGATTGGGCAAGGGAACGATCGTGGTTCTGACCGATCCGTTCTGTCTGACCAACGAGGGCAATGCGGGTGCATTCGTTTTCGCCGGGCGACTGCTGGGCTACCTGGCCCATCGGCCGAGCAGTCCGCAGTCGGTTTGGCGTCAGGCGGTCGGGCTGCTGTCGTGTGTATGCTTGGCACTATGGCTCATCTGGCGGAACGACGCCGTCCGGACGGCCGCCGCAGCGGTGGCACTCGCCATCGCACTGATTCTCGTTGACGGCGTCAATGCCGCCGTGGCCGTGCTGCCCGAGGGAGGGCCGGAGCGACCGACGCCCGTGGCCTATATCGATGGCTCGCACCTGGAAGCGTACGGCACGGTGCGGTGGGGCTTTGACGACCTCGCCGGGCTGAAACTGACGCTGATGCGCAACGGCTACCTGCCGCTGGTCGCCAGTGACTTGGAACCGTTGCGGCTGGCGCGGGCGGCGATGTTGATTTCGATCGCGCCGGCGGAGTCGTTTTCCGAGGCGGAACGACGCGCCATCGGCGATTTCGTCGAGCGGGGCGGCACTTTCCTCAGCATGGCCGGTGCGGAAGACGCCGGTCCAAGCCGACAGTTGTTGCGAGATTTCGGCTTCGATATCCCGACTCCGACGCTGCTGCCGCCGCCGGGTTCGAGCGAGCCGCGCTATGAGCGGAATGTCCGCTCCCGGTATCTCAGCGCCGCGACGACCGGCAGCCACGACTGCTACGTTGCGTTTCACGCCGCCTGGCCGATCGAATTCGTCGCTCCGGACATCGTCGCGGTGGTCGCGGATTCCGACGACCGGCCGATCATCGGTGTCCGCAAGGTTGGCCGGGGGAAAGTGGTCGTGATCGGCGACACGGGCTTCGCGATGAACAAGAACCTCGAATATGTCGGCGGCGAACCTTTTGGCGGCGGATATGAAAACGCGCACTTCTGGCGGTGGTTTCTCAACTTCCTGAACGATCGGCCGGCTTGGATCCCGCCGCCTCCGCCACAACCGGCTTCGAATTCGGACGAAGCCACCGGCGATGCTGGAAGCCGGGAGGATTCGCCATGATGCGAACGTGGGCTGCCGTTGCACTGTTGTCCTGCTCGTGGCTTGCGGGCCTGGGGTATTACGCGCCCCCATCAATGGTCGCAGGGGCGGTGATGGTGATCGTCGCTGCCGCACTGTTGGCCGGCCTGCCGCTTGCCATGCCGGCCAAACGCGAGGCGTGCATGGCAGCGGCTTGTTGCGCGGCGGCCTGTTACCTCTTGCCGTGGCCCTCTCGCATGGCCCCGCTGGCGATCGGGGTTGGGCTTCTGCTTCCGTTGACGGCGCCCGACTGGCGGTGGACCTTGACCGCAGGTCGGGGATTGATTGCAGCCGGGTGCGTGTTGGCGTCGCAGTCGGTTCTGATGTGGCTTTACGAGGCGGGCACCGCCCGATCGCACGAATTGCCTGAGATAGCAGCCACGGCGGTCGCGGCGGTGATCCGACTGCTGGGCGCCGAAGTGGCGGTCGACGGGAATGAACTGGCGATTGCCGCTTCGGGAAAGGTACACCACGTCGGGCTCACCTGGGATCTATGGCTCGATCCGGCAACCTTGGGGTTCTTTGTGGGCGGGACCGTGGTTCTGGCGATTTGCCCGTCCGCGGCGACGAGCGGGCGCGGCTGGGCAGAGTGGGTTCGGGCGGTGCGTTGGTTGCTGCTAGTGGTGGCCGGGTGGCTGCCGGTTCGGGCCGCGCTGGTGCTTGGGCTGCTGGTCCAGCAGATCGATCGCGCCCAGGCGGGATTGGCGCTGAACGTGATGGACATCTTTTTCAGCCCCTGGTTGCATCTGGCGCTGCTGGCCGGTCCCGTTCTCTTGCTATGGCGGTTCGGCATCGGGAGCGGCCCGGCTGCTGTCACCAGTCAAAGCATTGTCGCTGCCGGACATCGAGGTGTTGCCGCCGGGCTGCTGGCGTCTTTGCCGTCTTGGCGAATCGGTAAGAAGACAAGCGTCGGATTGGCGGCGGCGGGGGCGGCAGCCTTTGGCGTGTTATTGCAGTGGGAGCCGATCGGGAGCCGCAAGGCCGGCCGCGTGATAGTCGTCGAGCGGCACTCGACCTGGGAGCCGACGACTCGCGCTTACGACACAACGAGCTACGGTGAAGCGGCCTCGTACACCTACGCCGCCATATACGACTACTGCTCCCGGTTCTTCACGATGTCGCGCCTGCTGGAATCGGATCGCATCGACGCCAAGACCTTGAGCCGTTGCGATGTCCTGGTCATCAAGACGCCCACGGCGGCTTACCTGCCGGGCGAAGCTAGCGCCATCGCCGGTTTCGTGGAGCGCGGCGGTGGACTGCTGTTGATCGGCGAACACACCGACGTCTTTCGATCGAGCACTTATTTGAATGAGGTGGCCGAGCCCTTCGGCTTTGAGTTCCGCAAGGATCTGCTGTTCCGCATCGGCTCGCCTTACGTTCAGCCGTATCAACCGCCGGCGGCGCCGCATCCGGCCGTGCAGAATCTACCGCCGATGCAATTCGCCGTTTCCTGCTCGATCGGCCCGGGGACGAGTCGCGGACGGGCCGCCGTCCGCAGCCTGGGCCTCTGGAGCCTACCGCCGGCTTACGACACCGAAAATTACTTCCCCCAAGCGGAGCACCGCAGCGACATGCGTTACGGTGCCTTTATCCAGCTCTGGTCGACGCGGTACGGCAGCGGGCGCGTGTTGGGTTGGACCGATTCGACGATCTTCTCCAATTTCAGCGCGTTCGAACCCGGCAAAGCCGAACTGATGCTGGGGATGCTCGATTGGTTGAACCGCCGCAGTGTCTGGGACCACGGTTGGTTGCGGTTGCCGGCCAAGGCGGCGCTTGGGCTGCTGGGACTGACGGCCGTGGTGGCCGGACTGGTTTTCTCCGCTGCCCGCGGCCCTGGTTGGCTGGCGATGGCCTCGGTCGTGCTGGCCGGGTGGGGAATCGGTTCTTCGGCAACCGCCGCTGCCCAGCGGTGGGCGATGCCGCCGCCCGACCCTGTGCGGCCGATGGTTCGGGTGGTGATCGATCGGACCGTCTCGGAAGTGCCGTTTTCGCGCGGCGGGTTCACCCATCGCGACGGCCGCGGCTTTGGCTTGATCGAGCAATGGATCCCACGGCTGGGATACTTTACCGCACGCCGAACCGGGGCGGCCGCCTTCAGCGGCGACTGCTTATTGATCGTCTGTCCGACCCGCTCGGTCGGTTCCGGGTTTCGGCAGAGCCTGATCGACTACGTGGCTGCCGGCGGAAAACTGATGGTGATTGATTCACCGGACAGCGTGGGCTCCACGGCCAACAGTCTTTTATGGCCCTTTGGGCTGGTCATGGATCCGACCGCCGCTTTAGCCGGCAAGTTGCACGGCGAAGAGGACTGGCCGGATGTCGCGGTGGAAGCGGCCTGTGCGGTTGGCGGAGGAAGACCGCTCGTCTGGATTGGAGAAACGGCGGTAGCGGCTTGTGCTGGATATGGTAAAGGGATGGTGATTGCCATCGGTTTTGGTTCGGTTTTTAGCGACACCGGCATGGGGTCCAACTGGATGACCGAACCGGATGAGCCTCTCCGCGAGCGGTTCGAGTTATGGTATCGGATGATGCGGGCGTTGCAGGAAGGGCGAGCGATCGACGAAGATGCTGGATGACATTCCCATCAGCCCAGATGCTCCAGGCAACCGGGCTGATTCACTACCCACCGTATGAACCGCTCGCCTTGATCGTCAACGGTCGAAACCGAATGGCCTCGACAAGCGGATCTCGCCGGCGAGGAGTGTCAAAACCGGTGCCAGCGCCTATGATTGACGTTGCTCCGGGACCGTTATCCAATTCGAGGACCGAAACCATGTCGCACTCCCCCAATTCTCCGAACTATGAACGAGTACTGGCCGAACATCGCGCGCTGAAAGACCTTTTGGCGAAAATCGATCGGGCTCTTGCTGAGAAGACCGCGAGCATCGACGCGGTCAGCGATTTGATCGCGGGGTTGGGCGACCGGCTCGTCCGACATTTCTCCATGGAAGAAGATGGTGGTTATTTTGCCGAAGCACTGACGCGAGCCCCGCGTTTGGTCTCGCTGGCGAACGAACTGATGGCGCAACACCCGAAGATGTGTACCCGCGCTCGGGATCTGGTTCTGGATGTCGGTCAGATGAAGCCAAAGCAGGACTGGTGGGATGCCACCCGCGAGCGATTTGACGCCTTCCGAGACGAACTGCTCAAGCACGAGCAGCAGGAGGATGTCCTGATTCAGGAAGCCTACAACCGCGACATTGGGGAGACCGATTGAGTTGACTAACTTTGGCAACATGCTTACAATTCGCAGCCCGTTGGTATATTCTTCCGAAAGAGGCGATTTTGGGTAGTGGCGTTCGCGTCGCGGTGCATGAAGACGAGAGGAATCCCATGTCAGCACACACATCCGGCCAGGTTTTCGCTAGTATTACCGAATGTATTGGTAATACCCCGCTAGTTGAGTTTCGGCGAATTAGTCAAGGAGCCGCGGCAAGGGTTGTTGGGAAGCTTGAGAATTTCAACCCCCTGTGGAGTGTGAAAGACCGTATCGCCCGGGCAATGATCGACGCTGCCGAGCGGGACGGCCTAATCAAGGAAAACACGGTGGTGATCGAGCCGACCAGCGGCAACACGGGCATTGGGTTGGCCTACGTTTGTGCCGCGCGGGGTTATTCGCTGATGGTAACCATGCCGGAAAGCATGAGCCTGGAGAGGCGGCGGTTGCTGAAGGCCCTGGGGGCGGAACTGGTTTTGACGCCGGCAGCGGAAGGGATGCCGGGCGCCGTGCGGAAAGCGGAGGAATTGGTCGCGAAGCATTCGAACTACTTTATGCCGCAGCAGTTCAAGAACCCGGCCAATCCTGAGATCCACCGTAAGACCACCGCTGAGGAAATCTGGCGAGACACGGGCGGTGCCGTCGATATCGTCGTCTGCGGCGTGGGCACCGGAGGAACGATTACCGGCGTGGGCGAGGCGCTAAAGGCCCGCAAGCCCCAAGTGCAGATGGTAGCCGTCGAGCCGGCCAACAGCCCCGTGATCCGTCAACGCCTTGCGGGTGAGGAACTCAAGCCGGGTAAGCACACGATTCAGGGCATCGGCGCGGGCTTTATCCCCGATGTGCTCAATCTTGCCGTCATTGACGAGGTCGTCGAAGTCCAGGATGAGGACGCGATGGAGACAGCCCGCCAGTTGGCCAAGCTGGAGGGAATGATGTGCGGGATCAGTTGCGGTGCGGCGGCGTGGGCGGCATTGCAGGTCGCGCGCCGCGAAGAAAACCGCGGCAAGCTTGTCGTGGCCGTCCTGCCGGACCTCGGCGAGCGTTACCTTTCGACAAAACTTTTCCCGGAGTAGGGGGGTGACGAAAACTCTCATTCTCGGCCTTGGCAACCCGCTAGTCACCGACGACAGCGTTGGCCTGCGTGTGGCAGCGGAACTGAAGCAGATCCTCGAAGGACGCGAGGACGTGGAAGTCGATGAGGACTTCTGGGGTGGGTTGCGCCTGATGGAGCGTATGGTTGGCTACGACCGGGCCATCGTGATCGACGCCATCCAGACCGGCGCATCGCCGGGGACGATTCACTATCTTGCTGTGGATTCGGCGCCAACGCAGCGCAGCGCATCGGCGCACGACGTGAATCTGCCCACGGCCCTGGCCCTGGGACGGCAAGCAGGTGTTCACCTTCCCCTCGATGAGTCCATCCTGCTTGTCGCCATCGAAGCGGACGATATACTGACGTTCGGTGAACAGTGTACCCCCGCTGTCGAGGATGCGATTCCGTCCGCAGTTCGAGGGGTGCTTGACGTTTTGTAGGCATTGCCAAGAGGAATGTTGTCATGATCTCCCCAGAAATCCTGCGCCGCTATCCCTATTTCGCAAAGGTTGCTGACGAGAGCCTGAAGTCGGTCGCTCAGATGGCCGACGAGGAGACGGTATCGGCCGGCACCCACATGTTCAGCGAGGGCGATCCGGCCGATACACTGAACATCATTATCCAAGGGGAGGTGGAGATTCAGTACGTCCTCGGCAGCGGTGAGCGCCGGACCGTCGACACGCTTGTCGACGGCGACATCCTTGGCTGGTCGGCCTTGATCGAGCCGTACAAATATACGGCCGTATGCACCACCAAGAAAGACACACGCATGGTCGCCATTCAGGCCCAGAAGCTACGAGACCTCTGCGATCAGGATCCGATGCTGGGATATCGCCTGACAAACCAGATCGCCAAACTGCTAGCCAATCGACTGGAAGGGGCCAGGGTTCAGTTGGCAGCGATCGATTGACCGTCGCAAACCTTTGTTTGCTCGCCTGCCGGTAGAACGCATTCGCTCGGCGAGTTCATTCGTGGGCAAGTTCTACGCTGCGCGTCTGTCGGCGGGCTTTTGAATCTCCTTGGGCACAGGCGGGGGATCATAGCGGTATTCCAGCGGCAATGTGAACCTGGGCACGATGTTCTGTTCGTTTTCCGGTTCCGTGGCATCCTTCGAATCAGACTCAGGCTCTGATGGCGACGCGGTTTCGGCCGGGGGCGCGTCGGGGAGCAACCTGCGCTCGTCGCCGCCACCGGAACGGCTACATCCCCAGATAGGCTGAATGGATACCGCTACGACAAGAATCCACGTGAGAGGTCGCATCGTCTCATCTTGTTGCTTTGAGTCATTAGCCGAGGCGGGACTCGAACGCCTTT
>JAAYEH010000057.1 GCA_012728855.1 Rhodopirellula sp. | reverse complement strand
TCATCGACCGACCGAACCCGCTGGAAAGGAGACGCGTCGAGCCGATGGACCTGATCGACAAGTACAAGCCGTTTGCGAGCTATGCGCGCGTCGCTCGGGAACAGGGGCTGTCGTTCGGCGAAATCGCGCGGCGAATCAACGGCGACCAGATGCTGGGCGTTGAAATCCTGGAGTGTCGCGGAATGGACGCGGCGGCGTCTTCCGGCGCGTCTCGCTGATCAGCCAGTCGCTGGACGACCACTCATCAACCGCAGCGGCACCGCGAGCGTCGCTCCATCGGCAAACGTCCTGCCATACGGCGTCTGCAATCCGGTAGACGCTCTAGCGGTAGACACGGCAACCGAACCGGAGCAGGGCCGAAAGACTATTGGGCTGGGTTTCCAGCCGCAAAGCGGCCCTGCAATTGGAGTCCCCGATACACCGTGTCGACCCCGACGGACACCCACACGCGTCCGTCCCAGTTTGGCGGGGCGTAACGCGTGAGATCGACGGTCAGCTCGTCGCGCTGTTTCTCGAGAATGGTGCGACTCAATTCGATGCACGCGTCGGGGCGAGCCGACTTGCCCCAGTGCGGCGTTGAGACCGGACGCGTCTTGTCCAGGACACCCAGGCCAAGGGCGACGCGATGGGCATAGCCGGACGGTGTATGGTAATCGAGCAGGATGCCGGCGAAGGAATCGAGATACCGGTCGCCGAGTTCGAATCCGTCCCGGTGCGGCTGCCAGAAATTATTCTCCAACTCCACCCGTATTGTCTGGATGCCGTCGATCTCGATTCCGCAGAACCCATAGCCCCAGGGGCTCTGCGACTGGCCGTCCAGGCCGCAGCGAAACGCGAGCCGATCCGTGTCGAGTTCAGCGATCTGAACGCCGCCCTGGTGATCGAACGTGTCCGTCGAGGCTCGCAAGACGTGGAGTCCACCGATCTGTCTGCCGACGTCCCAGACTTTCACGGCCGGCGAACCTCGTAAAGGCTCCCGTCGCGCCGCGGGTTTCCAGTCGCCGGGCAGGACTTCCAAGCGCGCCGGCGTATCCGCGCCGGCGGCACCCAGCGGGACAAAGCTCACCTCATACAAGCCCGGCCGCGCAGTCTTGGGCAGGGCCAGTCTCAGCCGGCGCTCGCCAGCGAGCGCCGGCAGATTGGCCACCACGGTGTCTTCCCGGCAGACGCTCAAGACTCCCGAAGCCCCAGAGCCGGTAATCTCCATTTCTACCGTTTCTCCCGCTTGGACACGCTCGGCCGTAACAATCGTGGCGGTTTTTGGCGGTGGTTCCGCGGCGCCATAGCGGACCGCGAGGCGATGATTGCCCCGGGCCACGCCGACCTTCGCGAACCACGCTCCCCCGGCGAACTCCGGCGTCCAGGCGGTGGGCTGGTCGTCGAGTGTCACTCGCTTTATAGTTTGCCCTTGCGGCACGAAGACCGCCAACTCCGCCGACTCCTCTCCGCAGGCGCAGTCGACGCGGCATTCCGATCCGTCGAGCCGTCCGCCGAGGTCGATCTTCCGCACCGACGGCACCCAGAAGTTGCGACGCTGGTGGTTGATCGACCACACCAGAGCCGGGCTGTGCGTGAGCATGAGCATCCGCAATCGCTGCGGGCGAGCGGTCAGGGTGCGCGAGAAGCGGACGGGCAGTTCCGCGCGGTATTCCAGGAGCGTGCCGGACACCGCGATCTCGTCGGCCCAGTTGCTCGCGCGGTAGGCGGCTCGTTGCTCTTTCTCCGTCAGGCGTCCTTCCAGCGCACGGCAGTCCGCCAGCTCGAACTGCCAGGCGAAGTAGGGTTTGCCTGGCTCCATACCCATCGGCCTGGTGTCAAACGCGATCTCGGCTTCGACCGGCACCGGGTCATGCCCCACGAGAAATACAAAAGCCGCGCCACCCTGTCGGAGCGTATAGGCCTCGACGTTCGTCTCGAGGTCTCGCTGCCAGTCGGGCGCCAGTCCGGCGTCAACGATTTCCAGCCGACGGGTTTCCCAGGCGGCGTTGATGAAAGGCAGATGAGCCAGTTGGTCGCTCCACGGCAGCAGGCCCAGCCCAACGCAGTAGTTCGGATAGCCCGGACAGCTTGCAGGCCGCCAGTAGAGCAGCGCAATCACACGCTCGGGATCCCGCTTCTGGAAGACCTTCAGTGGCAGCATTTCATTGGCCGGGCGGCGCCAGTCGGCGTTCTGGATTTCCTCCGGCATGAATTCGGCGAAGGAGATATCGCCCTGGGGCAAGACGCGGTTGTTGAAAAAAGTGGCCGTTTCGGGACTGCGGGCGCGGGCTGCAGCCAGAATGCCTTCGTGAAGCCGTTGCCAGTCGTAGTCCTGGTCGATGCGGAGGTGCTCCCAGTCGATGATCTGGACCCCGGTGCCATCGTTGTCGAGGTATTGGAAATCCTGGCCGTAGTAGCGAACCAGGTCGTGATAATTCCGGATCGTCGCCTCCAGGCAGCCTGGCGCGCTGAGGCACCGCAGGAAACTGAGCGCGAGCGGATAGGCGTTGCGAATCTTGCCGTCCCGGTCCCGCGCGATGAACCATTTGGGATGCTCGCCGGCGACGGCGCTCTTGTGGTGTACCGACCAGGCCCACGTGTAGAATCCGGCCTTGACGCGAGGCGACTCATCCTGGAACCGGCGAAGCTGCTCGCGTACCCGCTGGACCGGCCAGCGTGTGATCCCGCCCTGAGTCCGGACCAGGCCGCTGGTCGGCATTTCACCCCATACGCCGAACGGCTGGTCGAGTTTCACCAGCACGCCATCCTCCGTGAAACTCAGATGATAGTCGTCGACCAGGTCGATCGGAGATTTGATCTCGGATAGCCACGAAGGTCGCGGCTGGGCACGGGCAATCATCGCGGCGACTTCCGGCTGCTTGGCATAGTGGTCGTAGAAGTCGAGTCGGCTGCCGCGGAAAAGCACGTGGTCGAGTTCCGCGGATCGCTCCTCACCCGGGACGAGGTGGAGCGTTACCACCCCCATTTCCCAGCCCACTGGCGTGTGGTAAAGGTTGTTGGCCGGTTCCGTCCAGATGGAATTCCACGGGAGCACGTACTGCCCGTTGACGCGGTAGCGGTACACCGCGTAGTGCTGGTCGAGTGCGTGATTGAGGACCAAGATCCAGCTCGGTCGTCCGTTGGTGATCCCGCGGAGCCAGGGGGTTTTGAAAGGGTCGGTCAGCACGCGCTGGCGAATCGACGCCGCAGGCACCAGTGGTCCGAAATAGCTGCCGCCGGTGTAAATGGCCTCGCGGCGGAAACCCTCGTCGACGACAGCGCGGACGGCGAGCGTAAGAAACACATCGGGCCGATCCGTGCGGTTGACTAGCGTGACGTTTTCGGTGAGCCTGCCGTCGCCGGGAGCGAGACAGTAGTGCTTGCGGATGGCGATGCCCGGCATACCGGGATTCGTGCAATCGATCCGCACTTCGGACGGCGAGCGCTGTACGACTTTCTCGATCCGGTCGCCGTAGGAGTCCGCGGAGACGTCGCTGGCTCGCGTCTGGAGGTGATACAGGGTCAGGCTGCGCCGGACGAGCGGCCGGCCATCCACCGCACGGAAAATGCCGCCGATCATCCCCGTCTGCCTGTGGACGGCGACGCGGACCATCGGGCCCACGAGATACCAGTAATGGGCATCTTCCTCGCCGCGGGCCGTGGACGAGGGGAGAGCGGATCCTGGATCATAGGGCGTCGGCGGCGGTGCTTTCGGCTCGGCAAATCGGTAATCGGAATCGACCGCCTCCTGGCGGAAATCGTCAATCTGAACCGTGCCGTACGAGGCGCTGATCGCGGTCCGCCCGGACGGAATGGGGTTGGGGTCGGTCAGTTCCAACACGCGGCGTCCGTCGAGATCGACTGCGATCCGATCGCCGATCATCTCCCATCGGAGCGTATACCAGCGACCTTCCTGGATCGGCGCGAGAGGGACGTTTCGCTCCATGGCAGGATCCCGCTTGTCGTCGGACAGCTTCCAGAAGCCGAGGATGTTCTGCTTCCCTCGGACCTCGACGACATAGAATGAGCGACGATCGTCGCTGACCTTGGGGCGAAGGCCGAAGCAACTCCACTGGCGCGAGGCGTCGATGAACTTGCCCTTCACCTCGGCGGTACTGTGGCTCCAGCGCTGCTCGCCGAGGATCGCACCGTCGGCTTCGGCCGAGAAGACCGCGACGCGATTGGTCTTGCCAGGCGACTCGTCGTGGACGGTCTTTCAGACATCCGGGCCGTAGTGAGTCTTCCAGGCGTCGAGCGCACCGAAGGTCTCTAAGACTTCCGGCGCGGAGATGGCAAGTTCGATCTTGCGGATACTCACATGAATGAATTCGGCAGACAGCCCGATGCGGCCCGCCTCCTGCGGCACGAGGGACTCGGCGGAAAGAACCTCCCGGCCGCCCCACGTTACGGTGGCCCGACGTCCGAGGATCCGGTAGCCAAGGCAGTAGGGCTTGTTCCATTCCAGGCTGGCCAGTTCGGCGGAGCTGGTCTTTTCACCGACAACACGGCCGTCAACGATCTGGCGCAGGGTAAGGCGGCGACGTTGCGGCTCGAGGACGACGGCACAAAAGTTTCGCTCGTCCCCCGTGCCGCGGAACCTCAGTTCGACGGCCGCGTACGGGCCGTGAGCTTCGTGAAGCGTCAGCGCGACGCTGCCCTCCTTTTCCCAGACCGGATCCGCCGCGATGAGTGAACCTCGCCGGCAGCGATTAAAGACGAGGCTGTGACAGGCGGGATCAGCAGCCCAGCCTGAGTTGGCTTCCGTCGAACGCCAGCTTGAGAGCGAATCCGTGTTGGGAAGTTGAGCGTCGGCTGAATTGGCCGAACAGGCAACGAGCACTACAGCGGCGAGGAAGGTGTGCATGCGTCTGAAGCGATACTGCCAAATTCATAGTATGGGACGGATGGACTACTGCTGTGCGGAAAGCGCGGCATCCGTTCACGGGACTGAATCTAATCTTGGGAAACGGGAGAATCAAGCTGCTCCGCGGGTCAGTCTCCGCAGCACTTCGGTTTCCCGAATCCGAGAGAATCATGCGGGCACCTGCGGGGGCGTGCAATCAGGTTGACCGCCCCGGCTCGCCCGAGCACAGGCGGCATTGTACCACGCGCCGAGGGACTGCAACATCCAGGGGATCTTATCACCTATCACAACCACCAAATCGCTGCCCTTGAAGGCCGACAACGGTCAGGCGGTATGGCGTGGCATAGCGCGGCTGTTGGTTCGTGCCCAGATTTCGGCCCACGTAGACCTGGCCGCGCAGCGGACCACGCAGCCATTTTCCGCTCCTGTCGTAGGCGTTGTACCCGGTCCAGGGCTCTCCGTAGTCCGTCCAGTCGTCGATGCCGATGACGAG
>JAAYEH010000650.1 GCA_012728855.1 Rhodopirellula sp. | reverse complement strand
TCTGCGCTGCAAAGCGCGATTTCAACGAATGGAAACACCCGGACAGAGAAGAGGCACCGGTACTCCTTGCGTTCCTTGGTTTTGTGAGGCAATCGTCCCACCGGTACGCTTCCGCCGGATGAACCATGTTTCTTGGTGTTTGCTCCTGAGCGGCACGTAATTCACCAAATTCGAGCGACTCCATACTGATCCAAAACGGAGTCACTACTCAACAGGGACATGTTTTCCACTTGGGCTTGCGCCACGAGCAGCCGGTCGAAAGGATCGCCGTGATATCGGGGCAGGCGCGACTGCACGTCCGCGTACTCGACGGTGATTGGCAGAACAGCCGTGCCCAGGTCGCTCATGGCGAGGTGCATCCACTCTCGGAATGGTAGCGATAGGCTCAGCTTGCCCAACCCCACCTTGATCGCCAATTCCCAGACGGTTCCCGCACTCACGAAAAGGTCGTTCGCCGGGTCGCGCAGCGCCCTGGTCGCTTGTGATCCGAGCTTGGGCGGATCATCGACCGCCCAGATCAGCGCATGCGCGTCGAGGATCAGCTTCACTCGATGTACTCCTTGAAATCGTCCAGCGGAGCGTCGAAGTCCGGAGCCATGTAGGTCACCGTGCCCTTGAGCGTGCCAAGCTTTCGCTGGGCTTGCGGAGCACCCGTCGCAACCAGTCGAGCCACGGCCTGATCGTTGTCAGTAATGATGACCTCCTCGCCCGGCGCAAGCTGATGGATCAGCTCCGACAGCTTCGCCCCGACTTCCTGAATCGAAACGGTTGGCATTTCTTCCTCTCCTTCCTCGGTTTCAGCACGGGAGGGACTCTCTATCAGTTCTGCGCGGTGTTGTCCCTTCGGCAAGGTGCCCTGCCGGGTAGCGTCCCCGCAATCGGCATCCGCGGCGGGGCGGTCTGCCAGAGCAGCGAGACCTCGTCTGGCGTCAGGCCGTAGGCTTCGTTGATCAGATCGCTGATTTGGTGTTCCAGCTTGAGGGCCTCGGCCGCTAGTCGGCGCGCGGGTTCGATCAGACGAGTGTATTCTTCGCGGAGGGCCTTCAGGCCGGCCGCCGTCAGAGGTTTCTTCTTGCCTCGGACCTTCTTCACCTCTGCCACGAAGCCGTCGGAATCCAGGTCGATGGGCGACTGGAGCTTGAGACTTGGCTTGGCAATCTCGTACTCGATCCGGAGCCAGTCGAGGAGTTCCCGGCAGGTTGCTCGTCGGGTTTTCCTGATTTCACATAGACACTGTACTGCCTCGGCCGCTCTTTCGCGCACAGAATCCGAGGGCTCAGCTATGGGCAGAGATTCCATGAGGAAGGCAACGGGCGACAATGCCTCGTCCTTCATGTGCGGGAGATACCGCCAGTTGTGCCACCACATGAACGGCGAGTTCAGCACGGCCGCCAAGTATGGGTCGGCTGACGCGACGAAGAACGTCTTGTTATTGCCGTAATGCCCCGAAGTATCCAAGGCGTAGCAGGGATGAAACTGAATCTCCTGGTAGACGAGCTTTGGGCTGTCAAACTGGTCCCAGTAGGCACAGGAACGGAGTTCCCACCAGTACCGCCCCTTGTCTTGACGCTTGAAGAGCGACTCCTCCTTCGGCTTCATCCACGCGTAGATGCTCGGGTACGTCTTCCGGAAGACCGCTTCTGCGTTTTCACCGGCACCCGACCAGGGCCAGTCAGAGTCGCCGCTGGATTTCATCGCAATCATCCAGAGGCCGGCCCAGTCCAGAGCCCAGCGGTCAATATCCTGACCTCGCACGTAGGGCTTGATTATGTCCGTGCATCCAGGGTCTGCAGTAACGAGCGCCTTTTGCGTTTTTGCATCGATCAAGAATGCCTCATTGTAACCTGTCATGATGCCGCGAAACGGCTTCACATCCGCGAAATCGCTGAGCGGAACGCCGACTTTTCGGATCTTTTCGAGCAATCCACTGACTTCGGGCGGCTCAAGCTGCCACGCCGCCGCCCCAAGTTGCGACAGCGGCAGCGCCGCCCCCTCCTCCTCGATCTGGCGGCTGAGATCGTCGATCCGCAACTGCTCACGCGGGATCGTACACAGCCGGGCGGTCTGGGGCCTCGGCGATTCCGTCGGTCGACGGGCGACGAGGATCGACGGGAAAACATCCGCCTCTTCGAAGATCTGCTTGGCGTGGCCGAAATCGACCACCGACTGGATCCAAGTCCGCTCGCCGAAGAATTTTCGCAGCGGCTCGCCGTAGCTCGACTTCATCCACTTGTTCGTGACGATGAACGACAAGAGCCCGCCCGGCTTCAGCAGGCGGATGCCCAGTTCATAGAAGTAAACGTAGAGGTCGGCCATGCCGTGGTAGGCTTCGTAGGCCGACTGGAGATACGGCTTGATCGGCCCCAGCAGCTCCTGGCGGACGTAGGGTGGATTGGCCACCACCACGTCGAACCCGCCCGCGTTGAAGACCTTAGGGAATTCGGCCTGCCAGTCGAATGCCTTGGGATGGACGCCGCTGTCGGCGACGATGCTGTTGCCGACGCGGATGGTGTGGTCGAGGCTGGTCAGCGCCTTGCCGCGCTCGGCCGTCTTGATCCAGAGGCTGAGGCGGCAGATCTCGATTGCCTCCTCGTTGAGGTCGACGCCGTAGAGGTTGTTCTCCAGGATCCGCTTGTCGAGATCGAAAAGGGTGCGGTGCCCGCGGAGTTCTTCGAGGCGGTCGTTGGATGCCTGGTAGGCGGCGTGCAACTGGTCGAAGGCTTCGATCAAAAAGGCGCCGCTGCCGCAGGCGGGGTCCAAGAGGCGGACCCGCGCCAGTTCGTCCTGCCAGGCTTCCCAGAAGGCCACCAGGGCGGCGCGGTCGCGCTTCTTGAGCCCGTCGAGTGTGTAGACTTGCGGATCGGCCAGGGCATCGCGGGCGGCCCCCTTGGCCGATTCGGCGTGGGAGCGGCGGAGCGAATCGAAACGCTCGCGGAGGACGCCGCCCAGGGCCTGCTCGATGATGTAGCGGGTGACGAAGGGGGGCGTGTAGAAGGCACCTTCCTTCTTGCGGCGAGTCTTGTGGCGGTCTTTGTTCTCCGGCTGGGACAGCCCGTCCAGCTCGTTGCGGAGCCGTTCCAGGTCGGTGATCGACTGCTCGAAGATGTGGCCGAGGATGTCGACGTCGATCAGAGAGTGTCGAGAGTCGAGTGTCGAGAGTCGAGAGCCAGAGGTGTGGGATGGGGGCGGAGTTGCAGGTGACGGATCGAGCTTGGTCGGCGCGTAGGCGGCCTGGTGGGCCGGACGGTAGTCGTAGTCGCCCAACTCGCGGAAGTAGGCGCAGACGTCGTCGGAGATGGCCAGGTTTTCCAAGATCGGGTCGTGGGCAAACAGCCCGCCGTTGTAGGCGTGGATCCCCAGGGCCGCGTTGCCGCGGTTGATCGCCTGGAACAGGCCGCCAAAGGTCTCCCAGATGGGGCGAGGGCGGTAGGGATCGCGATGCTCGTAGGTCTTGCGGATCGTGTCGGTCGGCAGGAGGCCCCGGTCCTCGCAGAAGGCGCAGAAGAGAATGCGGTCCAACAGCTTCTGGGTGGCGGTGAGCACGTCGTGGCGGGGCACCTGCGGGTTGTCGCGGGAGATCTGCTCGAAGGCGTCCTGGCGGATGTCGGCGTAGCGGAGGTAGAACTCCTTAGTGAGGTCGCGGCCGACCTTCTCCGATTCGGCCAGCAAGTCGTAGAGATGGCAGCGGCCCGCGCGCGGCACGACTCGCTCGGCGCCGAGCAGGAAGACGAACCGCTGGAGTTCGCTGGGGTTGTCGGCGAGGTCTTCGGTGTCGAAGCGTTCGTAGGTCTGTTGGTCGGCGCCTTTGAAGTAGAGGCGGGTTTGGCGGATGGAGGTGATTACGATCCAGTCGCAGGGGAGATTGATGGCGTAGCGGTAGCCCTGGTCAACGGCGGACATGCGGCGGCCGGCGTAGGGGCGCTCGAGAGGATCTTTGGGGCCTTTGCCTTCGAGGGCGACGAGGTATTTTTCGGCGGGAGAGGGCGGAATCAATTCCGGCTTGCGATGATGGGGCGGAATGAATTCCGCCCTACGTTGGGCCGGGAACTCGCCGAGGACGGCGTCGGCGAATTTGCCGTCGACTTGGACATGCTTCTCGCGGGAGATCGTGTAGCGCTCGGGGCCGTCGGCCGGACGGGTGTAGCCGAGAAGGTTGCAGAAGACGTCGGTGAGGAAATCGGCGAGCACCTCCTGCTCTTTGAACGAGTCGATCCGGCCGGAAGCGACCAGTTCCGCCCATCGCTGGAGATTCGCCCGGCAACTCTCGACATGCGCCGCAAGGGGGAAGCCGGCGAGAT
>JAAYEH010000649.1 GCA_012728855.1 Rhodopirellula sp. | reverse complement strand
TCAACGCCGGCCGCAAACCTCGTGGTCGTCGTAATCACGCCTTTTGACACGTTGGGCTCCCGGCAAATTACGCCAAACAGGGCACGAACGTCATCCGCTGGAACAACGTGGTCCGGGCCGTAGGCCTTGACCTGGTCAAAAATCCGAATACTGCCGACACCGCGTTTTGTCGCAATTACGTCGCGGCCTTTGTCATTACTCCTTGGCGTCAAGATCACCTCATACCCACCGCGCTCGTACGCTCCGGCGATGATTTCCTCCCATTTTCGCCAGCCAATCCTGTAAATGGCGTCCGGAGATTCCTGGATCAGCCGTACAATCTCGAACCATGGCACGGCAACGGCCTTGATCAGTTCCCCTTCCTTCGTCTTGTCTCCCGCTATAAGGAGCGCAGGAAGCACGAGAGCAGGTAGGACGCCAACGTGTGCTTGAATACGTGCCACTGCCTCCTGACCATGACAAACGATGGTGCCGATAATACGCGATACGTCCTTATTCTGTTCTGTCTGCTCCATCACCGCTTCTCTCTTGTTCGCTCCCGTGACTTGGGTCTGTCTCCTGCAACGCGTTTCAAACCCTCAATCAATAGCCTGCGTCCTTGTCGTGTCAGGAAGCGGCATTCGCGGCGGGGCGGTCTGCCAGAGGAGGGCGACTTCGGCTGGCGTCAGGCCGTAGGCTTCGTTGACCAAATCGCTGATTTGGTGTTCCAGCTTGATGGCCTCTGCCGCTAGTCGGCGCGCGGGGTCGATGAGGCGAATGTATTCCTCGCGGAGGGCCTTCAGGCCGGCCGCTGTTAGAGGTTTCTTCTTGCCGCGGGCCTTCTTCACTTCGGCTACGAAGCCGTCGGAGTCCAGGTCAATGGGCGACTGGAGCCTGAGACTGGGCTTGGCGATCTCGTACTCGACCTGGAGCCAGTCAAGCGTGACTTGCCGAGTCTCGTGCTTTCCCTGGGCGATTTCGATCACCCGCGTGACGGCCTTTTCCACCTTGAGCCGAACTGTATCGGAAGGTCGTGCGATGGGAAGCGACTCCATCACGTAGCCCATAGGCGACAACGCTTCGTCTTTCAAATGCGTCAATGTTCGCCAGTTATGCCACCAAATTAGAGGTGAGTTAAGCACAGCAAGCAAGTAGAGGTCATCCGTCGGAATAAAAAACGTCTTGTCGTTTCCCAGCATCCCAGAACGATCAATCGCATAGCACGGGTGAAACTGGATCACTTGATAGAAGATCTTCGGTTTGTCGAACTCTCGCCAGTAATCAACCGTGTCTTGTATCTCGTACCAACAGTACCTCCCGGCTTTTCTACCAGGCCACACGTCACCCGTCCAATTCTTTGGTTTCGGCTCCAACTGCTGTCGATAATTCTCCAAGTGCCGAAGAACCGAAGGATAGTCGCGGATCTTGATGCCGCGCCGTGCAAAGATCATCCATCGCCCCGACCAATCTGAGCACCATCGGTCCACATCTTGCCCCCGAAGGTAAGGTTTGATGACCTCTGCAGATGCGGGGTCCGCCGACACTATTGCTTCGCGAGTTGGGGCGTCAATCAAGAATGCCTCGTTGCACCCGGTCTTGATCCCGTAACAAGGCTTGACGCCGGCGAACTGTGCAAGCGGAACCCCTTTTGCCTTGATCTTATCACGTAGTTCGTTGACGCCTATTGGTTCAAGCTGCCAGACGTCAGTCCCGAGCTGCGACTGCGGCAGCGCCGCTCCCTCCTCCTCTATCTGCCGGCTCAAATCGTCGATCCGCAATTGCTCCCGCGGGATCGTGCAGAGCCGGGCGGTCTGGGGCTTCGGCGACTGCGTCGGCCGGCGGGCGACGAGGATCGACGGGAAAACATCCGCCTCTTCGAAGATCTGCTTGGCGTGGCCGAAATCGACGACCGACTGGATCCAAGTCCGCCGGCCGAAGAATCTTCGCAGCGGCTCGCCGTAGCTCGACTTCATCCACTTGTTCGTGACGATGAACGACAAGAGGCCGCCCGGCTTCAGCAGGCGGATGCCGAGTTCATAGAAGTAAACGTAGAGGTCGGCCATGCCGTGGTAAGCTTCGTAGGCCGACTGGAGATACGGCTTGATCGGCCCCAACAACTCCTGGCGGACGTAGGGCGGATTGGCGACTACCACGTCGAACCCGCCGGCGGCAAAAACTTCGGGGAATTCGGCCCGCCAGTCGAACGCCTTGGGATGGACCGACGGGTCGGCGACGATGCTGTTGCCGACGCGGATCGTGTGGTCCAGGCTGGTCAGCGCCTTGCCGCGTTCGGCCGTCTTGATCCAGAGGCTGAGGCGGCAGATCTCGATCGCCTCCTCGTTGAGGTCGACGCCGTAGAGGTTGTTCTCCAGGATCCGCTTGTCGAGATCGAAAAGGGTGCGGTGCCCGCGGAGTTCTTCGAGGCGGTCGTTGGAGGCCTGATAGGCGGCGTGCAACTGGTCGAAGGCTTCTATCAAAAAGGCGCCGCTGCCGCAGGCGGGGTCCAAGAGGCGGACCCGCGCCAGTTCGTCTTGCCAGGCTTCCCTGAAGGCCACCAGGGCGGAGCGGTCGCGCTTCTTGAGCCCGTCGAGCGTGTAGACTTGCGGATCGGCCAGGGCGTCGCGGGCAGTCCCCTTGGCCGACTCGGCGTGGGAGCGGCGGAGCGATTCGAAGCGCTCGCGGAGGACGCCGCCCAGCGCCTGCTCGATGATGTAGCGGGTGACAAAGGGGGGCGTGTAGAAGGCGCCTTCCTTCTTGCGGCGGCTCTTGTGGCGGTCCTTGCTCACCGGCTCGGCCAGCCCGTCCAGCTCATTGCGGAGCTTCTCGAGGTCAGTGATCGACTGCTCGAAGATGTGGCCGAGGATGTCGACGTCGATCAGAGCGTGTCGAGAGTCGAGGGTCGAGAGTCGAGAGCCAGAGGTACGGGACGGGGGCGGAGTTGCAGGTGACGGGTCGAGCTTGGTTGGCGCGTAGGCGGCCTGGTGGGCCGGACGGTAGTCGTAGTCGCCCAACTCGCGGAAGTAGGCGCAGACGTCGTCGGAGATGGCCAGGTTTTCCAGGAGCGGGTCGTGGGCAAACAGCCCGCCGTTGTAGGCGTGGATCCCCAGGGCGGCATTGCCGCGGTTGATCGCCTGGAACAGCCCGCCAAAGGTCTCCCAGATGGGGCGCGGGCGATAGGGATCGCGGTGCTCGTAGGTCTTGCGGATCGTGTCGGTCGGCAGGAGGCCCCGGTCCTCGCAGAAGGCGCAGAAGAGGATGCGGTCCAAGAGCTTCTGGGTGGCGGTGAGCACGTCGTGGCGGGCGACCTGGGGGTTGTCGCGGGAGATCTGCTCGAAGGCGTCCTGGCGGATGTCGGCGTAGCGGAGATAAAACTCCTTGGTGAGGTCGCGGCCGACCTTTTCCGACTCGGCCAGCAAGTCGTAGAGATGGCAGCGGCCCGCGGGCGGCACGACCCGCTCGGCGCCGAGCAGGAAGACGAACCGCTGGAGTTCGTTCGGGTTGTCGGCGAGGTCTTCGGTGTCGAAGCGTTCGTAGGTCTGCTGGTCGGCGCCTTTGAAGTAGACGCGGGTTTGCCGGATGGAGGTGACTACGATCCAATCGCAGGGGAGATTGATGGCGTAGCGGTAGCCCTGGTCGACGGCCGACATGCGGCGGCCGGCGTAGGGCCGCTCGAGGGGATCTTTGGGGCCTTTGCCTTCCAGGGCAACGAGGTATTTTTCGGCGGGAGAGGGCGGAATGAATTCCGGCTTGCGATGATGGGGCGGAGTGAACTCCGCCCTACGTTGGGCCGGGAACTCGCCGAGGACGGCGTCGGCGAACTTGCCGTCGACTTGGACATGCTTCTCACGGGAGATCGTGTAGCGCTGGTGGCCGTCAGCCGGACGGGTGTAGCCCAGCAGGTTGCAGAAGACGTCGGTAAGGAAATCGGCGAGCACCTCCTGCTCTTTGAACGAGTCGATCCGGCCGGAAGCGACCAGTTCCGCCCATCGCTGGAGATTCGCCCGGCAACTCTCGACATGCGCCGCAAGGGGGAAGCCGGCGAGAT
>JAAYEH010000648.1 GCA_012728855.1 Rhodopirellula sp. | reverse complement strand
GGGAAGAGAGTTGAGGCATCCGCACTATTTGCTGAGATCCGCAAGGACTATCCTGACGCCATTGATCACAAGGGGAGACTGCTGGCGGATGCGATGCCTAAATGATCGAACACGGTGCCGCACTTTGCCGTCGCTAACGCGCCGAAAAGTGAGCACCCACGTTCGGCGGGAGAAAAAGGAGATTGATCCCCTTCCGTTGATCGTGTAATCTTTGTTCTGTTAAAAGAGAGGTAATATTATGCCAACTGTCATGGAGAAAGAATTGGCACACAAGCTCATCGACCGCCTGCCTCAGCAGGCGACATGGGATGACCTTATGCACGAAATATACGTTCGCGAGGCGATCGAACGAGGGCTGGCCGATAGCAAGGCAGAAAGAACCAAAGACGTTAAAGAAGTCCGTGCAAAATACGGCTTGCCGATGTGAGCGTTCACTGGACAGACACGGCCCAAGCCCATCTCGACGCCATCCATGCCTACATTGCCCAAGACTCGCCCGAGTACGCCCTCCGCACGATTGATCGTCTAACCCGCCGCTCTCAGCAGATTGCCGACTTCCCTCTTTCCGGCCGTCGTGTACCGGAATATGACATAGACCAAGTTCGAGAGGTGATCGAAACTCCTTATCGGATCATCTATCACATCAAACCAGACCAGATTGACGTTCTGGCTGTCATTCATGAGGCAAGGTACATCCTGACGGACGGCGAAGAAAGCAACTGAGCCGAACCAGCGGGTGCAGGCTATCGCGCTACGCGCATGCGCGCTTCGCCCTCCGCTCCACCCCGCTCCACTCCGCGTTTTCTGTATGAAGATGAAGAAGACAAAGATAACTTTACTCCGCCTCCTTGCGGCATTGGCATTCGGCACGGCCGCTCTCGCGGCAGTACATGCTCTCACCTTCGTCTGGCTCACGGGTTTTGTTTACCGAGACAACATCAGGGGATATGTGCCTGCTGGACTCACCGGCATGATGTTTCTCGGCCTCGCAGCGCTGCTCTTGCTCTTCCTGCTTGCCGCGATGGCACGACGCCGACACAGCGGTGCCGCGCCTTACCTTGCGGTCGGCTGTCTTGCCGCTCCCGCGGCCGTTGTGGGATTCTCGCTCTATACGGCGTTGCTGATTCCCTTCCTGGGGAAGTACAGTTGGCAAAAGGATGTCGCCCTGAGTGCTCTGGGTGGAACTGCCTGCACGGTGGTAGCCGTGATTGTTTACAGGTTGTGGTTGAGCAAGAAGGCAGACAACCACGCCTCGGAGGCGACTTCGGAACCCGCGCCGAGCGCGGTTTCCTCATCGCCTCAAGGCTGACGTTCAGTCAAAGGAGAAGCCATATGGAACAACCACCACCGTTACCGACGAACCCAGTTGTGGCAGGGGCCGGATTTTGGATTCGGGCGCTCGCGCGTATCATTGACATGGGCTTCGGCCTTCTGCTTGGGTTGTTTGGCGGCATAGTCGGCGCCATTGTCCTGGTCATTCTGCAGACTGTAGGAAGCATATCGCCCGGCTGGCAACAGCGCAACATAGGCGAGGGTGAAGCGTGAAAGGAAGCCATGCCAAGGGAACCGAGAGTGCGATGTTTATTGTTAAGGGCTGAACGCGTTGTGGGAGAAGGCCAGCCAGGCAAAACGCATCACGATGGAGTCAGCGGCGGTCATGCCTGCTGCGCGTTCTCATTGAGAAAGCCATAAGGCCGGTTCGCCAGGATGCCCGCCCTCCAATGCCGCCTGTTTTCGTTCCCGCTGGAGGACGACGGGCTTGCCCTGCTAAGCCGCTTCGGCGAAGCATGGGCCTGCGTCGCCTTTTCTGGCGCAGCCTTTGCGGCCTTTTTTTCCGGGAGTTTCCCGGTTGACGCGCGGCAATCTTCCTTTATCCTACGGACATTTCTGCGAGATCCGCAGCGGTTTCGGCTGTTTCAAAAGGGCCGCGGCATGCCGGGAACGGATGGGGCGGCTCCGGCATTCCGCGGTGTGCGGCGCGGCGCAGTCAGCGAAAGGGAAAAAGCCAGCCATGACACCCGACCTTGAGGCATTCCTGCATGCCCGCGATTTTCTCCTTGCCGCCCGCTCCTACGAGGAGGCCGAGGCCGGGTTCCAATGGCCGGACCT
>JAAYEH010000647.1 GCA_012728855.1 Rhodopirellula sp. | reverse complement strand
GAGAACGATGTTCCTACCGTTAGCGTTGGAGTTCCCTGTCAATATTCTCAAACTGGACTTCGGTGGTAATACAGAATTCTTCCGATATTGGCGCGAAGTCATCGAGATTCTGAAGGCAATGCCTCAATCGCTTCGCGACAGTAACCGCACGTTCAATCATCATGTTGCAATTTCATGTCGGCGCGTCGTCAAGATGAAGGAGTATTTCGACGCAACCGTGGATGAAAGACGCGAGTTACTGAAATACGCTATCTCTCGAATTGAATATTCCATATATTCATTGAATAAGACACAGGACGACGAAAGCGACCTCAACTTGTTCAATTCCTTGTCCCTTGCATATCAGGATCTGGCGGAATTGGAACAGTCGCAGGGAGCGACTGATGAGGATGTTCGGGAATTACGGCAGAAGGCGGAAGCCGCCGCGAAGCGTGCGCACGATGAAGGGCCGTCAAACTCTTATGTTCTCGAAACAATGGCCCGAAGTATACTGCAGAATGGTGAGCTCTATGCAGATGATGCCGTCCGAAGCGCCAGCGAGGCGTTGGGCTATATCTATCAGGCACTTTCTCTTGATCGCTCTGAACTCCGACAGTCTCAACTAACTCAACTGGCGAACCGTGCTCTTCGACTACTTAGATCGTCAGACGCATCCATACAAGTTACTAAGCTCTGTGCCAGTGGAAACCCTCTTGGTCTTCTCGCTAGGGCTTGGCTTGCGCTGACCAACGGTGTTGAAGTGCTAGAACAGTACAATTTTGATGAGTTCCCGCCGGAGAATCGAAATAGCGCATTAGCGATCCTTGATGAAGCGACCGAGGGCTTGACATGGCTTCTTTTGCGGTTCAAGTATGACTTGATTTCTGTTACGGATCCATTTGCATTCGACATCCAGTTGAATGTTTTGGACGAACTTGAGAATGCGGGCTATCGGATGTCGTACCAGCTACAACTTGAGCGAGCGATTCTTTTGCATCAACGCGGACGACATCACGATGCGAACAGTAGATTTAATTCGCTTCGGCGCGAACTTAAGAAATTCGACGTAATTGTCAGCGTGCCGAAACGACTACAGTGGCTATTGACCAGCGACACAACTGGCAGGCAAGTGTGCGAATTCACCGTCATTAATGACACCGGCTATAGAGCGATGGCGAAGGTGCGCGATCTTGGCAACGCTACTGGCGTGCCTCTCATCCCGCAGGAATTCGGAAAGACCCGCATGGGAGTACGCGAGACTCGTAAGTGCTATATTACCTTCGGTCCAATGGGACCGTTCATCAAGCCGGCGTTGCCGCAGGAAAAGACCCGTGCCGCAAAATGAACACGGTTCATCATCAGCAATGAGGTTTTCTCCTGGCGACCATGTGAGATGGTTTGCGAGCAGGATGAATTGGGCGATTCGCGCGAACAACATCTTAGTCGAAGGAAACGACGCGAGATATTTCGAGATAGCAGCTCAGCTCTATCGGCAAACAGACAATCGCGACCTTTTGGCGAACATCGCCATTTTTCCAACAGGCGACGGTGAAGAAGGCGGTACACACGGTATTTTGCGTCATTTTCCGACGTTTCGTTCCCTCATTGACACTGACCTTGATGGAGAGGGTAACCGTCAGTTTAAGGCCATTGTCTTGTTAGATTCGGATTCGGCTGGTAAGAGCGCGAAGAACGGGCTTACCGCGAGATACACAAATTACCAGGAGCATCGGGATGTCTTTCTCTTGCAGCGCAGAATGTCACGCAAGACGCGCGATCCAGTAGCGTTGGGAAGTCTAATTACCAAAGAAAATTCAGCGTGGAAGAAACTCGACTGTGAGATCGAGGATTTGTTGAGTTTAGACATACTTGAAAGATTTCTGAAACAGGCGATACGACCGCTTCGGCGAGAGCCAAGTCTTCTCGCTGGAGCACACCATTTTGAATTTCACGAAGGCGTCAAGCCTGACTTGTTGAGGTTTGTAAAGGATCGAGCGAGCTACGACGATGTTCATGCAATCGCTGAGGTATTGAAGTCGTTGCGATTTTATTTGGGTCTTTGCGCGGACGGTGATATTGTCGTCGAGTAGTTTTTTCGCGCCGCGCTAGTTCGATAAGAACAACTTACATGGCTAACTTCGACTTTGCCGAGACGTTTGCCCCGACATCAACCCAGGTGTCAACGGAGGTTTGGTTGCAAAGGCTCACGCCGCTTCGTGCTCCTCATGCGCATAGATGCAGACCGCAGAATCATCTGCCGACGCCACAATCTGTCCTCGCCCGAGTTGCGTCGTTTCATAATGAACGCGATTTTTCGCGTTGCCTCGAAAGCCTGCCGCTCAATCCAATTGGCTCGATGCAGAGAGCATCACGGCCACTTTTCCTGCCGAATGTCCCGCCAATTCCATGTTCCCTATATATCCCCAATGCACACGTCTTGACACTTGGCCACCCAGCCGGACTCGGCGCGGAGGGTCTTGCTGCTTCAGACGCGCGGGATTCCAACCTTCGCCGCAGTCCGCCCTCGATGTCAGCCAACGCCACCCCCCTCAAAGAGAAGTGGCCGCAACGCGGGAGCATAACGGGGGCCGTTTCGCCGCGGGGTTGCGAAAATGAGACAGGCACCAATCGCCGACGCGGGAACCAGCCCCTCGTTGTTGCTGTTCTTGCTTCGGATCGGTAAATCTGGCATTGTCGGCGGCGCTTGGAGCCACTCGACGACGCACTGGCCGATGACGCGACCGCCGAGGAGGCGGACGCTCGCTATGTAGCGTTAATCACAACGCCCGAATCCGTGCGGGGGCTCGCCCATCCTGTACGGCGACCGGGTGCACCTGATGTGCAGCGAGAGCGAACGGTCGCTGGTCCGACCGCCTGCCGAAGCCACGCTGTGGGAAGGTGCCCCCAGCCTGGAATACTACGCGGATCGAGGCGTCTACAAGCCCGCCGACTACACGCCGCGGCAGCAATACTATCAGCAACGGTACCGCAAGGGTGCGTTGCGGCGCGTGGTGGCCAGCGAGCACACGGGCCTGCTGGCAACCGAAGAGCGCGAGCGGCTGGAGTCAAGCTTTTCGCACGCCCAACACACCGACGATCCCAATATCCTGACCTGCACCAGCACGCTGGAGATGGGCATCGACATCGGCGACCTGTCCAGCACCATGCTGTGCTCGATCCCGCCGAACACGGCCAGCTACCTGCAACGGATCGGCCGCGCCGGCCGGGCCACGGGAACGGCGCTGATCGTCTCCGTGGTCAACCAGCGGCCGCACGACCTGTTCTTCTACGGCCGCCCGGCCGAGATGCTCCGCGGCAAGGTCGATCCCCCCGGCTGCTGGCTGGACGCCTCGGCGGTCCTCGTGCGCCAGTACCTGGCCTATGGCTTCGACTCGGCGACCAAGGCAGGCGAATTGACGAAACTGCCCGGAAGCGGCGGCGACCTGGTCAAGGACATGGCCAAGCCGGATGGGCACGTCCCGCGGCTGATGCAGTGGATCACCAAGAACGAAACCGAACTGCGAGGCCGGTTCCTGAAGCGATTCCAGGATCGGGTTCAAGAGGATACACGGAAGCGGTTTATCGCCGAGACGGACTCGGATCTGTTGCGGAATCGCATGCACCAGGCCATCGGTGAGTTCGACCGGATGCAGCGCGACTTGGACAACGCCCGCAAGCGGCTCCGCGATCAGTTGGACAAGCTGGACGAGGAGGAAAAGGACGCCAAGCAGGAGATCGAGCAGGAACTGCGCATCCTGCGCGGCCGGTTGCAGAGCCTGAACCGTACGACGGCCCTGGAAATCCTGACGGACAGCGGCCTGTTACCCAACTATGCCTTCCCGGAGCGTGGTGTGCGGTTCTACGGCGCCATCTACAACAAGCATCGCCGCGCCCAACAGGAACACAAGCCGATCGAGGTGACTCGACCTGCGGGCGTGGCGCTCAAAGAGCTGGCACCGGCCAACCACTTCTACACGCACAGCCGTTGCTTCAACATCCAGCAGATCGCGATCGGCAATCAGCAGCAGCCGATTGTTCATACCTGGGCCATTTGCGGTGCGTGCGGGCACATGCGACGAGCCGAAGAACTCGAAAAACCGGAAGCCCAGCCCGCTTGCCCGCAGTGCGGTCATGACCGGGACGCGGACTGCCAACTCGACCGGGGCCAGCATCGCCGTTTTGTCGAGTTCTCCCAGTCGCAGGCCCTCTCGTACATGGAGCACTACGACAGCCTTTCCGGGGATCGCAGCGATGAACGAAACCGGCAGGCGTATCAGGTGCTGCGTAGTTTCGATTTGACGCAGGACGTCCCGTCTGGGGCCGTCGGCGACGAAGGACTGCCGTTCGGCATCGAGTACCGTGCCTCGGTGACGATGCGCGAAGTCAACGTCGGCTACCTGGGTGAGCCGGGTCTTGTTCCTTTCGGAGTCGATCAGTTGGCTCCCGAAGAAGGCTTCCGGGTGTGCCGCGACTGCGGCATCGCCGTTCTCCCCGGTACGCACCTTGACGACGCAGGCCACCGCCGTAGCTGTGCTCGGCGACGGCAGAACGAAAAGCGGCGTCAGGAGGGACGAGCCGAACTGCCGTACAACTGGGAATCGGTGTATCTGTACCGCGAATTGCGATCCGAGGCGATTCGCCTGCTACTGCCGATCGCCGACGACAACGACGTGGACACACTGACGGCCTGTATTCATCTGGGCTTGCGGCTGCGATTCGAGGGCAACCCGGCCCACTTGATCGTCGCGCCCCAGATCATGCCCGATCCGGGCTCGGGTATGAAACGGTACTACCTGGTCCTGTTGGACGCCGTGCCCGGCGGAACCGGCTACCTGAAGACGCTGTACCAGGAAAAGGGCGATGATCCCCAGCAGAGGGACGGGGAAGGCATCCTTCAGGTCATGCGGCTGGCCAAGAACGCCCTGGAGACCTGCGTCTGCCGGAAGATCAAAGACTCGCTCAAACAACCCGACACGGACGGCTGCTACCGCTGCATTCGCACTTACCACATGCAATACAGCGCCCAGCGGATCAGCCGCGAGCGAGGCATCACGCTGCTGACGAAACTGATCGAGGCCGGCCAGAAGCGGGTGCCTCAGCAAGAACTCGCGGCGATCAAACCGCACTCGCTGTTCGGCAGCATGTTGGAGAAGAAGTTCGCCGACACACTGGAAGCCTTCGTTGTCCAGGACAAGAAGGGGACATGGCAGCAGACGATCATTCGCGGCAACCAGGGTTTTCGCTTTTCGCTACCGGGAGTGGACCGCTTGTGGGAGCTAGAGCTTCAGCCCACGTTGGGTACGGCGCAGGGGGTCGCGGTGCAGTCTCAGCCTGATTTCGTGCTCCGCTGCGACGACGACCGCATCAAGCCGGTGGCCATCTTCACCGACGGGTTCCAGTTCCACTGTCATCCCGTCCAGCGGCTGGCCGACGACATGCAAAAACGCCGGGCGATCGTCGACAGCGGCAAGTATCACGTCTGGAGCGTGACGTGGGACGATCTCGACGCGGACAAGGCCGACCACGTGATGGTTTGCCACGCCCCGGTGGCCCAAATGCTCCAACAATACGCCAACGTCGCCAAGAGCCAGGGCAAGACGGTTCCCGACGCCCGCCAGGTGATTCGCAACGGGTTGCAGCAACTCAGGGCATTTATCGAGACGCCGCATGCTGCCGGTTGGGCACAGCAGGGGACCTTCACCGCCTATTTCCCCCTCCAGATCCTCGCCGCCCAGCGGACTGTCATCGCCCAGGAACTGCGAACGGCGCTGAACACGTGGCGGACGGGATCAGCCCTGCCCGGCGTGCCGGCCAACGAAAACGGCGAGTGGGTCTACAACGACAAGGCGTGCCTGAACCAGGATCTGGTGACGTACATCACGATGGCCGATGCCGTCAGTAACCGCCAGAGCCAGGTGATCGTGCTGGCGCGCCTCGGAGACAGCGACGCGGAGGTTATCTTCCTGCACCCGTGCCAGCGGGAGTTGGTCCACAGGAAAACCAAGGGACCGATGAACATCACCGGCTCCGCCGGAACCGGCAAGACCGTCGCACTGATGCACCGGGCCGTCCACCTGGCTCGGAGCCTGCAAGATTCCTCAGCACGGGTGCTGGTCACGACGTTCACGACCAACCTGTCGGTCACCATCAAACACCACATCCAACGGCTGGCGCCCGACGTGGCGGATCGCATCGAGGTCACCAACCTGCATGCGTTGGCTCGGACCATCTGCAGCCGGGCAGGCTGGAAGGGCCGAGTCGCGGAAGATGATGAGGTTGCCCAGGTATGGGACGACGTGTGGCTGAGCCATTCCGAGGAACTGCCGTTGCCCAAGGAGGAACTGCGGCGCGAGTACGAACTGGTGGTCGACCCAAACGGAATCGACGACGAGGAGACGTACCTGACGACCGTACGCTCCGGCCGGCCGCGGATCAGCCGCCAACAGCGTCGGGCGGCTTGGCCGGTGTTCCGGGTGTTTCAGCGCGGCTTGAAGAAACGTAACCTGTTGACGTTCGAGGGTGCAGTCCACGAAGCGCGACTGGCTGTCGAGCAGGGCAACTTCACGCGATACGCCCACGTCTTGGTTGACGAAGTGCAGGATTTCAGCCTGGAAGCCCTGCGGTTGATCCATGCCATCAGCCCGCTCAACGAAGATTCACCCGACCCGCTCTGCATGGTGGGCGACGGCCACCAGCGGATCTACCGGACCAAGATCCCCATGAGCCGCGCCGGCATCGACATTCGCGGCCGGTCGCGGCGGCTAAAGATCAACTACCGCACCAGCGAGCAGATCCGCAAGTTCGCCCAGGGCATCCTCAAGGGCCTGGAAATCGACGACCTCGACGGCGGCGTCACCACGACGGTCGCTGACCACTCAGTCTTCAAGGGACCGGAGCCCCTGGTCGAGAAATGCAAGGACGAGAAGGCGGAAGCCGAAGCGATTGTGGCTTGGGTCCAGATGCTGATGAGCGACCACGGGCTCGCGACACACGAAATCTGCGTGACGCCCTATAAGCCCAAGATCCGCACCGAGCTAACTTCCGCCAACATCGCGACGTACGAGTTAAGACCTCACGAGGAGGACCCCGGATCGGACGAAGCCGGAGTGCGCATGGGCACGATGAAACGCATCAAGGGGCTCGAATTCCGGGCCGTGGCGATGGCCTGCGCGGCCCCAAACGACCCCCTGAACCACCTAGAAGAAGCCGAAATCCGCGCCCGCTGCGAACGGTATGTCGCCGCCACCCGCGCGCAGCGTTACCTGCTCGTGACCGTGGCGGCATCATGATAGATGGCCCCCGATTAGTAAAGGACGAAAGCCCGTGTCATTGTCGTACGTGGAAGTGCGGTCTGCTGTTCTCGAGTACGTTAGATCTAACTCCTCGAAGGCTCACCAGCAGGTACCGAATCGTCTTCCTATCTTCGGCAAATTCGAGGAGCAGGGGCCCAGGCGCCGCATCTTGGATGACGACCGTGCATTAAAGCAGCAGACATCATTGGAGTTCGCGCCGGTGCCACAATTCACCCGCGAGACATTGGAGAAGCGGTCAGAACTGCTCTACGCGATGACGAAACAAATTTGGCAAGTTTGACACTAGGAACGCCTTAACCCATTTTCTATACCTAACGTTACCCACCGCTTCGAAAGTTGCGAGCCATGAATGCACTTCGAGTGTTGCAGCCGGACGCCGGCACGCCGATACCCGAATCCGTCACGGCACTATTTCACTGCCTGAACCGTGTTGTGCCTGAAGACCAAGACTTGGAACATCTCACTGTTCACCGGGCCACCAAGGTCGCTGAAGCCATTCAACTGATGATCGAGCGACAAGTGTCGCAACTCGCCGTCGTCGAGGGTAAGGAAGTGCTAGGTTTGTTTTCTTTTCGCAGTCTCGCCAATGCGGTCTTGGAAGCCAACGGCGATGGGCAGTGTCTCGGGAACCTGACGGTGGAAGACTGCATCGACGTAAGACCCCCCTATGCTCGCGTCAACGATGATTTTCAGCCTTGCCTGCAGCATCTTGCCCGCGCCGATTGCGTTCTTCTGGGCGAACCGAGCCGCCTGCAGGCTATTGTGACCACCTTTGACCTTCTGCGATACCTTTACAGGACTGCGATCCCCTTCGTACATCTCGCAGAGATCGAGCAATCGCTGCGACGCTTGATTGCCCTTTGCTTTGGCGAAGCGGAACTTAGGCAGATGTCTGAGCAATACCGGACGGAGAAGTACCGAATGGCGAGCCGCCTTGAAGAAATGGTATTTGCCAACTACGTAAAGATAATTGATGATGATCGTAACTGGCCTACCCTACAGCCCATCTTTGGCGGCAGCAAGGTTCGTATTGTCGCCCGTCTGAAAAGAGTTCACGAATTGCGGAATATTGCTTTCCATTTTTCTCGCGACTTGTGCTATGAAGACCGCAAAGAGCTGGCAGATTGCCGGAACTGGCTTCACATGAAGGCGAGAGGAGCCGAAGCTCTCGCGAAAGGAGGCATGCAATGACTGAACAGGAGCTTCTTGCCGTGTTTCGCGAAGCGCGTTGTTTTCCGCATCAGGCTCAGTTTGCCGCAAAGTTCTTTGCAGAGGGGGCGGCGGCATATCACCTTCTCATAACGTCGTTAGGAATGGGCAAGATGTATCTTGCCTCGATGATAGTGGACCATGCGATCGAAAAAGACGATGCCCAACGAGTTCTCGTTTTGGCGCCGCCTTCGTTGTGTCCAAGTTGGTGCGACATGCTCCGAGATAAACTTACCACAGAAGCCGTGGTGCCTGTCAGTGCTGCTGGATTCCGTGAGCTTGAGGCGGCGGTGTCAGTGGGCCAGAGTCCATGGCCAGAGAAAATCGTTGCGGTAATGAGCATGGACCTCGTTCGTCAAAAGGCAATTGCTGCAAGCCTAGCGTCCGTGACGTGGGACCTGGTTATTGTCGATGAGGCCCACAAGATAATCAGCACCCGAAAGACACAGCGAAGTGAGTTGCTTCAAGTTTTCCTGGAAAGCGGGGCAGCGCGTCGGCTCTTATTGATGACTGCGGTGCCTCCAGAGGATTCGCTTCTCGAAGAGAGACCTACACTTGGCTGGACGATGCTGCCTGACATCGAGACGACAAGGTGGAATCGTACTGAGCTTTCCCTAAGCGGGACACCTCGTTCCGCCTCTGGCAGCCAATGGAAGATCGTTTCCTATCGACGCAGTGCAGACGAAATCATCTTCCATCGGAAATTGCAGCTAGTATTACAGGACGTGTCATCCGAGAACATGGCGGCGCAGATGTTCTGTCGCCTGCTTCAGCAGCGAGCAGCCTCGAGCGTCTTCGCGATCGAACAGTCGCTGCAGCGATTGCACCGGGAGATCACCTCTCCGCCTGCTTGGCAGGAGGATCAAGACGGGCAGTCCTCGTTTCTGGAGGACCCAAACGCAGAGTCTGGCGAGCTGACAGACGTCGACTTCGGCCAGTTTCCACGGGACGTCGAGTGGGACGGGGTTCGGGCAGTTGCGACGTGCCTTGAGCTGCTCGACAAGATCTCGACCGACGAAAAACTGCAGACGTTTCTTGGCCTGATCCAGCAGTTAGGGGCAGCTGACAAGGATGGCTCGCCGGCGATTTGCGTTATTTCTTCCTTTGCACATACGGTTCATTACGTCCATGCGGCCGCTCAAGACAGGGGCTTGGCAAGCCTGGAACTGACAGGTTCCACCGAACCCGAGCAAAAGAGGGCTACGATCGACCGCTTCTTCATCGCCGGTGGGCTGCTGATTGGTACCGATTCCGCCCTTGTGGAAGGCATCGATCTCCCGGACGTGAACTGCGTGATTCACTATGATCTTCCGGCCAGCGCGAAGCTCATGGAGGCTCGTCGCGGCCGATTCGACCGATTCGGCCGGACAAGCCCATGTCTGATGTACGCGTTCCGCGATGAATCGAACGTAATCCCAGATGAAGGGAGACTGTTGCGCGAGTACGCGGGTGAACCTTGAAACAAAAAGAAGCCGAAGCTCCCATGATTGACCCAATGGACTATTACATCTGGGAAGAAGTCTTCGACCCGGAGATGAAGTACGAATGCCAGAACTGCGCCACCCTGTTCGGCGACGAGTCCGTGACCTGGAACGGCGAAGCCCAATCCCACGTCGCGACCTGCCCCGCCTGCGGAGCGCAGTTCGTCTTTGGCTCCAATGCTCAGGATGATGCAGATGACTGACGACCGACGGGACCGACACGCCCAACGCGAAGGATTTTGCCCCCTCTTATGTTGCAGGCCAACAGTGTCTGGTAAAATGCGGCGACGGGCCGCCCAAGCGTAATCGCCGCGCCCCAGTCGCCTCTGGCCGGCACGTAGGGGAGTACTCTGATATCTGTCCTGATCTTCCCATGAAACGTTCCTTGTTTGGACCCTGAGATGATCGAACAACAGCAGATCACGTGGAACGGACGAGACTATCTCTGGGTCTACGACCCAAATCAGGCATCTGCGGAGCGGTCTTGGAGCTGGATCGATGAACGCACATACACCATTCCCGCAATCGGGATTTGTCAAGCCCTCACCGCCGCATTTCTAACGCGGGATTTCGCCGCGATGGCATCCCAGGCAACCGTGTCCGAGAAGTTACGCCTGTTTGAAATTCTCTGTTCGATGGGCCTACCGGCCGACGAGGCAGCAGAAAGGCTTGCAATCCCGCCCCCCATCAGGTGCCGCGACTGCGGACGGCTCACGACTGACCACTATACGGACTCACGATGCCCCCGATGCCACGAACGCTTTGTCGGAGCGTCGCGAAGCAGAAACGCCGGCAAGTGGCGTAGTGGTGGCATGAGCCAGTAGACTGCCGGATGACGACTTCTTACCCCCGGGACGACGGCCAAGAATGGTCGCCACAGTCACCGACTGCCCCCGCCGTCGACGCTACCGTTACGAGGTACTTTTCAAATATGTTCTCAGATCACGCAAATGCGTTTCGACGAACCGTACAGACGCCTCTTCGTCGCCGAGGCGTATCGGCACAGCGAGGTCTTCTGCCCCCCTGACCAGCTCCTCAAACTCAGCCATCGCTTCAGAATCCCGCTTGACAAACTCCTTGAACTTCGCAGCACACAAGGGACATAACGCCAAGAAACAACCTTCAAACTCCTTTTCACCACTGACTCCCTCGACCGCCTCAAAGTAGTGTTCTCCATTTCGCTTCCTGAAGGGCATTTCCTGTTCACAAATCTGACATATCATCTGCCCGTCATCGTTTGTGTACTGACTTTTGAGCCATGTTGACGGCTCGATACGCTGTCTCGACGTGCGTACGCTTCGAGAACGCTCCTCATAGTCCTTATGGTCCGATGCTTCTATGCTTTCAGCCAACTTAGTTTCACGACGTTCGGGGGCCCGCGTCGGCCGCTCAGGAAACACCGGTCGCGACTGCTGAAGCGAGCGCATCGCTTCCTTCCATTGGCGAAATTGCTCGGAATGTTCCTGCATGAGGATAATGTCTTCGATATCAACTCCGAGGGCCAGTGCATGGCCGGCCCGGAGCTCAGCGTGACGTGCAGCCTCTTCGGACACATCCCGCAACTTAAGTGCCCTGATAAGAATCTCGTCCCGCTCAAACTCTTCGGGAAGCTCCTCCAATTCCATGCCCGCCGGCCGACGAAGTTCTCCGTCAAGCGTCGGAAGCCACGCCGTTTCACGAAGCTGCTTCACAAACGCTGCATCAAAAGATACCT
>JAAYEH010000646.1 GCA_012728855.1 Rhodopirellula sp. | reverse complement strand
CTGGCGATGTGCATCCAGCCGAATGGCGACTTGGCGCCATCCATACGTCAACCGCAATGTGAAACCAACAAGAAATGCCGCTTGTGCCTGGCAATTTGTCCCATGGCCGGGGGCGTTCACAACCCGCGGCCCAAGAATGATGATCTGTTTTCTCCAACGCGAAGCGACGGGGCGGTCTTCAATGAACACATCGGCTGGCATCTCCGTTGTGTTGTTGGGTGGCGCAAGGATGATGCACTTCGTAGGACGTGTGCCTCCGGCGGGCTGGCAACTTGGTGCCTGGAGACTCTCCTGGAAACTAATGCCGTCACGCGCGTCGCGTCCGTGCGGCTGGCGCAAAAGCATGACAAGGGAATGTTCGAGTTCTTTGCCGCCTCCTCCGTGAAAGAATTGAGAGCCTCCGCGGGCAGCATTTATCAGCCGATCGAAATCTCCGGCATTCTCAGAGAAATCGCCAGAGACAAGACTCAGCGCTGGGCCATCGTAGGGGTGCCGTGCTTGTGTGCCGGGATTCGAAATCTCAAGCACCTGCGGGAGCAGATCCCATACGTTCTGGGCTTGGCCTGCGGCATGTACCAGAATATCTTCTACACAGAGATGCTGCTCGCGAAGAGCGGCGTGGACGGAAAAAACGCGAGAAGGATCGAGTTCCGGCGAAAATCGGATGACGGACCGCCATCCGATTTTCGCTTCCGCGGAACCGATAATCGGGGACCGGGAAAGGAAGTGCCGTACCGCGGCTTGCCTTACTATCTTGGCAAACACGCGTTCTTTCGTTTGAACGCCTGTAACTTCTGCAAGGACGTCTTTGCGGAAACAGCCGATGCCTGCTTTATGGATGCCTGGTTACCGGAATATGTTGCCGATCCGAAGGGCGCGTCGCTCGTGGTGATTCGTGACGAGCGACTGGAAGATGTCTTTCAAAGCGCGCAAGCAGCGCGAGAGCTGTTCCTCGAGGATATTGCGGCGGAACGCCTTGTGCAGAGCCAGCGATCCCATGTGAAGCGAAAGCAGACCTCGATTCATTTTCGCAACTCGTCCCATACGAACGAGGATGCCCCGCGGTACGTGGCGATGCGCGAACGTCTTGATTGGTGGTTACAGCAGAGGACTCAGCAGAGGAGCAAGCAGGCGTGGGCCCGATTTGGACGTCCCTATGGCCGACTCGCGTTCTGGGCCGCAATGCTCGATTTGGTGGCAGCACAATTGCTGTTGGTGCAGGGGCCATCGCGGTTCACCGCGTTCTCGAGGAAAGCCGTGTCAAAAGTCGTACGCTGGTTGGATTCCTGATATGACTGATAGCGCGTTATCTCCGCGGTTCCTGCTGTTTGGAATCGGAGGCGTGTATAACTACGGTTGCGAAGCCATTCTGCGCGGTACCGAGCGTCTAATTCACGAACACTGGCCAGCGGCAGAGATCGTGTATGCGTCGCCTCGCCCGGACGAAGATAGAAAAAAGATCAGCGATCTTCCGATCGAGGTTATTTGTCGTAAACGGGTCGGGCGGTACTCGGTTCGCAATGTCTGTCGAAAGTTCTTGGAGTTGTCCGGCG
>JAAYEH010000645.1 GCA_012728855.1 Rhodopirellula sp. | reverse complement strand
TCGTCAGTTGATCGCGAACGATATCCTGCTTGACCACCGTTTCGCGGATCAGTCGCTCAGCTAGGTGTTCGCTTTTGCGGCTTGCCAGCATCCAGCCCACCACGTAACGGCTGAAGATGTCGAGGATCACGTAGAGGTGGAAGTAGGTCCACTTCGCCGGCCCCAACAGCTTGGTGATGTCCCATGTCCAGACCTGATTCGGCGCGGTGGCCAGCAGTTGTGGCTTGTGGTAGGTCGGGTGCCGCAGTTGGTTGCGTCGCTCGCGAACTTCCTGCTGGTCATCCAGGATGCGGTACATCGTACGAATCGAGCAGAGGTACTGCCCCTGATCCAATAACGTCGCGTAGACCTCGGCCGGGGCCTTGTCGGCAAACGGCTCGCTGTGAAGCACGTCGAGAACCTTTTGCCGCTCCTGATCGTCCAACGCCCGCGGCGGCTGGGGCCGTGGCGTGGCCGCGGATGTCAAGGGCTTCGGCTGGCGACGCCGGTAGAGCGTTGCCCGCGGCACGCCCAGGCTGCGGCAAGCCGCTGCCGTGCCCACCTGGGGCGAAAGTTCCGCGATGGCATTCATGGCGCGCTCCCGCTGTTGTCGGACGGTGGCAGGGGAGTCCCCAAGATTTCCGAGAGTTTTTTTTGGATCTCGATGATCGTCTCGGCCTGGCGGAGCTTTTCCGCCAGCCGCTGATTCTCACGCTTCAGCCGCTCGTTCGCGGCGATGACGGGAGCGTCGGGCGCAGCCTTTCGTCCGCGCCGCTTCGGTGTCAGCGCGGCCAACGTCCCTTGGTCGCGTTGCTGCCGCCAGGTGGTCAAGTGCGACGAGTACAGGCCCTCGCGCCGCAGCAGGGCGCCGAGTTGGCCGGGCTGGTTACAGTGATCGGCCTCGCGAAGAATGCGAAGCTTGTACTCGGCTGTGAACCGTCGTCGCACGGGCTTTTCCGGCACGGCCGGATCCGGGATCGGCTTGCTATTGCCGGCGGCAGTAGCCCGCGCGGCCGCTGCGGTGGTTGGCGGAACTCCAGTCGGGCTACGCCCTCCTTCCGTTCCGCCAACCACCGCCTCTTCCATTCCCAACATCCTTGCTTTCTCCATAAGTCCTCTACCTCCTTGCCCTCTACTGTAATAACCAAGGAGGCAGTTGTCTCACCTATTATTGGCACGGAGGGCTACTGCTCATCTTCAGCCCCGGCCTGGTGCAATTGTTCCTGAAACTCCTGAAGCTTGCGCGACCGCGTACTGACTTGGCGCCGAAGGATGACATCGCCATAGGTCCCGCCCAACGATATAGGCTGAAGGTGCTCGATTTCCAGCCGATAGGGCAACACTTGCTGTGGGCACCGGCAGTAGCCGCACTGGAAGCGCGCGTCCTTCGCAACAAGTTCGTAAAGCCAAGCCGGGATTCGATGAGCCACGAATCGGTGGACCTATTCCTTGTGGAGAGTTGAGTCGATCTGAGCAAGCAGGCTCAACGCTCGCCCCTTGGTGAGTGTCGCGGTGTCAAACTCTTCAGCAAGTATGTCCAACTCGGAACGCTCTTCTTCGGTGAGTTGCCCTTCGCGATTGCGAACCACGAGAATGCTCATTCGCTGCTGTTTGGCTTCCGGGATCGTCACTGCCGCCTGTTGACGGAGCGTTTCGAAGTCCTGGCCCACGATGGCCACCAGACACCGTCCTGAAGGCGGAGCATCCGCTGGAAGGATGATGATGCCATCTTTCGCGACCGTCTCAAACACCCTTGTCATGGGATACTCGCCACAAAGGAACTCTCGGACCGTGTGTACTGTGCCAGGTCAATCGCGTGTTCCGGCTGGCCGGGCAACTGGTTGCGAGAACCGCTACACGGAAGTGATTATACCACGGTCCGCTGAGAGTAGCCACTCCAAGCTTCGAGGGGGGGCAAGGGGTGAACGGGCAGATCGGATCAACAGCGCCACGCACATGGTAGCGAAAACGTGATGGGCACGCCGGTGATTTGGCCCGCGGCAGACGAGAAGCCTGGCGAGGCGATTTCCGAAGCAGTTTCTTCCGGCTTGCGCCATTGGTTGTGGTTCAAGAGGATTTTCTTTGGGTCGGAAGTGCCGGCCAGAGAGGGGCGCGTGGGGACATTCAACTTTGTTTCTGAAAAACCAGAATGTCCCCTTTGATCTTCGCGCAAGCACCGGCGCGCACCGATTAACTCACATGATCGGTAAGTTACCGGTAAGGTGACCTCTGAGTCAGGCGCGACGGTGCCGATTACCTGGGACGGCTAGAAGCACCCCCGCCTTTTTTGGTAGTGAGAGTGGGAGGATTTGGGCGACCTTGTACGACCCCGTTTGCCAGAGATTGCCGTCCGCTCACCAGGGTTTGCCCACGCTGGTCGATCTGCCGCCCGCAACAACCTAAGCGTCGGATGCGGCATGCCGGTCGAGCCAGGCGTGCAGTTCGTCGAGCGATTGGAACCGCAGCAGAGCTTTGGCCAGTTCCTCCAACGCTGGGGGGGACAATCCATGCACGCGATCCTCGTCATCTTGCGACAGCGTGCCACAAACCTCGGCCAATAGCGACAACACGATGCTCGCTCTGCCGCGGGCTTCCGCAAACCGCTCCACAGACGTGATGTACGGCATCTTTCGTGCCTCCTCGAATTCAGCGATTTCTCGCGTCAGTCGTTTCTCCAGATCCACGCGCAGGTGCATCATCCAGTCCAACAGCCCAAAGATGTCGCGGACCTGCTCTTCATTATAGCCTAAGTCGTACAATCCGAGCACCAGCTTGCGCTTGGCCCGATACCGGCCTTCGGGGTCGCCCGCCGTGCGGAGCGCCTCGATCTGGGCGCGGGCCACCAAGACCGGCAGCGAGTGGTCGTCGCGCCAGTCCGTCTCCAAGCGGTCGATCAGCTTGCAGACCGGGAACTTCAGCCGGCTCTCGAACGGCCCGACCTGGAAGACGTCTTCATCCGGCGCCCAGCCGCGCCGCGAATCGGCCAGCACCACCAGCGTCAGCACGCGCCGCTGGCAGATCCAATAGATGCCCGCGTTGTACAACGAAATCCGGGAGGCAAACCCCGCCTCGAAGGCCGATTGGATTTCCAGATGCAGCAGAATCCACTGCTCCTGTCCGGTCACCAGCCGGACTTTGACCAACACATCCACCCGGCGGTTTCGCTTGCCGGATTGGCCGATCACCTGGCTGAGTTCCTTGTCGCACCACTGGGGTTCGCAGGTCCAATCGATCGCGGCGTCCACGAGGGGAAAGTACTTGGCGACGAATTGGCGCAGAAACCGGCGCAGGGCCTCTTTCCAGGCGCCGTCGAAATCGCTGTCCTGATCCTGATCGAGTGGAGTAACTTCGTCAGTCATGACTGTTTGTGATAAGCCGGCCGGCAGCATGTGTCAAGGCGAGAACAGATCGCATTCAACGGACGGAGACGGGACGGGGTCGGGACGGGGTCTTTTCGCCGCGTTTTCTCAACCCAAGAAAACCTCCGTCCCCGCGTCCCCTGTTCTCGCCCAAACGGGTAAGAGCAGTTTCCAGTCGTAAATCGTTCTGCGCCGTTTTCTGCGCCGGCAACGGTGAGGTGCGGTTGTGCAACGGCGGCAAAACCGCCGCGAGAACCGCACGTTCCAACACGGCCTTTCCGGCAAGACAGGCACGGAAAAGCCGAGTTCTTCCACATGAACCCGAGTCAGCTCCTAAGAATTGTGGAGAAAATGTCCCTGCTTCGAGATTGTTCCCCTGCGTTTGCTTATTCGGAAAAATCGATCTTGTCTGTTTTCGGTGGGGTGTGTTAGACAATGTGCTTGAATGTTCGGAACACATCACTCGTTCGTGAACCCAAGGAGGGGCTTGATCATGTCGCGAAGACAACTTTCACGTGGTCGCCATGGCAGGAAGCTTCAATTCGAGGCGTTGGACCGTCGGGATCTGCTCTCCATCGCTCCCATCGATGACTTGTATTTTGTTCAGGAGGATCAGCCGATCATTACGGGTCCGGACGAGGGAGTGCTTGCAAATGACCCTGGCGAGGTCGTCTCGGCCCTGTTGGTGCAAGGCCCGCGCAATGGAAGGCTCTTTCTGAATCCGAATGGCGCGTTTGCCTATGATCCCGAAGCGGACTTCGTTGGCGAGGATTATTTCGTCTATCGGGCGGGAAACGGCGATCCAGGCGAGACGGCGACGGTCTTCCTGAGAGTTAACGCAGACATCAGCGGCGCGAACGCGGTGGATGATTCTTACAGGGCGTCGAAGAATCGGGATCTCGAGATCGATGCGGATTTCGGGCTGTTGGCAAATGATGGGGAGGTTCTCTACTGCGAACTCGTCACATCCCCCTCGCAAGGAACGCTGGTTCTTGAACCGGATGGCTCGTTCAAGTACTCGCCCAGGGCCGGGTACGTAGGGCCGGACACGTTCCTGTACCGTGGAGCGAGCTGGGAAGGCGCCGACATTGGGCAGGTGACCATCGAGGTCTCGAACGACGCCCCTTTCGCGTTCGACGACGTGTTCGAAGTGAATGAAGACAGCGGGCTGGACGTCTTGGCCTCCGGCGTACTCGCAAACGACACGGATCTGAATGGAGACCCGCTCACGGTCGGCCCGCTCGACGTGGTCGCTGCGCCGCAACACGGGACACTCCATCTGAACTCGGACGGGTCGTTCAGTTATACTCCGGATGCGGACTACAACGGGCTGGACTGGTTCACTTACAGAGCGTTCGACGGAGAACTGTCTTCGGAGGAGCCGGCCACGGCAACGATTACCGTCCGTGCCGTGAACGATCAACCGATGGCGATTGGGTTGGAAGCAGTGACCACCGGGGAGGACGCAGCGGTCACAAGTATACTGGCGGGGGAGGACGGAGATTCTGAGGTTGATCAGACGTTGACGTTTGCATTGGCCGTCGAGCCGGAACACGGCGACGTGGTTATCGACGTGGAAACGGGTGAGTTCACGTACACCCCGGATCCGGACTACAACGGACCGGACCGTTTCAGCTTCACTGTGAGGGACGACGATTTGGCCGGTGAGCCGGCGGGTTTGACGAGCGAGCCGGCGTGGGTGGCGATCACGGTAATGCCGGTAAATGATCGGCCGGTGGCGTCTGCAATGGATGGGATAACCACGGCGGAAGACACGGAAATCGCGGGCACGCTGACGGGCGAGGACGGGGATTCGGACGTCGTGCAGACGTTGACATTTGCGCCGGTCGGCGAAACGCTTGGCGGGAACGTAATAATCGACCCCGATACGGGCGCGTTCACATTTACGCCGGCGTTGGACTATGTTGGAGCAGGCGCTGGGTTCTATTTCACCGTGACGGACGATGATTTGGCAGGCGAACCCGCGAGCCTCACGAGCGAGCCGGCGTGGGTGGCAATCACGGTGACCCCGGTAAACGATCCACCGGTGGCGATTGCGGTGGAGGCGATTACCACTGCGGAAGACACAGCGGTCACCGGCACGTTAACCGGTGATGACGGGGATCCGGAGGTCGAGCAGACGTTGACGTATGCTATGGCCACTGAGCCCGAACACGGAGACCTCACGATCGATCCCACCACGGGCGAGTTTACCTACACTCCGAATCTCAACTACAACGGACCGGACCGTTTCAGTTTTATCGTGAGGGATGATGACTTGGCGGGTGAGATCGCGGGGCTGCTGAGCGAGCCGGCGTGGGTGACGATTGCCATCACACCGGTCGCTGACCCCGTAACCGCGAACTCGGACGCCTACATCACAGAACAGGACACGGCATTGATCGTGTTGGTGCCCGACGGCCTGCTCGCCAACGATTCGGATGTCGACGGGGATGCGGTTACCGGTGTTTTTGTGCTCCCGGAGCACGGAGATCTCATTCTCCGGCGGGACGGTTCCTTCGGCTACATGCCCGACGAGGGGTATTATGGTCAGGATTCGTTCACGTACATGATGGGCAATAGCGGGTACGTATCCCAGGCCACGGTCGAGATCACGGTGAATGCGATTCCGGTGGCAGAGGACGACACGGCGATCACGGAGCAGGACACGCCGCTGACGGTTTCGGCGCTGGGCGTGTTGGGCAATGATTTCGACGACTACTGGGGCGAGTTGACCGCCGAGTTGGTGAGTGAGCCGGAGAACGGT
>JAAYEH010000644.1 GCA_012728855.1 Rhodopirellula sp. | reverse complement strand
GGGCCAGCAGACGACTGGACTGGATGTGTTACGATCGCGTACTGGGGGAGTTTGGGCGTCAAGGCGAGCAGGCGCGTCGCGCGTACGGAAGGTTCCTGCAAGCGGCCCTGGAGCAACCGCCGCGGTCACCTTTCTCGGGTGCTGTGGGCGGTCTGATCGTGGGAACGCACGAGTTTGTGGACCGGATCCGGCGCATGATCCGAGACAAGCCGGAAGATGGTGAGGTGCCCCAACTGAAGCAAGTGCGAAATCGGCCGGAGTTGGCGACGATCGTTGCGGTGGTGGCCGCACACTTCGCGGCGGATCCGGGGCGTTGGGCAGCCGGGCGGCGGAGCGACGACGCAGCTCGGGCCGTGGCCGCGTACTTGGCGCGGTGTCGCTTCGGGCACCCGGCTACGGAAATTGCAAGGGCTTTGGGTTACCGCGATCACAGTGGCGTAGGGCGCGCGGTGCGTCGAGTGGAGGAGGCCACCGCTGAGTTGCAGCGAACGGTTCAAAGGTTGGAACGACGTCTTGCTAATCCCTAATCCCGATCTGGCCCTATTTCTCCGCTATTTCTCCGCTGTAAATAAGGCTGAAATACTATGGCGGCGACAGGGGGCAGTATGCGTCATCGAGTGCTATTTGCTTACGCCGTTGGGGTATGGGTTCTAGCGTTCGCCATCGTGCGAGGGTTGTCGCCATTCGTTGTGGATCTCTATCGCGGCACGCAGGCCACGCCATTTACCTTGCAGATGTGGTGGCAAGTTCTTCCGTGGCTTGTCGTCTGTGGCTTGTGGCTGGATCGGTGGCTTCAATCGCTCTTGGAGCACAAGAGGGATCGCAGTCGGTCCGCCTTGAAATACTATGTATGTCTATGGATGGCGTTTGCTTTTATTATTCTCTCGTTCTTGCCTTTGGTTGTGGTGCTGCCGATGGGGAACTGACGCCGAGGCACTCAAGCCGGGGAGTCGCCCCGCTCGGTCGCGGGGCCGGGAAGCGCGCGATCAAGCGCATTGGTGAGGGCGAATGATGCAAGCGATCGCGAACGGTCGGCTGACGGATGTCCTTTCGGCGGCCGATGTGGTAACGCACTGGGAGTATGACAACCTGGGCCGGAGGCTTTGGACGAAGACCTACGCCAGCGACGACTTCACGCTCTCCGCGGGGGAACTCCGCGCGCAGACGCAAAGCCTTTATGACGCATTGGGGGGCGTGTACGAGGCGCGGGTCTACGAAGTCGATCCGGATGACGGGACGGTGGGCGCATACCTGCCCAGCGAGAGTTGGTACGACGCTCGCGGATACGTGATCAAGACCGCCACCGGGAATGGGCTGTTCCAGAAATACGCTTACGACGGACTGGGGCAATTGATCGCCTCATACACGACCTTCGATGCGGGCGATGAATAAATGTGACGGGCACCAAATCTAGCCGATTTGGGTAGACGGCGCAAAGTCGTAGCGTGTTGCACTCAGGCTGGAATGGGGATAGAATCAGTCGATCCTTGCTCAACCTCGTGAAACACGGAGCGACTGGCAGAATTCCGGCGAAGTCAGGTCCATCGACGACACTGCGCGTCGATGGGCCTGTCGTGTTTCTTGCGGCTTCGCCTGCACCCCGGCGCCCCGCATACCGGCAGATCCGGCTTCCACGCCCGGCGAGGTCAGCGCCCATCCGATCCGCTACACCAACGGCGAAATCGAACTGAGCGTCAGCGACCTGGAGGCCCCCGGCTTCGGAGTTCCTTGGGGACACACGCGAGTCTACACCAACCAGGCCACGCTCAACCACGACTACGGCAACGGTTACAACTGGTCGGTCCTTCAGTGGGCGCATATCGTCGACCTGCCCGCCGATGGCTCGACGGTGGTCGTCGTCTTCAACGCGCAGGAATCGTACTGGTTCGATCTGGTCGAAGGCGCCTATGTCGCCCGCTTCGGCGCGAAGGTGAAATTGGAGCACGTAAGCAACCGCTACCGGCTCCACCGCACCGACGGCACGATCTGGGAGTTCTTCGACTACCAGCCCGACAACGGCTTTCCCGCCGGAGCGCTGCGGTCGGTCCTCACGGCGGGCGGCAATTCCGTGCAACTCGACTACCAGGGGAGCTTCGGCCCGGTGACGCGCGCGGTTCGGTCGGGCGTCGACCCGGACGGGCACAGCGTCCAGGAGACAATCGAGTACGGCTACGTCGGCAGCGGCGACAATGCCGGGCGGTTGCAGTCGCTCGTGCTGCGGCGGCAGGTGGACTCGGGGCCGGTCGAGTCGCTCCGCCGCGTCGAGTACGGCTACTACGACGAGGAGGATATGTGGGACACGCACGTCACGCGCTGGACTCGCGCGAAGGGGCGAGTGGGCTATTGGCACGTCTACCAAGGGCGATTCAAGTCATTCCCTGTGAAGACAAAGGAATACTTTTTACCAGGTTTGATTCCAGCCTACTCAATTACCCCCTCTTTAGACAGGTCCGCGCAGACGAGTTCCTCGTCGTTGCGGGCGAACACGTGCCGGTAGGCAAACGCCGGATGCGACCAGGTGACGCCGTCGCGGCGGCGCAACTGGGCGGTTGTCGGATCGAGCAGCCTGGCCCGACTGAGTTCCTGGAAGCCGTCTGGCGTGAGCCGGGCGATGATCAATTCGCCGCGTTCGTTGAACATCCAGGTATGGTCTCCGTTGCGGATCAAGTGAATCGTTGCCCAATTGTTCTCGGGCACGGCGGTTTTATCGTCCCAGAGTTGCTCGCCCGTGGCCAAACGCAGGCAACGCAAGATGCCGCGGCCGTCGGCGCCGTAGATGTGCTGTCCGTCGATCATCGGCGTGGAGATCAGGCAGTGGAGAGCGCCACCCTTGGGAACCGAATCCTTGCGGCAATGCCAGACTTTCTCGGCGGTCGGCCCATCCGTAGCGAGTTTCAACAGCACGGAGCCCTGGTGCGAGTCGGAAACCAGCAGGAGATTTTCGTGCAGCACCGGGGTGGAGATTCCGATCGGCCATTTTTCCCAAGGCATTGGGTATTCCCAGTACAAGCGACCGCTCCGCGGATCCAGACCGACGATGCGGTCGGCCGTGAAGCAGACGAGCACTCGGCGGCCGGCTTGATCGATGACGATGGGGGCCGAATAGGAGGCGTCGTCGGGCAACGCCTTCCATCGCTCCTCCCCGCTGATCTTGTCCAGCGCGCAGACGCACGCATCCCCTTCGCCGCCGATCTGGACGATCAACAGGTCGTCTTCGATCACTGGCGATGCCGCAATACCCCAGATCGGCATACGGATTTTGTATTCGCTCGCCAGATCGCGGCTCCAACGGATCGTGCCATCGGCGGCGTCGAAGCAGAAGAGGTGGCCCGCCGCTCCGAGACTGTAGGCCCGCTCCGCTTCGATGAGCACCGAGGCTCGCGGTCCGGCCTTGTAGCCGATTTTGCCGTAAGGGCATTCGTAGCGGTGCGACCAGATCGGTTCACCGGACTGCCAGTCGAAGCAGTGGACGCGTTCGAACTCTTCGGGTTCGGTGATCCGATCGGTCACGTAGACGCGACCGTTGGCAACGGTCGGACCGCTATAGCCCGCCGAGATCGGCACGCGCCATTTCAGGGCGATGCGGGGTGATTCGAACCGGTCGACAATTCCGGTCTCGGCCCAAACACCATCGCGATTCGGCCCGCGCCATTGGGGCCACTCGTCGGCAGCCGACGGCCAGACGATCAAGGCGGCAAGTAGTAGCAGCGTTGCAGGAAAAACACGAATTTGCGCCATTCGTAGACACCACCTTTCCGCATGCCCCTGATGAGGTAAAAGTCTCATCATGCCCGAACAAGACGCAGAAGACAAGCAGGGCGGCGTCACGCACACGAGCATCGCGGGGGGCTTTGCAAGGCCCGGACACTTTCACAATCAGGCGGCACAAGACGGTGGCATGGTTCAAGTACGGGTAGCCGTTGGTAGATCCCGCTTGCCGAGCGGGATCACGGCGGCAAGGTTCCGCTCGGCAAGCGGAACCTACTTTGCGTTACCCGCCGATACCACCATCGGAACCATGTCAAGCCTTTATTGGTAATCCTGCCGGATGTATAATTGGGAAACGACGTTACGGCGAACTTGAAGGCTTTGGGCAGAACGCCATGGGCATCCGATTCTTTTGCCCCAACGGGCATAAACTGAATGTCAAGTCATTCCAGGCAGGCCAGACGGGCATCTGCCCGCAATGTAACGCCAAGGTCCAGATTCCTTTGCAAAGTACTCGACCAGGCTCAAAACAGACGGAGACCGCTGAGAAAGCGGCTGAAGAGGCAATCTGCCCGGCGTCGCCAACGTCCGCCGCAAGTACGGTCCCTGCGGCGCCCGTGGCTGCCGTGGCGACGATCCCCGTGGCAACCGATCCCGCGGTAACCAATCCCGTGGCAGCCGGTGATCCCTTGAGCGAATCACCCGACACGGTCTGGTACGTGCAGCCGCCGGCCGGTGGCCGTTATGGCCCTGCGACCGGCCCGCTGATGCGGACCTGGCTGGCGGAAGGACGTGTTCCTCCGGATTCGCTTGTCTGGCGCGATGGCTGGCAGGATTGGCAACCGGCGGCGGCGGTGTTTCCCGATTTGCGTGCAGGTGAACTGGCCGAGCCGCCGGGAGCAGGTGCGGTGGTGCCCCGGTTGCCCCGGACGCCAACAGCCGGCTATCATGGCCACACGCCGCGTCGTTCCCGTGCCATGAACATCAGTATCATCGTCTTACTCGCATTGACGGTGATCGTGTTGCTCGTTGTGCTCGTCTGGGTGCTGATGAGGGGGCCGGCAATTCAAACCGCTTTCTTAACAGACAACATTCCGGTTTTTCTCGCACCAAGCATCGCCGCCGTGGTCCGCCAACTTTGAGAGAGCATCCATGAAGATTCGCCAATTTCTCGAGCACCACGGGATCGCGGAAAACCCGTTTGCCGACGAAGACGCCCAGACCGATCTCGTCTTCAAGGGCTACTGCATTCGCAACTGCTACCATCCCGCCTGGGACAAAATCTACGGCAACCCCGCCGAACCGGCCACGGCGATCGTCTTTGGAGAAAAAGGTTCCGGCAAGACCGCGATTCGCCTGCAAATCGACCGTCACCTGGCGGAATACAACGCGGATCATCCCGACAACCGGGTTTTTGTCATTCAATACGACGACTTCAACCCTTTTCTCGATCGCTTCCGGGATACCCTCTCCGGCCGGAAAAGGCGTGTGGAACGAACGTTGGAGCGGTGGAAGCTCTGGGACCATATGGACGCGATCCTTTCGCTGGGCGTGACTCAGTTGGTCGACCGCATTCTGGGATCGCGGCAGACGACGCACCCGGCCGCGTTGGACCAGCAGCCCTTGGCCGTCGACCGGCTGGAACGAACGCAGGCGAGAGACGTGTTGTTGCTGGCTGGGTGCTACGACCAATCGACGGGCGAATCGCCGGAACAACGATGGCGGCGTCTGCGGCGCAAACTCCGCTTCCCGGTATGGATTGCCCGCTGGGATCTGACACTGGGATCGGCCGTCACCTTCCTGCTCCTGCTGCTGGTGGTATGGCAGGGAAAATGGGAGTGGTTCACGGCGCCGTGGATCTATCTCGGCATTCTTGCCGGGTGGCTGCCACGACTGGCGCGAACGGCAAGGTGGTGGTGGAAATCGTGGTCGATTGCGGCGAACACGCGGGCATTGCAGCACGACGCGGCTTCGCTGCGACGGACGTTGATGCGGCTACCCGAAAGCCAACTTACCGGCCAGCCGCTACCCGCCCACGCCCAGACCGACGACCGCTACGAAATGATGGGCAAGTTGCAGAACGTTCTCCGCGCGCTGGGATTCAGCGGGGCGATCGTGTTGGTTGACCGCGTGGATGAACCCTATCTGATCAACGGCTCGGCGGAGAGGATGCGGGCACTGCTCTGGCCGATGCTCGACAACAAGCTGCTGAAGCACCCCGGCCTCGGCCTGAAGCTGCTCCTGCCCGCCGAGTTGACCTACTACGTCGATCGCGAGGATCGGCAATTCCATCAGCGCGCCCGCCTCGACAAACAGAATCTGATACGATCGCTGGAATGGACGGGGCAATCGCTCTACGACCTGGCCAACGCCCGCTTGCAGGCGTGCGCGGAAAACGGCCGTGTACCGAGCCTGGGCGCGCTGTTCGAGGAATCGATCGATCACCAGAGGCTGGTCAACGCCATGCGGTCGCTGCGCGTCCCGCGGCATCTATTCAAGTTCCTCTACCGCTTGCTCGTGACTCACACCAACGCTCATACCGACGAAAGCCCGGCCTGGAAGATATCCGCGGAGACGTTCGAGACGGTGCTGGCGCTTCACCTCCGCGAACAGGAGGCGTATGACCGAGGCGCCGGGGCGGGATAGAATCGGCGAGGAGTTTTGATGAAGCCGACTGCCTTACTCGTTGTCGCCGGCATCATTCTTGCTGTCGTTGTGGTTATCGCCGCGGAGCTTTCACCGGGGACGCTCGTGGACGTTGCCCCGGTCGAAATCGGCTCGATCCGGCAGTTTGTCGATGAGCGGGGGATAACCCGTCTGCCGGAGACTTTCCTGATCACCATGCCTTACCACGGCCGCATCGAAGGCATCGACGTCGTCGAGGGTACCGAAGTCAGGGCAGGCCAATCGGTTGCACGCGTGGTGCCGATCGACTTGGAACTCTCGGTCGAACAGGCCACGGCCGTCGTGGAGCGACTCGAAGCGGCGCTGCGTGAAAACGCCGATTCCTCGCTCGAACAGACGGCTCTGGAGCAATCTCGCCAGTTTGTTGAATCGACGCAGGCGACCGTCGAGGCCGCGCAAGCCCGTATGGAAGCGGGGCAGGCTCGCTACGACTATGCCGAAAAGAATCTCTCGCGCATCCGAAATCTGTTCGAGAAGCACGCCGCCAGCCGGGATGAGTTCGACCGCGTTCTGCTCGAAGAAGTGGAGGCGGGGGTCGACTATCGGCAGGATCGGCTGGTCTATTCCGCCATGCAGTCGTTGCAGGCGGCGACGAATCTGCTGCCGACCATGGTCCAGCAGTATATCGAACGGAAGAACCTTGCCGGAGCCGTCCTGCAGAAGGAGAGGGCGGAAGCGGAGGCCCGCTTGCGGCAAGTCCTTCAGGACAAACAACGCGGCACGATGACCAGCCCGGTCGATGGCGTAGTGCTCCAGCGCAACATCACCAACGAGCGTTATCTTTCCGCGGGCACGGCGCTTCTGGAGATCGGTCGGCTCGACGACCTTCAAGTGGAGGCCGACGTGTTGAGCGTGGAAGTGGTTGACGTCCAGTTGGGCGATCCCGTGGAGGTCTATGGGCCCGCCATTGGCGAGCCGGCGGCGCGTGGCACGGTCAAGCGGATCTACCCGGCCGGTTTCACGAAAGTCAGTTCCCTGGGCGTGGAGCAACAGCAGGTGAAGGTCGTGGTAGCCTTCGATCCGCAGGATCTCCAACGGTTGCGGAACGAGCGGCGACTCGGCGTCGGCTACCGCGTTCGCGTGCGAATTGTCACGGCCGAGAAGTCGCAGGCCCGCATCGTCCCGCGATCCGCCTTGTTTCGCGGCACCGACGGCCACTGGCGAAGCTACGTCGTTCGCGACGGGGTAATCGGCATCGCCGACGTCGAGGTCGGCATTCTCAACGACGAGCACGCAGAAATCCTCGCCGGCTACGAAAGCGGCGATCTGGTCGTCCGTGCCCCGGAAAGCCACTTGGCCGCGGGCCAACGAGCGGAAATCGAGGCAAAGTAGGTTCCGCTTGCCGAGCGGAACCTTGCCAGCGAGATTCGCCTGCTACCGAAGTCCCGCGTCATCCCGGGTTTCGCTCGGCAAGCGGAACCTACCAGTTGCTACCCGCCTCCGAAGGTCGCCGAATTCCCGATCGCCCCCCTTTTTTGGACCACCTCGAATTCTCCTTTGCGGCAACGCCGCGATTGCCCTAGAATACGGGAATCATTGGCTTCCTGAAACCAGCTTCGACATCTCATGCCTTCTCGATCCTTTAATCGCGTCCTTGGCGAGACCAGCCTGGAACTGAAGTGCCTTTCGCTGTTCGGCGCGTTTCTGCTGCTGGTGATCACCGTCAGCTTCTTCTTGTACTGGCGCGTGACGGAGACGGTGGTCTACGAGCAGAACCCCAAGAAAGGCCAGTTGCTCGCCGATCAGGCGATGCTGGTTACCCACTGGGAAAAACTCGAGACGAACGAGCAATTCTTGCCCGTGGTTCGCGACTTGACGGAGAAGCTCAGCAAAGAGACCTACGAATGGCGGTTCATCAAGCCGGGCGACCCCGAAAAGGGGCCTCGCAACGCAGTCGAGTTGGAACTGCTCGAGCGTTTCGGCAAGATGGCACCGGAAGACACTCCCGACGGCGAGAAGGTCGACTGGGACGACCGGGTGGTCGGTTCCAAGTACGTCTATTATCGGGCGGTGCGGCCCCAGCGTTCGTGCCTGGTGGCGTGCCACAACTCGCCACCGGGGGGGTTGGGGTACGATACGGTCGGTTCCGGCGTTGCCCTGGGCGGTTCGCAGTTCGGCGGCGCGCCTTTGGCCGAGGGCGATTTGATGGCGATCGTGGAGGTCAGGATTTCGAACGAGGAGACCCAGGCGTCGATCGACCTCTACTGGAGCATGTTGCTGGCCGTATCGATCATTACCGCCTTTCTGGCGATGATCGCCTTCTACATTGTGATCCGCTACGTGATCGTACGGCCGCTGAAACATCTTCGCGAGGTGAGCGACGGCATCAGCCGCGGCAATATCGCCATGCGCGCCGAGATCCACACCGGCGACGAATTCGAGTCGCTCGGTTTCGCCTTCAACCGGATGCTGGGCCACCTGGTCACCGTTCAGCAGGATCTTCGTCAGGTGAACGCAAACCTGGACGGCAAGGTCGACGAGTTGGCGCAGCTCAATATGCAACTCTATGAGATGAACCGCATCAAGAGCGATTTCCTGGCCACCATGAGCCACGAGTTGCGCACCCCGCTGAACAGCATTCTCGGCTTCAGCGACGTGCTCGGATCGATCGACGCGCTGGACGACAAGCAACATCGCTACGTGCAGAACATCCAGAAGTCGGGCCGCATGTTGCTGGAAATGATCAACAACATCCTCGATCTGGCCAAGATGGAGAGCGGCAAGATGGATATCCGCCTTGCCGACTTCTCGATCGAACAGGTCATTCATGCCCAGTGCGACATGGCCCGCCCTCTCTCGGAAAGAAAGAACATCGATCTGGAAATCCGGGTCGAAGCCGAACTTCCCCCGTTGCACCAGGACCAGGCGCGGGTGCAGCAGATCCTCAACAACCTGCTTTCCAACGCGATCAAGTTCACCCCCGAAGGCGGCCGGATCGTCGTCACCGCCGAACGATCCGAAAGGCTCGATTTGATCCTCCGCGTGGCCGACACCGGCGTGGGAATCGCCGAAGAGGACCAGCAGGTGATTTTTGAGAAGTTTCGCCAGGGGAGCACCGCGCTGCCCGGCGGCGACGCCATGACCCGCGAATACTCCGGCACCGGGCTGGGGCTTTCGATCGTCAAGGAACTGTGCAAGCTTCTCGAGGGTGAGGTTTTTGTGGAGAGCGAGTTGGGCACCGGCAGCACGTTTACCGTTCGCCTTCCCTGGCGACTGAAGAAACAGCCGCGCCTCGACTCACCGCTGACCAGCGGTTTCGACGAATTCAGCAAACCGTGGCTCGACCGCCGCCGCGCCGAGGCGGCAGCAGCCGGACCCGGATAAGGATCGGCGAATGAATCACTGTCGCAATATCGACGTGGGAAGGGGTCGGGAGTCTTGTTTTCGTGTCGGCCGGACGACGCTTTCGTGTAGGGATGGACGCTTTTCCGGCCGACACGAAAAAAAGACTCCCGACCCCCTCGGCCCTGCCACCACGGGTACGTGCGACAGTTATTCATCCGCCGATCCTAAGGGGCACAACTCGCGTGGGGACTTATCATGACGACGGTTCCCAAACGCCGCCTGACGCCGGAAGAATATCTGGCCCAGGAACGAAAAGCCGAGTACAAAAGCGAGTACTATGACGGCGAAACATTCGCCATGTCCGGGGCCAGCCGCGCGCACAACCTCATCGCGGGCAACGTGATTCGCGAGGCCGGCAACCAACTGCGGGACCGCGACTGCGAAGTCTACTCAAGCGATATGCGCGTCAAGGTGAGCCGCACCGGCCTGTACACGTATCCCGACGTCGTGATGGTCTGCGGCGAGCCGCGGTTTGAAGACGCGGAGGTAGACACGCTGCTCAATCCGACGGTGCTATTTGAAGTCCTCTCCGAGTCGACCGAGGGCCACGACCGCGGCAAGAAAGCCGAGCATTACCGGAGAATCCCATCGCTGCGCGAATATATCCTCATTGCCCAGGACGAATGCCACGTTGAGCGGTTCTCGCGGCAACCAGACCACGGCTGGCTTCTCTGGGAGACCGAAGATATCGAGGCGGTGCTCGATCTCCCCTCCATAAGCTGTCAAATCAAGCTGTCCGATATCTACGCGAAGGTACAGTTAGCGAAGAGGGCACCATGAGAATTTTCCCCTGTGCGATATTGGCTTTTCTATCTAGCATCATGGCGGTTTCCGCGGAGCCGGCAATCACCTCCGGCCAGATCGAAAACGACTGGCTGCGGCAGAACGAATTGCGCTGCCGGCCGCCGATTCCGTTGGGCACCGCCAGGCCCGAGGAAGATGCCGTGGGCGGCTGCGACGGAGTGAAGAACGGCACATGGGGATTCCACACCCAGAACGAAGATCAACCCTGGTGGCAGGTTGATTTGGGCCAGGCGACCCCCTTGGACCGCATCGTGCTGTTCAACCGTTGCGACGGCTGCGCCGCGCGAAACAACCGCATTCTCGTCCTCCTCTCTAACGACGCCAACGCCTGGGAGCAAGCCTATCAGCACGATGGCACGACCTTCTACGGCCACAGCGGCGGCAAGCCGCTCACCGTGCCGCTGGCAGGCAGGAAGGCCCGCTACGTTCGCCTGCAACTCCCCGGCAAGGGCTACTTTCACCTCGATGAAGTCGAAACCTATGCCGGCGACGGCAAGAACATCGCGCTGGGCAAGCCGGCCACCCAGAGCAGCACCAGCCCCTGGTCCGTCCGCCATGCGCTCGAGGAACCGAAAACTGAATACGCGACCGTCACGATCATCGAGCGCGGGCTGCAACTAGCCGGTCAACTGCGGGAACTGGGAGTTGTCGTCGAACCGCACGAAGATCAGCTCCGCCAACTCTCCCGAAGACTCGAACAATTGGCAGCCGATGCTCCAGACGATGCCCGTCGGCAAGTTTTCTTCGATGCTCATAAGGCGGTGCGGCGGCTGGCCCTTTCCAATCCGCTGCTCGACTTCGACACGATCCTGCTTGTCAAGCGGGCTCCGCCGCTGTTCCCGCACATGTCGGACCAATACTACGGCTGGTGGTCGCGGCCGGGCGGCGGCATGTGGCTGATGTCGGGTTTTAAAAGCGACCAGCCGGAGATCCGCTCGATCACCTCCGGCTGGCCCGACGGTACGTTTCTCCGTCCGGACCTCTCCTACGACGGCACGAAAGTCCTCTTCGCCTATTGCCGCTACTACCCGGAGGTGGCCGCGCTGGAGAAGGTCGACAAGGATACGCTGCCGGAGGACTGCTTCTTCAAGATCTACGAGATGAACCTCGACGGCAGCGGCGTGCGGCAGTTGACCCACGGCCGCTACGACGACTTCGACGCCCGTTACCTGCCCGGCGGCGAGATCGTCTTTCTTTCGACCCGCAAGGGACAGTTCCTCCAGTGCAACAAGGCCGGCGCCGAGGCGACTCGGCGTGCGACCTTGCCCGACAGTTTCGTCCGTTGCGGGGGAGGCGACATGCGGCCGGTCGCGGTCTACACACTCCACGTGATGGATGGCGACGGCGGCAACCTCCGCGCCATCTCGGCCTTCGAGAACTTCGAGTGGAATCCGGCGGTCGCCCACGACGGGCGCGTGCTCTACGCCCGCTGGGACTACATCGACCGCTTCAACGGCCACTACGAGAGCCTTTGGTCGACCAACCCCGACGGCACCAACCCGCAGTTGGTCTATGGCAACTTCACGGACAAGCCGCAGTGCGTCTTCGAGGCACGGCCGATTCCCGCTTCGCAGAAGCTGGTCTTTGTGGCGGCGGCGCATCACTCCAACGAAGGCGGTTCGCTCTGCCTGCTCGACCGCGCCGCGGGCAGCGAAGGCAGCGCTCCGATCACCCGGCTGACGCCGGAAGTGTGCTTCCCCGAGACGGAAGGCTGGCCGGAGCATTTCTACGCCAATCCCTATCCGCTCTCGGAACAGTTCTTCCTGGTGAGTTGGAGCGACCGCAAGCTTCCGCCGCACTCGCTCTTGAAGATCGACGACCCGCGGAACCCGACCAATGCCCAGGGGCTCTATCTCTACGACACCTTCGGCAACCTGGAAATGCTCTATCGCGATCCGCTCATCTCGTCGATGTATCCGCTGCCGGTGCGGCCGCGGCCGAAGCCGGCGGTAACCGCTTCCATCGTCGACTGGGATGGCGTGCAAGAAGGCCGCTTCCTGTTGCAGGACGTCTACGAAGGATTGGACGGAGTGCCACGGTCGGCCGTGAAGCGAATTCGGATCGTGGCGGTGCCGCCGAAGACTCAGCCGCAAATGAACCAGCCGGTCCTGGGAGTTTCGCGCGAGGATCCGGGCAAGTTCGTGCTGGGAACGGCGCCGGTGGCGGAGGACGGATCGGCCTGGTTCCGCGTCCCGTCGGGAGTGCCCCTCTTCTTTCAGGCGCTGGACGCCGACGGGCTGGCGCTGCAGACGATGCGAACGCTCACCTACGTTCAGCCGGGGCAGACGCTGGCTTGCGTCGGCTGCCACGAATCGCGCGATACCGCGCCGCAGCCGCGGCGCGCCGCGTTGGCGGCGCTGGGCGAACCGTCGCGGCTCACGCCCGGCCCGCCCGGCACATGGCCGCTGCGGTTTGACGAGTTGGTGCAACCGGTGCTGGATCGCTACTGCGTCGAGTGCCACCGCCAGGGCGCGGAGAATGCGAAAGCCATCGCTTTCGATCTCACGGCCGCGAAGGCCTACGACAGCCTGATCGGATACGCAGGCGAGGATCTCAAAACACTCGCTTTCGAGAAGCCGCGTTCGGAGATCGGCGACTGCCCCGCCCGCAAGAGCAAGCTTCTTGCTCTGCTCAGCGACGGCGAGGGGCATGAGGGTGTGCGGCTGGATGCCGAGAGCCGCGAGCGGCTGGTGACCTGGATGGATACCTACGCACAGCGGTTGGGCTCCTTCAGCGCCGAGCAGGAGCAGCAACTCCGCGACTTCCGTCGCGAGATGGCGGCGCTGCTGGCGGAGTGATCCATGGACAACAACCCTGCAGCCAGAAAAACGATGATACTGGATGCTACAAGACTGGAAACCGTTTCAAGAGCGCCGCGCGCGGTGAGGAAATGGTGATGTCGACGATGATGGAACCCGCTCTCCAAGAGCGATTTGAGCAATTGAAAAACCAGTGGAAGGTTCAATCCAAGTATCTTTCCAATACGGCGCAGATGGCCATGCTCTGGTCGTACCAACAGATTATCGGAATGGGCGCTCCGGTGCTGCCTCTGATCCTGGCGGAATTACTCCACGAGACGGACCACTGGTTCTGGGCGTTGGAGGCGATTGCAGGAGAAAACCCGGTGCCGGCCGAAGCTGCCGGAGACGTCGCGGCATCCGCGGACGCTTGGCTCGAGTGGGGGCGGAGTAAAGGACTCCTTCGAGACAATGTCTGAAGAATTTCCTCGTTTGGGCCGGCACAGAGCGCGGCAGACCAGCCCGCCAGACGTGGGCTACAACTGTATCGCATGGTCGGCTGGCGATACGACGCGTTGGTGGCAACCTGGGCTCTACTGGCCTGTCAAGACCTCACGCGATGACTGGAGTGTCAGAGCACTGGAACAAGCATTCCGCGCATTGGGCTATGAGGAGTGTCGCGATGAGTCGCCCGAAGAGGGCTATGAAAAGGTCGCTCTTTGCGGTTTCGGGTTCTATTACACTCATGCAGCACGTCAACTGCCTAACGGAAGGTGGACAAGCAAACTCGGCAAGGCAGAGGACATCGAGCACGAGTCACCCGACGACGTTGCCGGTGGACTATATGGGGAGGTGGTGCAGTTTATGAGGCGTCGCATCGCGGAAATCCGATAAGGAGCAGCCGGGCTGCTTAACAATAGGACGGGTGGCTGTTTTTGCTAGAGCCGCCGGGCGAGCTGCGCCGCTGTGGTGGCGATTTTCGGGTTCGTGCTCGTAGCGAGTTGCTTGAGCAGCGGCAAAAGCGCATCGGGTGTCTTTCCCAATTTCTCCACCACTCGCAATGCTGCCAGCACCGCGCGATCATCGTCCGACCTGAGGCCCTTCTCCAGGCACTCGACGATTGATGCATCAAGCCCCTTCGCTCGCTGGAAGACGTCAAGGGCCATTTCTTCTCGCCGCTGGCGCCCACGCTCGACGCTGCGCCGCTCGGTTTGATCTTTCGGCAGATCGAAGGGCCGGGCCAACTCGCGCAAGGTCTCTAGTGCGTGGTCGAAGCCAAGGTCGTCGCCGCGAGCCGCCAGCGCCACCGCCAGGCGGAGCCGCGGCTCGGTTGTGTCGGGCCGGGGGTTGCTGTCGAACAACTCGCGCATCGCCTCAAGCGACTCTTTCGTATCCGTGTTCCATAGATAGTTGGCTGCCTGGTAAAGAGGCCGTTCGGGCACGTCGCTCTTGAAAAACAACTCCCGCACCAACGGCACGTAGTAATCGTCCTTCGTGCCGCTCAGCCTGTCGATCACAAAGTAATGGCCGTTCTCGAGACACTTGGTGAAGCTGTCCCGGGCCGCCTGTCGGTTGCCTGCCAGGCCGTCGGCGGCCAATCGCCAAACGCCCTTGGCGTCGTCCCCCAGGGCTACGATCTCTGCCAGGTAGGGAACGGCTGCCGGATGCCGCGAATTGCGGAGCAGGATGACCAGGCTCTCGCGAACGTCCAGTTCTCGCCGTATTCCTTCAATGGCCAGCTTTCCCATCGCTTCGATGGCCGGCTCCGTGCCGATTGTCGCCAAGGCAATCGCCGCGTCCGTGGCCCTTCGCCGGGCTGACTGCCACGCCTGGCGCTGCTGGGCCGTGTAGTTCTTCGGCAACGTGACATCCGGCCGGCGGATGATTTCCACAAGGCGGGCCATGCCGGCGGCGTCGACCAACAATCCCAGACCGATCGCTGCGGCATCGCGAACCGTCGATCGCTCGTCCTCGAGATATCGCTTGAGGACTTCTATCTGGTCTTCTTGACGAGCGTAACCGATCAGCCGGCACAACAACTCGAGAGATTCGGCGTCTTCATGGCGCTTCCGCGCCAACAACTCCACCATTCGTTCGGCGTAAGGTTCCAGCAGTTTCTTGGGCGACCGGCTCGCTCCCCAAATCTGCGACAATTGCGAATCATCGAGAACCACGTGGGGAATGAGTCCTCCGTGCAACTCTTGCTCAAGATTCTCCAAGGCGATCTTCCAAGTCCCAACGTCTTCGCCCCGAATGAGTTGTCCGGTGGAAAACGGGACCGGTTGGACCGTCGGGATCCACGTCGCCCATGTGCTGGGTCCGAAAGTTTGCCAGTCGCGGCTCCGCGCCAAGCCGATCGCGACCATCTCCCCCTCTTCCTCCCACTCGACAGGCCCCAGATCAACCGTCACCATCTCCGACTTGATTTCAGACAGATCGACTCTCAGCGGGATTTCCTTCGACGCCGCCACAAGCACGCGTCCCTTGGCGCCCAGGAGGGCAATGCATGCCGTCGCGCCGAAGAAATGGCCGTGGTCGGTACTGATGAGTTCGACGTTGGCCTTCAGGTTGCCGTCGGCCCGCTCCAGTCGAACTCGCTTCACCCGCGTCTTTCCCTCCTTTTGATCCGGAATGTCGACAACGATTTCCCGATCCAGGTGGAGAGGCACAGCGAGAACCTCGCTCTTACTCGGCGCCTCTCGGGAAGCTTCCGGTGTTGGCAAAGTCAGGGCGAAGTAGGCGGCTCCGCCCAACGCTTCGGACTTGCCGAAGTCGAGCCGCTCGTCGGCTCCCGCGCTAGTTGCCCCCAGGATCCGACCGTTCTTGCCCACCAGTACAACGCTGGTCGGCGATTCGGTCTGAGGGGAGTCGACCCTGGCCATGAGACGACGATCGTGGCTAACGGTGAACAGCACTTGGGCTTTGCCGGCTTGGACCGGTGTGCCCAGGGCGAATGCGTACACTTTCAAGGGACTTGGGGCCTGTGTGCCCTCTGCCTCAACGTACTCTCGGGTCGCCGCCGCCTCGGCCAATGCTTCTTCGAGTGCGCGGGATGGTTCATTGATCTTCACGTCGCGGACGACCTGCGTAAGCGACTGGTGCTCCTCGGCCAACGCGACTTGCGACGTCGCCCTCTGAAGAATCCAAACTCCTTCCGGTCGCCACTGGAATCGGTAATCGACGTCGACGGTGGCAGCCACGTGAGGCATGGAAACCTTGATTCGCTGCGGTACGGCTTCGCCCTCGCCGACTTCAAGGTAGTCGAGAAAATCGGCTTTGCAGACGATAGCGCCGTCGGTATCGTAGTCCGTCTCGTGCAGAGGTCTCCTGGTTTTCGTATCGCACTCGATCTCCACACGGCCGACGTTCCGTCGATAGGCCCGTGAGGATTTCGATTGATGGTGGAAATGCAGCGTGCCGCCGATTCCAACGCCGTATCGTCCCAGCGCCGGGCGGAGTGTGAGTTTGATGCGGCCGTTGTCTTCGTCCCGCTCGATGCTCTCGATGGCAAAGGTATCGGGATGGCGGCCGACATCGAAGACGGCAAGCATGCATTGCGTGCCCGTCAGATGGCCGCCAGTGCGACGCAAGAAGTCGGTTTCCTCCTTGCCGTCCCGGCGGGTGGACAACTTGGCGCCCTCCGACCCGGCGTACAGCGCTGCTTCGGGCGTGATGACCTCCCACTTGCCTCGACTCCACTTGCCGTCTTCGTCCGTTTCCATCACTTTGACCAACGAAGCTCCGTCATTTCGCCAGGCGAATCGCTCGACAAACGATCCTGGCTGGATGGTATGAACGAACTCGACACTCCCCAAGTGGTCAAGGCTGGGATGCAACCACGGACGATTGCGGCGAATCAACTGTTCGACGACCTCCCAGTGCTCATTGAACGCGGTCCGGTCTGTCACTTCGGCCAGTTGAAACGGCTTCGGTTCGGGAGCGGTCTGTTCGGAAGTCTCTTCGGTGGACGGAACGGCAGCCGCCTCGGCCCTGCCATTGGGGGCATACAACGCGCTACCGACTGCCAGCAGTAGACCTACAGCGACAAGCAGATCGTCACGGCCGCGCTCTCGGTCGATACGAGTCCGTCGCGATACACAGCAGACCGCCGGACGCAAAAGCAAAATCGCCTCGATCGGGCGTTGCACCACGATCACCAGGTTTCGAAGCATGCGAGTACTGACTCGTAGGAGATTTGATTTTCCCCAATGGAAGCGAGTCTACCAGAAGGAGTTGGTGAATCAAGCCCGGCCCCCGGACATCCTCCCAAGAACTCATTTCTCCGCCGGAGGCCAGGCGGGCAACAGACTGCCGACCATCCCCACCACCGCGCCCGCCAGCAGCGAACACGGCATCATCCAGACAAAGCTGATCTCCAACGGCAGCCCCAGGTCTTCCGCATAGGCGATCGCGACCGCGGTGGCGATGCTGGCCAGCAGTCCCAGCCAGGCCCCCGTGGCGTTGGACCAACGGACGAACAGCGCCAGAAAGAACAACACGAACAGCGGAGCGGTGAGCAGCAAAACCGGGACGCAGCTAGTTTTTCCTGCGTCGCGTCCTCCCTTTTCCCTTCGGACGCCCTTCGCTGCGCAAGGTGTGCTCTAACCCCAGCCATCGAGCCTGTTCGGCTTGCCACGCGTCACTCCCAAACGGGCGGTTCCTCGCAATGCAAGTCCGGATCGCTTCCGTCTCTTTCTCCGTCATCGCCTGGTTGACCAACTTCACCCAATCGGCCGGCCGCTTGATCGGCCAGTCGCTGAGAATCGCCTTCAGTTGCTCGCCCCCAGCACGCCGCGCCCAGAGGCTTCCCCATCGCCACTGCTCCGAATGCTCCACCGCTCCAGCGGTCAACGCATTCCGCTCCACGTAACGACACAGCGTGAAAAAATGCTCGTCCCCTTCCACCGGGAAACACTTGAAACGCCCCTGGTACAAGTGCCCCCGACCGACCGTCCCATGCGCCACGTGCCAGCGCATCGCGTGCGTATGCGCCAACCAACGGAAGTGCGCCGTAAGCTCCCCGTCCTCTTCCGGCCAGACAACAAAGTGCCAATGCGTTCGCATGATACACCACGCGAGGATCCGCGTGGGATGCCGCTGGTGCGCCTCGATCATGATCCGCTCGAACGCCTCGTAGTCCGCTTCCTTGCGAAACAATGGCAACCCGGCCACCGACCGATTCAGGACGTGGTACACCAATCCGCCCGGCGCTACTCTCGCTCCTCTGGGCATGGCAAAACTCTAACACTAGGCGGTCCGTTTCGTCAATACTAGCTGCGTCCCCGTTTTGGTTCTCGCTGATCCTAAGCGCGGACGGATCTCAAAACATCGTGTAGATGAAGGGGGCCGCTCCCGTCCCCGCGAAGAGAGCGAGCGTGCCGACGACGCTCAAGACGAGCACGATCGGCAGTAACCACCATTTCTTGTTCTCCATCAGGAAGAGTAGGAACTCTCTGGGAAGGGAGAGAGGCTTTTCTTGGGCGGCGCGCTCGAATTCGTTCGGCGGAGACATGCGGGGTCGTCCTCAACTGGCCGGGCTGGCGGTAAAGAAGTGTCGTCCGGACGGGGCGAGCCACGGAGTGCCTCGCCTGGTGCGGCTTTCAGTGGAGCAGAAACCACCGAACGTGACCAGATCAGTTCCCACCCGCAGCGCTCATTCCTCTTCCACGGGCCGGCGAATGGCAAGGAGAACTCGATAGGCGGTCAGCAGCACAAAAGCCCCGGCGATGGCGGCGAGAAAGCCCAGCGGGCTGATCGGATTGAAATCGGACTGGTTGAGGAGATAGGTAAGCCCGAGAGGGCCCGCCGTGCTGCCGAGAATGCCGATGACGATAGTTCCCACGACACCAGCCGGTTCTCGCCCCGGAACCAGCGAACGAGCCAGCAGACCGGCCAGCGTGCCAAAGCCAACCCAAATCAAAACGACATTGACGCACTGCTGGGCCGTTGGAGAGAGTTGAAATTCAGGCACGATTCGGCTCCTGGGGGCCTCGCGATGGCTACTTCTCCGACTGCTGACGTCCAAAGATCCGATTCTTCGGCCTGTTTTGGACGTCCGCAGCACGGAGCGCCGCACCCCCAAACGATCCTGCCGACGTCGCGGTTTCTCCGGCATCCAACCTTGGCGGCGTCCAGCGCGGAACGGTTTGGCGAAACTCCTCGGTGTTTCGCGTTCAGCCCGGTTGCTGTGTTGACGTGCCGCGGCTATTCGGTTTGCTGAAGCGCCGCTTCTTCGCGAGCCGCCTTCAAGGCGGCCGCTTCGCGGGAGAGTTTGAACTCCGGTCCCGGCGCGAAGTACTGGACGTCGTCCTGGAGATAATAGGGGCTGGGAAGTGTCTGGCCGCCTATATCCACCTGGCAGCCGGTCAGCCCCAGCGCGGCGATTAGTCCCAGACCAGCCAACGTGAACTGCCGCGGGCGCCGTTGCTTGGTTGAGCCGCTCATCCGCCACCTCCATCTTTCCATCGATGCATCCATCCGCCCGCGCGACACCGGATCAGGGAACGTCCCCGATTCGACGGTGCCGCAAACGGCACAATCGTTACCATCGTTATCGTCCCCAACGCCGCCACAACTTTAGGCTCCGCCATCGGGAAAATGGGATGCCACGTTGCCAGCCGGCAATATCGTTGTATCGTGGAAGAAGGACGCCGCTGTCATGCTGCCAACACGGACGGGAGGCTAACAACCGAGGAGAGGGTGATGCCGAAGTTTTCGAATCGAACCGGGCGGGCACGACACCGCGTCGTTGTGTCGGCGGTTGCGTGGTTCGCAATGCTAGCCGCTGGCGTCAGTTACGGATACGATACCGACCGCCGCGCCGTGCCCCCTCTGACATACTATTCTGCTTTTGGCGATTTTTACGATGGTGAATACAAGGACGCTCTGAAGGATTTTCAGGACGAATGGCGCGGTGCGATCAAGAACGTGCAGACCCGTTGGATCGATTCGATCTGTTATCACACGATGATGGGCGAATGCTACTACCACATGGGGGATTTAGATCAGGCACTGGAGCAGTATACGGCCGCGTTGCGCCTGTACTTGACCTTCTCGGACTGGATGATTCGCGTCCAGTTTCCTGCCACGATTCGCGCCGACACGACGAACATCTACCGGCAGACTCCTTGGGGTGTGAGTGGGCGGAATGCACAGCCGGGGCAGTTTCCGACGTCGGTACTGATGGCTCAAGGGAATATCGATAACAATGCCCCCTTTCGTCAGGGGGGTGTCGTGCAGGCGCCGATCCTCTTTCCGGTGAACGTAAAGGAGATTGTGCGGACCACGGCCCTGGCGATTCGCCGCCGTACCGAGTTGCTGGGGCCGCTTTGCGAACATGACCCTCTCACCGCGGATCTGATTGCGGAGCTTTCGCGACGCCCTGGCCCTCCCAACCACTGGTCGCAGGCGTGGGTGGAGATCCAACTGGCCTTGGCACTGATCGCCGGCAACAAGCAAGCGGAGGCTCTGCCGCTGTTGAATCGATCAGTTGTCGTCGCCGGCCAATACGACCATCCGTTGACGTGCGTCGCTCTGTTTGAAATGGGGCGCATGTCGCTTCGGCGGGGCGCCTACCCGGAATCCGCGAAATTCTTCGAAGAGGCCAGCTACGCCGCGGCTCTGTTTGAAGATCACGGCATGATCGAAGAGTCGCTTCGCAACGCCGCTCTGGCGCACCTGTTGGCAAATCGGCGTGTCTTCTATGCGCCGTTGATTCCGGCCGCACAGTGGGCCCGCACCAAGAGCGGGCGGCAACTCCGCGCTTCGTTGACCCTCTGCGCGGCCGAGAACCAACTGGTGCTGGGAAATGCACGGGAGGCGGCGGCGGCCCTGGAGGAAGTGCGCGGAATCGTCGGCCGGCGGATGATGGGCGCCGGCTACGTCGGTGCGCGACTGAACTACCTCTCTGCCACGCTCTTTTTCCAGCAACGCGGCATGGCGGCCGGCGCGGAGGCGCTCAGCAGCGCCATGGCCTACATGCGGCGAGGGTCGCATTGGCTCTTCCAGATCCGCGTGGTCGATCAGCGTTTCACCAGCGGCCGGATGAACAGCCGCGACGCCATCACGCCCCGCGCAGCCATGGAACTCTACGGCCTGCTGCTTCGCGACCCGCAACCGGCCGACTGGGCCTTGGATCCGATGCAGTCGCTGAGCGTGCTGGCGTCGCCTCATCCCGACGCCTTCGAGCACTGGTTTCTCGTCGCGCTGGGTCGCAAGGAGTTTGAAACGGCGATCGAGATCGCTGACCGGGCGCGGCGTCATCGTTTCTTCAGCTCGCTCGCTTTTGGCGGCCGGCTGGAGTCGTTGCGGTGGATCCTCGAAGCGCCGGAATCGCTCTTGGGCCCCGAGGCGTTGCGGCAGCGACAGGATCTGCTGGCCGGATACCCGCTGTGCCAACAACTGAGTCAGCAGGCGAAACAAGTGCGAGCAACGTTGGAGGCGATGCCTCTGGTCGCGGCAGCGCAAGACGAACTGCGGCAGCAGACCAAGCAGTTCGACCAGCTTGCGGCGGTTAGCGCCCAGCAAGAGGTGGTTCTCCGGGAGATTGCCGTCCGTCGAGAGCCCGCCGCGATGGTCTTTCCTCCGCTCCGCAGCACCAAGGAAATCCAGCAGTCGATGCCCCGGGGCACGGCGATGTTGACCTTCTTCTCCGCCGGCGGCGAGTTGTACGCCTTCTTGATCAACCAGGAGCAGTACACGTATTGGCGGCTGAAGAATACACCGCAACTGGCCAAGCAACTCGTCGGCGTCCTTCGCGAGATGGGCCAGTTCGATCAGAACCAGAAGGTGACGGTCAAGGAACTGTCGGATCCGGCCTGGAAAGAGTCGGCCCGACAACTGCTGAACACGATCCTGGAGGGCTCCCAGGCCGATTTCTCCCAGTCCTTTCAGGAACTGATCGTCGTGCCGGACGGGATTGCCTGGTACGTTCCCTTCGAGGCGCTGACGATCCAAGCCGGCGATCAGTCCGTGCCGCTGATTTCACGAATCCGCGTTCGCTACGCACCCACCGCCTCGCTGGCGACTGGCGGAGGGCGAGCCGCCAACCCGATGGCCAAAACGGCCGTAGTTCTGGGCAGGCTGTTCCCGCAGCATGAGGACGCGGTCGCCCAGGCGGCCTTCGACGACTTGGCCGGGGTCGTGCCCGGCTGTATTGCCGTGAAAGGCCCCCTGCTGCCAGCGCCGTCGTCGCTGTACGGCATACTGATGGACCGGTTAATCGTACTGGACGACATCGCCCAGCCCGATGCGAATCCCTATTCCTGGTCACCCATCCAACTCGATCGAGGCAAGCCCGGCGGGGCACTGTCCGACTGGCTGTCGCTGCCCTGGGGGGGGCCGTCGGTCGTTGTTCTTCCCGGTTTTCACACGGCGGCGGAAAGCGGTCTGAAGAAGATCGACCGGACGGCGCCAGGCGCGGAGATGTTTCTTTCCATCTGCGGTCTGATGGCCAGCGGGGCTCGGACGGTTCTGCTGAGCCGCTGGCGGACGGGCGGACGGTCGAGTTTCGATCTGGTTCGCGAGTTTTCGCAGGAATTGCCCCATACCTCTCCGGCCGATGCCTGGCAGCGGGCCGTGCTCGTCGCGGCGGACACGCGGATCAACGCCGAAGCGGAACCGCGGGTCAAGGAATCGGACACCGAACAACTAAGAGCCGTGCATCCGTTCTTCTGGGCCGGATACATGCTGGTGGATTCGGGCACGCCGTCGCCGGAAGGCGAGGCGGCCAAGACGCCGCCCAAGATGCAACTTCGAGAGCCGGGTGAAGAAGACGATCAGCCCAAGCCCAAAGCCGCCGAACCGTAGGTGAATTGGAGCTAAGGCTACTTCAACTTGCTCAGTTGATAGGCAGTCAAGCAATGGTTACCAACGAAACGCCTTCAGCCGGCATGGGGTCGTTGGCGTCGGTTTCATAGAGGCAAGTTCTCGATAGCTCTGCAATCCGGGAGCTTAGCTCACTCGAGCCTCGCGCGATCGCTCCCGGACTGTCATCGATTCTCTCGCCTGGGATGGGCCGGCCGGGAGCGAATCGGCGCTCGGCGACATGAACCGCGGAACGACATTGCGCTGCCAGAGCACCAGAAAGGCGGGCACAAGGATCGTGCGGATGAGGAAGGTGTCCAACAGCACGCCCAAGGAAAGGGCGAAGCCCAGTTCCTGCATGGCGCGCAGAGTGCCGGTGGTCATCGAGGCGAACGTGCCGGCCATGATCACGCCGCAACTGGTGATAATACCGCCGGTCCGTATCAACGCCACGCGCATTCCTTCCTCGATGCCGCGATGCTTCTGCTCTTCGAAGACCCGGGTAACGAGGTAGATGTTGTAGTCCTCGCCGACGGCGATCAAGATCACGAAGAGGAACATCGGCACCTTCCAGTCCAGCCCGTGGTACGTCGCGCCGTAGAGCCAGGAGAAGAGCACTTCGCTGATTCCCATGGTGACGAAGTACCCCAGCAACACCGAAAGGATCAGATAGACGCAGATCCCGGGCGCGCGCAGAATGACGATTAGCACGGCGAGCACCGCGATGGGAACCAACCACTGAATCAGGATCAGGTCGCTGGACGTGATCAATCGCAAATCGCGGATCCCGGCCACCGTGCCCGCGTAGCGGAACTCGGTACCGTACCATTCCGACTGCGGATCGCGCGAAAGCTGGTAGAGGTACTCTTCAACATAATTCAGCAGTCGAATACTCTCCATCGAGAAGGGATCGTAGGCAAAGACCAAGTCGAAACGGGTGACTTTCCCTTGGTATTCGGGCGCTTGGGCTAGGTAGGTGGCCTTGGTGCGGGTGTTGGCGCGGATCACGCGCCGACGAATGGCGTCGGAGAGCCCGAATTGCTTTGGTTGCTGCCCGAGCGGCTCGAAGAGGCTTCGTACGCCGGTGATCGGCTTGACTCGCCGGCCGCTCTTGTCAATGTATTCCAAGCCGTAGAGCTTTTCGGGCAAATGCTGGATTCGCTCCCAGCGCGGCTGCCCCGTCTCGAATCCACCCTCCTTGTTGTAGGCCAGAACGGTAACCGGACCGGTTTCCCCGGCGGGAAAGTACTGCTGCAGCAAGCGGGTGCCGCGAACGCTGGGACGATTGGTGCTAAGTTCGCTGAGCAGGTCGTAGGTGACTTCGACCGACAGCCCGCGATAAAACAACGGCGAGAGCAACAGCAGACTGACGATGAGGATCAGCCCGGGGCGCGCGATGATCTGCCCGCTCAGACGCGTCCAGAAACTGTTGAAAGCCGACGTGGCGGCCTCGATTCGGCCGCCCGACTGATTCGGCCGGCGGCGGTCGTTTTCCACCGCGCGGACGCCGAACGGCCAGAAGACGATCATGCCGGACGCCCGTAACAAGGCCGGCGCCAGGCTGACGCAGGCGGCCAGCGCGACGACGAGGCAAAGGGCAATGGCGGGACCGCTGTTGCGGAACTTGCCGAAATCGCAAAAGACCATCACTCCCAGGCCGAGGATCGTCGTCAGCGCGCTGGCCGCCAGCGCGTCGCCGACTCGACGGAGGGCTTCCGCGATGGCCCCCGCGGCGTTCAGCCCCCGCTGAAGTTCCTCGCGGTAGCGGGCAATCAGGAACAGACAGAAGTCCGTGCCCGAACCGAAAAGAATCACCACAATGAAGATTCTCGTCGTCTTAAAAACCTTGAAGTCAAACCACTCGAAATGACTGCTGGCCTGGGTGAGCAGTGCAACCAGGTCGGTGGCGACGCTCACCGAGACCAGAATCGTCAAGATCGGAACGACCACCAACCCCGGCGCCCGGTAGACCAGCAGCAGGATCAAGACCACCAGGATGAACGTCATCTGCTCCGTGTTCTCGATACTCTCGGTCGCGGCAAGGAGCATGTCACTTCCGATGGCGGCAGAGCCGGAAACCCCGACTTCAAGCCCCGCGGGAAAGTCGGGCAAATGACGGATCTCATTCAACCGGCCAAAGATCGAATCGATCAAAGCCATGTTGTCCACGGCGATGAATTCGTTGCGCAACTGCAAGAGAATCAGCAGGCCTTGTCCGTTCGGCCCGTGGGGGCTGACGAGCTTTTCGCCGATCCCTTCCGTCTGGTGGCTGAGAACTTCGACGATCGGCCCGCGATCGCCCTCGACGGGAGCATATTCGTCCGCCAACAAATCGGCGATCGTATAGTCAACGGGCTGGAGGGGGCCGTCGCGGCGGGCAACGACGAGGATGATTTGGCTTTTCGACAACGCCTCGGGGAAAGCCGCCTCCAGCAACTTCTCCCCTTCGACGCTGGTCATCTCGGCGGGCAGATAGGCAAAGTCGCCGTCGTGCGTCACATCATCCCAGCGCGGGGCCAGATAGTGAATGCCGACGGCCAGCACGGTCCACCCAGCCAATACCGCCATCCAGTGGCGCGAGATAAATTTTCCCAAATACCCAAAAAACATGACAGACCTGCGGTTCGCCGAACTCCGGAGGCGCGCTCACCAAAGTCACCCAGGCAAAGCCCCGCTGGGCGTCTCAACTTCGTCGAAGCAACCCAATCCCGAACATGGTAACCGATAAACGGGCTGGTCGCCAAGGCATGGTTAACTACACCCCCCTGCATCGGTAAGCAGAGTAAATTCCGGAGGCTCAAACAAAACCGTTACACTGACCACCTACTGGAGGAGTCTTCTCGGCCGCGATCGTTCGCTCGGCGCACCGCTTGGACCGAGCGGGATCTGTGCGCCGAGATCCCGCTCGGCAAGCGGGATCTACACGCCCGCTGCTAACCTTTTCTGAAGCGGACGGCGATTTCCGCGCGGGTCGGTCGAACTCCGGCGTGGCACTTGACGTAGACAACGCTAGTTCGTAGATCGCGCGACGACGACAGGGCCCTATCGAATTATGTCACAGACTACCATCCAGCCGGACTCATCCCCCTCTCCCGCAACGCAGCCGGAAGTCATTGTTGAGACCAGGAATCTGACCAAGGTCTACCGCGACTTCTGGGGCCGCCAAAAAGTGCGAGCCTTGAAAGCTCTCGATCTGGAAATCCGCCGCGGCGAGATTTTCGGGCTGCTGGGCCCGAACGGTTCCGGCAAGACGACCACGATCAAGCTTCTTCTGGGATTGCTCTTCCCCACCAGCGGACAGGCGTTGGTCTTCGACCGTGAGGCCACCGATGTGACCAAAAACGAGCGAATCGGTTACCTGCCGGAGGAGTCGTACCTCTACCGCTTCTTAAACGCCGAAGAAACGCTCGATTTCTACGGCCGGCTGTTCAACATGCCCTCTGCCATTCGCCGGCAGCGAGCGGCCGACCTGATCGAGATGGTCGGTCTCACCAAGACCAAACGCCGGCAATTGAAAGAGTATTCCAAGGGGATGACCCGCCGAATCGCGCTGGCCCAGGCCCTCATCAACGACCCCGAACTGGTCGTGCTCGACGAGCCGACCACCGGTTTGGATCCGATCGGCACCCGGGAAATGAAGGATCTCATCCTCAGACTGCGAGGCGAAGGCAAGACCATTTTGATGTGTAGCCACTTGCTGGCGGACGTGCAGGATGTTTGCGACCGGATCGGCATCCTGTATCAGGGAGAGTTGAAGGAGTTGGGACGCGTCGATAGCCTCCTGAAGGTTCGCGACGTGACCGAAATCCGCACCACGACGTTGAGTTCGGCCGCCCAGGAGGAACTGAAGGAACTCGTCCGCCGCCACGGCGGCGAAGTGCAGTTCATCGGCAATCCGACGACAACTCTCGAGGATCTGTTCCTGCACATCATCCGGGAAAGCGAAGCGCATCCGGGCCGCCGGGTCCGAGGGGGGGCGGACAGCAATGGTCATTGAAAGTGAAATTCCCCAATTTACCCAATGGATCGGACTGGCGGCAGTCAACTGGCTGATCGCCCTCGGTTGCTTGGGCGTTATCGGCATCGTGTTCGGCTACCTGGTAGCCACATTGCGCAACGGCCCGGCCGCTGCGCTGGGCATTGCCTTGAAGGTGGTCAAGAACGGTATCGCCGATCTGGCGGGAATTTCGCCCCGGCGTGTCATGGCGTTGGCTCGCCTGGCGGTCAAGGAGGCTATTCGCCGTCGAGTCGTGGTTGCCTTTGCGGTGTTTATCGTCGTGCTCCTGTTCGCGGGCTGGTTCCTCGACCCCAGCAGCGACGATCCGGCCCGGCTCTACCTGGGATTCGTGCTGACGATGACCAGCTATCTGGTTCTGCTGCTGGTCTTGTTTCTAAGCGCCCTCAGTCTGCCCGCCGACATTACCTCACGGACCTTGCATACCGTGGTGACCAAGCCGGTCCGTTCGAGCGAGATCGTGCTGGGACGCATGCTCGGTTTCGCCGCGATGGGCACGGGGCTGTTATTGGTGATGGCGGTGGTGAGCTACTTCTTCGTCGTCCGCGGCTTGAACCATACACACGTGCTGGCCGACGACGACCTCGTTGCCATTTCACAGACGGCCGCGGCGGTCGACGGCGAAGTGACGCGGACCGGACTGACCAGCCGGGTTCACGGCCATCGCCACAAGGTCACGATCGATCCGGCCGGATACGACGAGGTGGACTCGGCGAACGGTCACCGCCACTCGCTGAAAATCGACCGGGCCGGCGGCAAGCCGGTGTATCGCCTCGGCCCAGCGGAGGGAATGCTGCTGGCTCGCGTGCCGGTGTACGGCAAGCTGCGTTTCCGGGACCGCGATGGCAAGGATACCGAGAAGGGGATCAACGTCGGCGACGAGTGGTTCTACCGCAGCTATGTCCAGGGCGGTTCGCCGGCTGCGGCGATTTGGACCTTCAGCAACATCACGCCCGAGCGGTTTTCCGATGGCTTGCCGGTGGAGATGAACATCGGCGTGTTCCGCACATATAAGGGAAACATCGAGAAAGGCGTGTTCGGCAGCCTTTCGCTGCGGAACCCGAAAACCGGATTGACGGTGGAGACGGAGATTTTTGAATCGAAGGAATTCGACACCAAAGAGGTCTTCCTGCCGCGCGAAATCAAGTCGTTTTCCAGTGCCCAGGTGATACCGCGGCAGATTGTTACGGCCGAGGGGGAGCAGACCATTCCGCCCCCCGATCAACTCGACCCGACGCTGGCCGAGAAGAACGAGTTCGGCCTTTACGAGGATCTGGTGGCGGACGGGCAGGTGGAGGTGTGGCTGCGTTGTCTGGAGCCGTCGCAGTATTTCGGCGCCGGCCAGCCCGACCTCTATTTGCGGGCAAGCGATGCCTCCTTCATGCTGAACTTCGCCAAGGGTTACCTCGGTATCTGGCTGCAGATGCTGTTGGTCATCGGATTCGGGGTGATGTTCAGCACGTTCCTCAGCGGCCCCGTGGCGATGGTGGCGACCCTCGGCGTGCTCGTGGGCGGCATGTTCAGCACGTTCCTCTCCGATTTGGCCAAGGGGGCTGTCGTTGGCGGTGGGCCGATCGAGTCGCTGATTCGTCTGGTAACCCAACAAAACGTGATGACGGAGATGGATCCCGGCTTGCGGACCGAGGTGGCCCAGATGTTCGATCGCGTGCTGGAGTATTTTCTCCTGGCCGTTTCGGCGATCTTGCCCCCCTTCCGTGAATTCAACTACGCTCGTTACGTGGCCTACGGGTTTGATATCTCCGGAGACCTGATGCTGGTTCGCGTTCTTTCGGCGGCGGCCTATTTGCTCCCGGTTTTCCTGGCCGCGTACTTCTTCCTGAAAACTCGCGAGGTAGCACGATGAACCCTCGTCGCACGTTTGTCCGCAAAATCGTCTACCTGGTGGCCATCGCTCTGTTACTGGTGCCTTTGTTCTGGCTAAGCCAGCCGGCGACCACCAGCGCACCGGGCGCGCAAGGCGGGCCGGGCGGAAAGCTCGCCCAGCTTCGCGAGGCTAACGGTCTGAGCGAATCGCAACTCGGCGACATCGATCCGACCAGCGAGACCCTCAAGTTGGCCACGCTGGGAATGCGGGGCGTCGCCACCGTCTTTCTCTGGGAAAAAGCCAACGATTACAGGAAGAAGAAAGACTGGACCAATCTCTCCGCCACACTGAACCAGATGGTCAAACTCGAGCCGCACTTCATCACCGTTTGGCGGCACCAGGCGTGGAACCTCTCTTACAACGTATCCGCCGAGTTCGACGACTACCGCGAACGTTACCGCTGGGTGATCCGGGGAATCGAGTTCCTCAAGAATGGCATCCGCTACAACAGCCGCGAGCCGAAGCTCGTCTGGGATACCGGCTGGTTCATTGCCCAGAAGATCGGCCGTGCCGACGAGCACAAGCAGTTCCGCCGGCTGTTCAAAGAGGACGAGGACTTCAACGCCGGCCGCCCGATTGACGAGCGCGATAACTGGCTCGTCGGAAAAGAATGGTTCGCCAAGGCCGAGCAGATGGCGGACGAGGGAATGCCGCTACGAGGCACCAGTCCCGTGATCTTCTACTCCGACCGGGCCATGTGCCAGATGAACTACGCCGACGGCTTGGAAAAAGACGGCATCTTCGAGGAAAAGGCCGAGCGCGCCTGGAAACGCGCGGGCGAGGAGTGGCACGAGTATGGCGATCGTGAGATCACCACGTCGACCGGCCAACTGATCCAGTTGAACGATCTGGAAATGTACCTGGACCAGATCAAGAAAATCCGGGGGGAACTCGACAACATCGAGCCGGGCCTTCGCGATCGGCTGGTCGAGCAGAAGCGGCGACTGCTTGCGCCGGAGGAACTGGCGGCTCTAGAGAAACCGCTGGAAGAGCGCGAAGGGGAGGAGTTCCGGTTGGCGTTCGAGGCCGAGAACAAGCTGGCGGTGAACGACAACGAGGTCGCGCGCCGTATCGGCGGTGAGAACCGCAAGAAGGCGCTGGAGATGGCCGCGCAAATCGAGGAGATCGAAAAGACGACGAACATGATCGACCGCTACCGCGGTGTGGTCAATTTCGAGTACTGGCGGCGACGGGCGCAGATCGAACAGGATGAGCGTGCCCTGGCCGCACGCGAATATATCTACGAAGGAAACGAGGCGTTTGCCAAGGCCGACCTGATCACCGCGAGGGAAGCCTATGACAAAGGTTTGGCCAAGTGGCGAGAACTGCTCGACCAAGAGAAATTCGCCGGGCTGGTGGACGACTCGCACACCGGGGAAGAACTGGTGGAAATGATTGATACCTATCGGCAGATTCTCGAAAAACGCGACGAACCGTTCCCGGAGGACTTCATCCTCGCCGATGTCCTGCGAAAGCATGGCCAGAAAGAAGAATGAATTCGCGGCAATGCAGCCAAGCCGTTTTCAGCCCGGCTGCTCTGCTCAGCAGCCGGGCTGATGTATTTTGATGGACGGCGAGCTGGGGGGGATTCGGGTTTTGGCGGGTGTTGAAATGAAACCCTTCCCCCGCGGCTTTCGCGGAGTAGAATACTTGTAGTCGGCGGTTGCGGCTCTCAAGCCGCAGCGTGGAAATCAAGAGATTTCCCTACTAGCCCGCCGACAAAACTGCCGATATGATGCTGTGCGTGGAGACAACCACCCGAACAACAGCCTCTCGCAAGACATTCCGACGGAGGTGCCAACCCAACCGCGTGAGCCTGGGTCACCCGTGGCTGGTGCAATAGCACGCCCGACCCGCGCTCGTCTCGCAGCGACGCATCCGGTCGCAATTTGCGAGAGGTATGTTTAATGGCCGCCACTTTCCTTTCGAGGATCGGGGCGGCTTTTTTTTCAACCACCCGCCCCAATGGCAGTCGCCTGCATCATCGTTTAACCGCAGGGCCAACGGCCCGCGCGGGACTTGACGCGACGGGTTCCGATCGCAGCCGCGCGCGGGCCGTTGGCCCTGCGGTTAAACGACGGCTGGCGGATCCAAATGACATCTTGCCGGGTGGTTGTTTTTCTCGACCAACCGCCAGAACGTCAAGCAGCCGGGCTGCTCTGTGGTGGCGAGATTTCCGGCGGTCGCCTAACGGACTGACTTGACCGGAGCCGGGGATGGCGACGCGGCCGTTGTTGCGGCGGGCGATGACGCCGTTGTTTGAACGGACCGGTCAGCCACATTCGATGGAAGAAATCGAAATGTGCTGATAATCGACTCGTCGGACTGCTCGAACTGGTCGAACAACGCCCCCTCCATCGTAAAGGCTAACGACACCCGGCGGCCGTCAGGATGCGTTATCAAGTAGTAGATCCAGAGGATAGGCAAATTCTCAACGTCGCCTTGCGCCTCGACCCGGTAGACGCGGTTGCCCGCCTCGTCGGATCGCTCGGCCGCCTTGATGAACTGTCCGAAGCTCTTTCCCAGCACCCGCTGGATGTCTTTTTGAAACGTGTCGAGGCTGACCGGCTTCGTCTTTCCGGCCGTTTCGACCGTGGCGACATTGCATTGTGCCACCAGTTCCCCGCGGTCGACCATACGCAAGGCAAGTCCGTCGGCCGATTCGGAGGTGATGAACCACCGCCGGTCATGACCTAATTCCCACGTACCCTTCGACGAGCGATGCACCAACGCGCTCAGTTCCGGTGTTGGGCTCAACGCGAGACCGGTCAGCGATTTATCGGACAGCGCTTCGGCGGTCGCGCCGGGCGTGACGGTCATCTGCAGCCGTGCAACCACGTCCAGCCCTGTGCCGATATGCCCGATGGAGCGTTTTTCCTTGATCAACAGCCCAAGCCAAGTAACCCGGCCGGCCTTGAGGGCAAACTGGTATTTCGCCTTCAGTTCGATCTCGGTGGATACGCCCTGGATCGCTCCGTTCACCGTGCCGGACATCTCGACCAGCGCCGCACCGTCCCGCACTGACACGAGTTTGCTTTCCACCTGGGTCTTGCTCACCTCTTCCAGCCGCAGCATCGCCGCAACAAGAGCATCCGAATGCTTCCAAGCGTCGCCCACCGCTACCGACTTGTTGGGAAGCAGGCGATCCAAGAGCAGGCTGTTGCCCTGCAGATCGATCAGATCGAGATTATCTCGAGTGAGCGGGCCGCGAGGACTAAAAAGAGTGATTGCGGCGTCATCGACCTCGACCCCGATCAACCGGCGGTCCTCGGGCAGGGCAGGAGCAAAGCGATTATCCTCGATTTGAATCGCCGCGGAGACTTGTTGGTAATGCCGGATGGATCGTAGCGGGGTCTCCGGCGTCGTCGAAACGGCTAAGGACCGCTCGAAATAATCGAGATCCCCTACCACGCTCATTTTCAGCCGCTTCAGATCGCCTTCTTCCACCACCGTCAAGTCGCCGCCCACTTCCAGTTTGGCCTGGATCCGGTCAATCGCGTCCGGACTACGCCGGCTTCGAAGCGAGTGTCGGGGAATCTTGCCGTCGGCATGGGCATCCAATGGCGGGCAAAGCGAGGCGGCGAACAACGCGGTCGCGAAGATCAGGAGAACTCGGGGCATGATCGGGTTTCCCGTCGAGGAACAGTTAAGGATCCGCGAGGCCATGAGCGACGCAACCTCACGGGGGCTGGCGAGCCCGTGGAGGTCGACAACCATAGCGACACTCCCGCGCAGTCGGTAAATCGACGGTAAGGGTTGTAAAAGTTGAAGGAGTTCAGCAGGATTTACGGTGGAACCGGCTCGCGTACGGGGACTGACCTGGGGCCACAGTCACGCCGCTCGAACCCACCATTGGTGGTATTTCCGTTGTAAGCATGAACTCTTTTGGGCTTGAACGACTCTATTGATCGTAGAAGAGAAACAAGTCCGCCGCATTTTTTGTCATTGTGGGTGGTGCGAACTAGGATCAGAAACACCCCGATGCCGCAAAACGCCTCCGGTTCGGACAATTCTGGTAATTTGAAATGGTAGCCCTGGATTTTTGCAAGCAGTGTCTGTTAAAATTAGCCTCGCCAAGTTACACTACTAGCTAAGAATTGGGTAGATTGGCCACGAAGGCCAACCGGGCAGTCGTACCAGCCCTTCAGCGAGACCGTCGCATGGAATTCGGGGTTTTGGACAGGAGAGGGACGGCCATGCATAGCGATTACATCAACCCGGTGCTCCGGCAACTTCGCGACCAGCAGGTTCGCTTCGCCCCCCGTGAGAAGAAGATAGAGCAGGTCAATCGAGCGGAGCAGTTGCTTTGCGAGCTTCAGCCCCATCGCACGTACACCTACGAATACCTTTGTTTTCGGATCACCAAATACCGGCCCGAATCGTATCCGGATCTGAAGTTTTCCGGTGAAGAGGCATGCCACGACCTGCGGTTGTTTGTGGAGGATTTGTCCGACTCGGCAGGCGTTGCGGTCGAAGAAGCGGGTGAGCAGGTACTCACGGTCGAGCAACTCAGCAGGCAATTTCGGGTGTCGACCAAGACGATTTCGCGCTGGCGACGTCAGGGTTTGGTAAGCCGCCGGTTCGTGTTCGACGGACGGAAACGGGTGGGGTTTTTGGCGAGTTCCGTGGAGCGATTCGTGCATGGCAACGAAGACCGGGTTCGTCGTGGCGCGCAGTTCAGCCAACTCAGTGAAGGAGAACGGAGCCGCATCATCGAGCGTGCCCGCCGATTAGCTCGCGCCGGTGGCTGCCCCGCCGACGTCACAAAGCGCCTATCGAGGAGCAGCGGGCGAAGCGTGGAAACAATTCGCTATACGCTGAAGCAGTTTGACCGCGACCATCCGGATGTGGCAATTTTCCCCGATAGCGGCGGTCCACTGCGCGAGGAGACCAAACGCAGAATCTATCAGCATTTCCGTCGCGGCGAGTCGGCGGAAACTCTTGCCAAGCGGTTCTGCCGGACGCGGGCGAGTATTTATCGAATCACCAATGAGATGCGGGCGAGGCGGATCCTGGAACTTCCGCTGGACTATATCGACAACGAGATGTTCGCCAAAGTGCATTCCGACAGGCAGGAGGAGTCGCTGGTGGCGCCGTTGCCGAAGGCCGATGCGCCGACCAAGAAAGCGCGGCTACCCAGCGGTCTGCCACCCTACCTGGCAAGCTTGTACGAAGTACCGCTTCTGAATCGGGAGCAGGAGATGCACCTGTTCCGGAAAATGAACTACCTCAAGCACAAGGCTGCCAAACTTCGGGATGGCTTGGACCCTTCCAAGCCCAAGACGGGACTGATGGACCAGATCGAGGCGATTTATGATGCCGCGGTCGCGACAAAGAACGAGATCATCTCGGCCAACCTCAGGCTGGTGGTCTCGATTGCCAAGCGCCACGTCGGACCGATGGAGAACTTCTTCGAATTGGTCAGCGACGGCAATATTTCTTTGATCCGCGCGGTGGAGAAGTTCGATTTCGCGCGGGGAAACAAGTTCAGTACGTACGCGAGTTGGGCGATCATGAAGAACTTTGCCCGCACCATTCCGGACGAGCACCGCGTTCGCGACCGGTTCCGCACCAGCCATGCGGAGATGTTCAGTGCGACGGAAGATGTTCGAACCGACCAGTTCGAGCAGGAGTCGGCCCAGTTGCAGCGTGAATCCCAGGTGGAGCGGATTCTCGAGCGGCTTGACGAGCGTGAGCAGAAGATTATCATAAGCCGCTTTGGTCTGAATCGGGGACGTGAACCTCGGACGCTCAAAGAGGTTGGGGCGGAGTTGGGCGTTACCAAGGAACGAATCCGGCAGATCGAGGCCCGCGCTCTGAGTAAGCTCCGCAAAGCGGCCCAGGAAGAGAACGTCGAGGTTCCCGGCGACGATTAGCTCGCCTTGCCCCCATTGTGGCCGGTTTGTTGACGGGGCGTTTGAGAATCCCTGGTCAGCCTCGCGACTTTTCCTGCCATCTACCTTGCATGGCATGGGCAGATGGCTATATTAAATGGTTTGCGTGGTGGATCAGAGGCTGGCTAGCGTAGCTCAATCGGCAGAGCAGCTGATTTGTAATCAGCAGGTTGTGGGTTCGATTCCCTCCGCTAGCTCGTCACGGCAACGCTCGTCCCTTCGCTCGCTACAGCCGCATTCGGGAGACCGAAGCGCGGGGCGACAGGGCCGCCAACCCAGACTGGTGCTTCCGCACCGGGCAAAAACCCGCTTCTGTCGGTCGTTATGGCAAGTCGAGATAATTCACGATCCTTGAGGTTTGCGGTACAAAAAACCAGCAATCGTTAAACAATCGCAATCGAGAGGGGGGTTTCCCGAGCGGCCAAAGGGGTCAGACTGTAAATCTGATGGCGAAGCCTTCGCAGGTTCGAATCCTGCACCCCCCACTAAGAAATCGGCCTGGTGCAATCAGCTTCCCCGCCGCGTGAGGGGATTACCTGGAGGCGATGAAACAGTATCCTTGATCCTGCCGCAAAAATATCTACTTTCCAGTGGTGGGGATGCGTATTTTTGCGGGTGTAGCTCAACGGTAGAGCCATAGCCTTCCAAGCTATTTACGAGGGTTCGACTCCCTTCACCCGCTTT
>JAAYEH010000643.1 GCA_012728855.1 Rhodopirellula sp. | reverse complement strand
TGTAGGTAATCAGTGTCCCAAGGTCGATCAATACGGCGATGCACATGCCGGCAGAGAATGTAAGGCACACCAGAAGCAGGCGGCCAATTGTCCGTAGCATGCAACGCCTCGCTTCAAGTGCAGAACGTCCCGGATCACCCGGTCGTACTCGACTCGGGTGCATCCGATTGTTCGGGGAGGAGTGAGCCATGATTTCGATTCAGTGCGACTTGTCTTGCCGGGCTTCACGACTGCTGCCGATCTTGTGCAGAGTGCCACCACTTGCGAGTAACACGATCCCGACGAGCAATGACCCAACAAACTGCCCGCCATTGAGAATCAATCCGTCTGAATCTTTCCATGACCAATACAGCTTCCAAGCTGGGATGGCGATCAACAGTGTGCCGACTCCCCAGCAGATAAACGCCGCAATTTGGAAGGCATTCCAGCGGTATTTCATTGCATGTAATCCAAGTGTCACTTTGATGGCGCAAGCTTTGCAACCGTTTGTTCGGGTAGTTCTGGGAGCGATTTATTCACGAATGCCGAGACGAAACAAAGCACTCTCGGCTGCATCGGCAAAAGCAATCGCTTGATCTTTGGTCAAGCGTAGATCGGCGGAGCGTTCTTTACCAGATAGGTCAACGCTGACATGCACGTAGCCGTCAGCAATAAATAATTCAAGCGAGTGTTTTGTCCCATCGGGTTCGCCGCCACAGGCATCCGATACTTCTTCATCAAAAAGGGAAACTGCTGCCATGATTAAGTCTCCTGGTGAATGTCATTCGAGATTAGTTGCCGGTCTACATCCGCGTGTTCTTCCGTGCGGTCATGTTCAACTCATCGACGGTCGCGGAGAAAAGGCCGCGTGGACGGTTATGGACATCGACGACGCGATCAAGTATTCGTGCGAGTTACAGCAGACGTTGATGCTTGCATTGTCAGCGACTCGGCGTGTCTCCCCGAACGTCCCGGTTCAACCGGCGGTACTCCGCTCGGTTGCAACCGATTGTTCGCCAAGTTTCCTCCCATCAAAGTGATATCCGTCTACTCTGTAGCGACCACACTGGGAGTGACGGGAGCGTCCCGTAAAAGCGTCCCGCACGAATTACAGAATCGCTCGCTGCCCTTCAGCCTATATCCGCAGTTTCTGCAGAATTGGTCGTTCCCTTCGTGGCGAACGCGTAGACGGTATCCTGTCTTACGTTGTATGACCATTTCGTAATCTCCCCCTTCGACCCACTTGAGCAACTCCGCAGATCGCATCACAGTCCAAGGATGCGTGCTACCCATGATGGAGAGGAACTTGACGGCTTTGTTTAGTTTCTCGTAGTCAAGCGACTCGAATTGCCGAGCTTGGTCGAGAAATGCCTCGGTTTTCATTTCAGCGTAATGCCGAATCGGCATTCCTGCCAACTTCATCATGACCCTTGACGCCGCATCAAAGTTCTGGCACGCAAGTAGCGCCGCACGATCTGCTGTGAACTCTGACATTCGGGACCAGTGAAGTAAAGCCAACTTGAGGGCCAATTCGAGGGGAGAGCCAATCAATTTGCCTAATCCGAGCGTCGCCTGCCCAACGACATCGGCGATGAATGGGAGGAAGTCGGCCATTTGATGGTAGAGCGTGTGACGGCTCTTGATGTGTCCCACTTCGTGACCGATGAGATAGAGCAGTTCCTCGTCCGTTAGTAAGTCGAGCGCGCCCGACGTAAGGACAAGAATGGGATTGTCTACGCCAATGGTGAAACCGTCGATGTTGTAAGCCCACTCAAGGTACAGAGACGGGCGCGCAGGAAGGTTAATCGTTTCACACACGATGTCCAGCAGGCGGTGGATTTTCGGGTAGCTTCTTTTTGTGATACGGAGATTACTACCGGTGTACTGAACCGTGATGAGCCGTTCGACCGCGTGCTTGTTGAATTGCCGGATAAGAGCATCTAATCCCGGCGTGCGTTGAAGTGCATCAAGCGCTTTTGCGTCAAATGGATGCTCATACTCGTAGGGATGGAGCCCAGTCAGTTCAATAGGATCGTCCATGCAACAGTCCCCGGCTTACGCTTTTGGAAACCACTGCCATTTTCCAACCGGCGTTCCATTACGGAGCGTCTTTCCGACCATGTAGGCGTCGACTATTGAAACTGCGCCGATCACGAGCGCGAGCAGTATTGGGAGTAACAAATTAGACCCGATCGTGGCGACCAGAAGAAGGATACCTTTGGCCACCTGTCCGTGAAGCATCTGTGCCAAACCGGAAAGGATGAGGTTGACCCAGCATAGATGAGGGCTCAGTGGGGGATTTTTTGGGAAGACCAGTCTGGGCGTGCGTTCCTGGTCGCGTGTGCCGATTGCGGGGCTTACCAGTTGGGCCGTAACCAAGCCGGGGGTGTCGAGTCGAGCGCCGCACTCGGCGCAGAATCGGGATCCGTCTGCGATCTTTCTGCCACAGGTCGGACAGTACATAAGTACTCCCTTTCCGCGTCTGTTGAGGTAGCGGGAACGATGAACGTGTCGGCGGCCAGCCTGCGTAGTGAACGCGTTACTTTGGGAATTTGGCCATGAAATCCATTGCCAATTTTAGTGCCAGTACCCTCGGATCAAAATTGAGACGGCCAGCGATCTGGTCGAATCGCTGCTTCTCCTCGATCGTATTGAAGTACATGCAAAGCCGAGTATTGTCTCGGTGCGCTCCCAGCGGCCACAATTGATCACAGGTGCCAACATCCGTTGCTCCATTGTTGAGTCGCACGACGAATGGGACCGAATGCAAGAGAAACTGACGAAACTGATGGCCTTCAATCGCGAAATCTCGCTGTTTGCCTTCAAGCAGTTCTTTCGCCTCGGCCACCGAAATGACCGGTGCCCTGCGGACTTCTTCCTCGAGTTTCTCTGCCCAGACCTTGTCGAAGTGAGCGACGGCTTGCTCGTCGTCCAGGTGCCGACGAATATCCGACCGTTCGCCGAAAACGCGTGCATCGCCGCCGCGGGCCAAAACCCGCTTCCAGTTGGGGTTGATGTTCTCTTGAATCATGGCGTTTGGTCCTCAGCGGCTGGTAGGCGAACGGCAGCGATCACCGATGTCGCGGCCAAAGAACTCACCATCCGGAAACGGCCGAACCGCGACTTCGGTGCATCGCCTTGTTCGTCCGAGATTTGTGACGCCAGTTGTGCGGGCGTCTATCGTG
>JAAYEH010000056.1 GCA_012728855.1 Rhodopirellula sp. | reverse complement strand
GACGACAGGTTGTAGAGGTTCCAGCAGTACAAGGGATAGTTGAGCAAATTTGGCGGCTTGCCGTTGGACCATTGGTCATCCCGTTGCTGTTTGCTCCGCCGTCCCAAGTTGGCGATCGAACCATGACACGTCAGGCAACGCCGTTCGACGATCGGAGCCACCGGGTTTCCCAGTTCGGGTTTCGAGACGACCAAGGGCGTGGCGACTGCGTTCTCCGGGTGGTTGAACACCGCGTACGTCCCGGTGAAACCCGCGCCGGTTTCGATCCACAGACGCACCTTGTCGTATTCCTGGCGCGTCAGGTTCACGTCGTAATGGCTGCCGGCGATCTTCTGCATCAGCGGGCTGGCTCCGGTACCGAAGCCGTAAGGCGGATGATTCCCGTCTTCTCCCCAACTGCAGCACTGGCTGACCTGGTCGTACGCCAGCAGAGCGGCATAGCTTTGCGTGAACGACTCGGTGTTGTCGCCGGTCAGCACCACGCGCCCCTCGGGCTTCTCGGCATTGTGGCAGGCCACGCAGTGCCGGTCCCAAAGCGGCTGAATGTCGCGTGGGTAGTCGAACACATCGGGCACCTCGGCAACCGGTGCGATCTGGTTCGGAGGACGTCTCAACGCCATCAGGCCGGCGTTGTTTGGGCGGTTATCGGGAGTTCCCGTGCGAGGTTCGTGACAGCCCACGCATCCTTGGGTCTCGCCGGGCATGACCATCGTGAAGTTCTGCATCCGCTTGACCGCCACGCCGTGCTCGTCGAGCGCGACGAAATAGACCGCGCGCAGCGCCGGAACCTCGAACGAAGCCGATCCGTCGGCCTCGACCGGAACGGTCCCCAGGACCCGGCGCAACGTAATGTATCCACCGTGATAACCGGGCAGTCCGTGTTTGCTGCCCGGCTTGGGCAAGTCTTCCAACACCAGCAGTCTCTTGATCGCGCCCGGCTCGACCCCGGCCATGTTGCGACCCCGGTAGACGTCGGTCAGCACCAGTGTCCCCGTGGTCTTCCGCAGATCGGCACGAGTGGGAAGCACCGGTTCGCGAAGCCGCGGCCGAATCGCCTGAGGATCGTGAACCATCTTCTCCGCCCGGTAGAACTCCTGGGTCTGCCCTGTGTCGTCGAGAACCAGCAGGCTCTTGTCCCGCGCCACGAGGAAACAGTCTGGAGACAACGGATAGGGATCGCGAAATCCCTCGCGTCCTTGTCCCGAGCCGATACTCCACCCCAAACCAGGCGCCTCGGGGCTGATCTGTCTGGCCGCGGACCACTCGCCCGGTCCGGCTTTGACATCGACCAGCATCACGTTTCCGGCATTCTCGCGACGCCCGAACGCCGGCGAAAAGACGGACACGATTTTGCCGTCCGCGCCGGGGACGGGCAGCGCGTCACACTTGGCGAAAAACGTCGGGTACGGCCGCCCCACGCCGCCGAACAGCACCATCTGTCCGGTGCCATCGGGGTTCATCACCCACAGGTCGCGGAATTTCTCCGGGTCGCGGTCCGTGTAATCCCACCGCGTGTAGACGATGCGCCCGTCCGGCAGAACGGCCGGACGGTCTTCCGAAATCGTGTTGGCCGAGAGACAGCGGATGTTGCCGCCATCCGCGTCCATCCGGTGGATGACGGCCGCCGGCACGCGATTGCAGGCCACGAAACGGTGGCACCGGCTCGAGGCGAAAACAATGCCGCCGTCAGGCAGATAGGCCGGATCGACGTCGTCACAGTCCCCAAAGGTCAATTGCCGAAATCCGCTCCCATCGACGTTGATCTCGCACAGATGATAATGATGCGTGCCGCCCGGACGATACGCAAAAAGGACCTTCCCGCCATCGTAATGGACACGTGGGTCGCGGAATCCACCCTGGGGATCGTCCAACAGCACGGCGACCTGCCGGGTCCGCAGGTTGAGCTTGCAGAGTTGCGATCCGTCGGGGGCATGGATGTACTTCGCTTCGTCGGCATATTCGCCAAAGGTGGCGTACCATTGGTAGGCCGAACATAAGTCGCGGATGACAAAGACGATCTCTTCCGCGCCGCCCATCGCCTGCAGGGCCTTGTCCACGAGCGTGTCGGCACTGACGAAGTCGGCAGCGACCGAGCGAGGCTTGGCTGTCTCCGCGGCCCAGAGGCGGCTTTCCATTACGGCGGCCACGTGTTGATGGAGATTCGTCGTCGCAAGAATCGCCGCAAGCAACAGCGTCTTCGTTGCCGCAAGAATCCGTCGTCGCGTCATGGTCTGATCCTTTCGGGGTATCGCTGTCAATCGACTCCCAATTCGTCGGAGGCAAAGGCCTGCCCCTGGTTGGTCGAGTTTTCCAAGCACCCGGCAGGGCGGGATGAATCCATAGCCCGTGGCGCAGCCGCACGGGCTTGTCCGGCGTGATCGTGACAGGGACTCAATCGAATTTGCCGGCAATAAACTGCTGGTAGCGTTCAGCCACGCGGCCGGTCTTGGCGTCGCCGGAGTGGACGAGGATGCCCACGTGCTGCTTGAGCGACTCGCCTTTCTTGAGCACGAAGGGTACTCCGCTCTGGGCGTCGGGCCGGCGGGGGCCAAAGGTGCCGTAGTCGCGCACCAGCCACAGGGGCGGCGATGCGCGATCGGCCACCGGGAAGACCGCCAGCCCTTCCGTGACGCCGTCCACGCAATTGGAGCAGTCCACCCACAGAGCACGCTTCTCATGGGTTCCCTGCTCGTTGACGCCGCCAGCCGAGTTGGTAATCGTGCCGCCGGCCGGGACGCCGAACTTCGCGTGCATGCGCACGTAGGGCCAGGCATAATGGTTCCACTCGCTGACGATCCGCATGTCGCCGTAGGTGGCCTGAACTTCGAACTGCAAATCGAGCAGGTACTCGTCCCGGCCCAAAGGCACGACGCGCAGCCGGCGATGTTCGTCCAGAACGCGCAGTTGGCCGAAATCGGCCAGCCAAGTGGCCAGGGTCCGGATGGTCGCCTTGCCACCTTCTACGTCCTCGCCCAGGAACTTCATGTGACGGATGCAATCGCGGAAGCCCTTGGGGGTACGCTTGGAATCCTCCTTGAGTCCGATGGCATAGAAAGAGATGGGATCGTGGTTGGGCGGCTCGACGATGTCGTTGACCCAAACCGAACGATGATGCAAATGGCGGTCGTCGGGGTACTGGACCGTCAAGGGTTTGCCGGACGGGCTGCGGACCGGGTAGTAGTGCGGGAAGTCGAGGTCGGCGCCGTATTGGTAGGCCACGGCCTCGCGGCCATCGATCAGGACCTGCAACTGCCCCTGGCGATCGTCACGCTTCAGTTCGATCGACGGAACCGGCGCGGTCGTCTGGGCGACACCCACGGCGCCGTGCAAGAATAACAGGCTGGCAGACGCGCCAGCAATCCAGAGCGTTCTCATCCAAGTGCCTCCTCGTCTGTGTCGAGTCCCTTAAAGATGCCTCGACGGGGTTGATTACTTCAGGCTGGATTGATCTGACCCTGCTGACACACAAACACTCAACTCCTTCAGTCGAATCTCGACGATCACCATAATGGCACTTCCGAGGGCGACAATCCGGCTGGGCCTGTAACACCACTACGTTAGCAGAATCGGCAACCACCGTCCAGCATCCGCCGATGCCAGATGATCCGACATCTACTGGCAAGTGAACCTGAAACGAGGAATGCTCTACGCAAGACCGTGGATTTCCCAACGGCGCGCCACGCGTATACGCTCAAAGCGCACGCCGGACGGCAAACGGCTGTTGATGCTCGCAACGCTGGGCAAATCCGGCGAGGACGAAGGCATTTCAACAGTCCGACGGATATGGCCGTCACGCCGGCGGGCGACATCTTCGTCAGCGACGGGTACGGCAACCGTCGCGTCGTCCACTTCAACCCCGGGGGCAAGTTCATCAAGGCGTGCAGCGAATACGGCGGCCCCAGCGGCAAAGCACCAGGATGCGATGGCGGAGCGCGGTTGTCAACGGAAAAGGGGCGGCCGGCCCGCAGGTCGGGTCGGCCCGGATATCGCGCAGCCGACGGCGGGGGGCCGCACGCCCGACGCGGCGCTGGAAATGGCCGCCCTGCTGCGTTAAGCTGGTAGGGCCAGTACCGCTCCGCACGGAAGGAGGTTTCTATGAAATGCCGGCTGCTCGTTGCTTTCAGTGTGGTTCTCGTTTCTTTCTCCGGCCGTTCAGTCGCCGCGCCGGCCGATTCCGATCGCATGCTGGCCGAGCCGACGCCCATGTTCACCGAGTGGCAGACGCGGTTCGCTCTCCCCCGCCCCGACTTCCAGGCCT
>JAAYEH010000642.1 GCA_012728855.1 Rhodopirellula sp. | reverse complement strand
GAACCGCAGAATATCGAACAAGGAATGTCGAAGGAAGAAGGCGGGGGAAACCGGCGGGAGTTTTCCTTCGCCGCCGGTTATTCCTTGTTCGATATGCTGCGGTTCATGGCTTGCGGGAATTGGCATTGGTCATTGGTCACTTGTCATTGGCGGAGGGCGGCGCAACTGTCGGTCACAACGCGCGGCCCGTTGGGCACGGCGGTTAAACGACCGATTCGCAACACCTCAGAACCTTTACAGGGGTGGATTCCATGCCTTTCCGCCGTCTCGGCTGATTCATCGGCCCTGTTCGGCCTCGGAAAACGACCGCTTGAACTGCGGATCGCCCCCGGAATCGCCGACTCTGGGAAGCAAATAACTATTTCGTACTAACGGCGTGCCCGTTCCGGTCCAAGAGCCGCTCTACGTGCGTCTGCACGGTAACCGGGTATCTGGCGAGAATTGGAAGAAGATCCTCAGCTTGAATCCGCTCAAGATTGCGGAACGTGACCAGTGCCTCCGGCTCGGCTCCCTGCCGGCGCGAAAGATAGACATAGTCGCAAAGTGCCTGTGCCGGAGGCGCGATTGCCGCTGCGGGCACCGGAAAGTATACGCTGCTTTGCACATAGACAAAAACCAACCGTCCGACCGGTGTCAGTCGCTGCCGTGCCCGTGGACTCCTTCGGTCGGTAAAGCACGTGACGGCGACAGGCATTTGGGTCACCATTTGGTAACCATAAAGGGCGTAGTGACCGGTGATATAGGCATGCGAATCGATTGCGTGAACCAAGACTTGCGGTGATACGGCCCCCGGCATCCCATAAAGGCCCTGAGTATATCTCACGATGATCTCCTGACGCCGAATCCGTGCCAACTCAACGTTCAACGCGGCCGGCGACGTACCGGCTACGTTCGCCAGTTCCGTCAGGGTAAACAAGACCTTGCCGTACATGTCACGCTGCTCCTCCAGGAACTTTCGCCATGCGCTGGCTCTCACGATGACGACTCCTTGGCTTTGGCCAGAATTTCGTCCAGCAGCGACATGACAGAGTCCCAGATCATCGCCGCGCCGCCGGCGGCTCGCAGGTTGGCCGCCACTGTCGGCTTCACCTGTTCGTCGAGCAGTCGCTCGATTCCCCGGACATGGACAGAGCGATTCTTCGCCAGCTTCTTGACTCTCTCGATGGCCTCTGCGGGCGGCAGCGCGAGCTTGCTCAGTTTTCGGGACAACCGCACCGGCGAGTCAGGCCGCAGAGCGCTCTGGAACAAAAAGATGTCCAGCACATCGCGTACCTGCAAAAAGGACCGGGCCAGGCAGGCAAGGATCTTGCTCTCAATCATGTCCGCATCCGACACCGTCAGGAACACCGTGCCTTCCACGGTACAAACCACGGGCGGGTCCAGCGGGGCGACACGGATCATATCAACCGGAATCTCGATCCGGCTTCCAGGCTCTCGAATGCGGTAGAAGGCCAGTTGAACCGTTCGCACCACCGGCGATTCCGCGTCTGGTCCCGACGCCGGCCGTGCGTCGCCGTCGTATCCCCATTGTCGTTTGACCTCCGGGAGCAGCTTACTCCGGAAGAGATCAACGATTTCCATCTGTTTCTTCTGAAGATCGCCTTCCCAGTGATAGTCAAGGGCGTTTGAAGCGCGGGCGCTTTCATTGAGCAGTCGATATCGAAAGCCGCCGACCAGGCAAAGCCCGCGACCCGCCGGATGGGTGGCGAGAATCTTGGCGGCCATCAGTTGGATACGTTCCACCGGTGCAAGATTGTTTTCCATGCAGCTAAGTATAACATATATGTTATAAACGGCAACATGAAATGAGGAGAGCGGCAGGGAGCGGGGAGCAGTGCCCGCGAAAAGGCACAAAAGGAGAGTGGAGGAGGGTTGAGCCATGAGATCCCTCGTCAAAAAGATTGCGAAAGAGCTAAAGGGCGAAAACGCGAGTTTTGTCATTTGTCACGAGTCATTGGTCACTTGTCATTTGCGGAGAGTTCGATGGGGGCAGGTCTGGCAGCGAGTTGCAGTCTGGCTCGGAGCCAGTCCGGGGTTCTTGAACCAAGCGCGAATTGTCAATGAGCTTCGGAGCCGAGAACGCCCGAGGAGGATCGGGTTGTCGGCTTCGATGATGGACATGCGTCCAGTTTTCAAGTCACAGCATGATGGGTGCGGCGCGGATTGTCAAGCGAGTTTTCCGGGCCACGGCGATGCAAGGCCGATCCGTGACTGTGATGTGCGGTTTTGCTCGGTAAGCGCGGTGGCGAGGGAGGAGGAGTTTTTCGACAAGTCGGGTTTTCTGCGATTCGAGTCGGGCGAGACGCCCGGTTGGAAGAGATTGGTTGGGCAGGGTTTGCGCGGGCAGGCCATGCGCGCAAGTTCGCACCGACCGAAAGCCGGGTGTCTAAAAAGTCTCACACTGCGATCCGCACGTCGCCCGCTACGCAACGCCGCCGCCGACCTCGTGTCGGTGGAAGCGGCGATTGGCAGCTAAAGGCAGCGCCACCGTTCCCCATTCCCGCCCGCATTAGCCATCAATCGTGGATTCCAGCGGGCAAGCCCGGTGGCGGCTGGTTCAATGGAGACAAAAGAACCGCAGAATATCGAACAAGGAATGTCCAAGGAAGAAGGGGGGCCTGAGGGAGTCTTCCTTCGCTGTTCGCTACTCCTTGTTCGATATTCTGCGGTTCATGGCTTGCGGGAATAGTCATTGGTAATTTGTCATTGGTCACTTGTCGTTCGTCATTGACGATTGGCGACGTGCGATGAGGCAGGCACGGCCTGGGAACGATTTCATTCCCAGTCTTTCTGCCGTCCAGGCGGATTCACTCGCCCTGATCGGCCTCGGAAAACGCGCGATTGAACCGCGGATCGCCCCCGGAATCGGCGACTCTGGGAAGCAAATGACCAATGACAAATGACCGGTCACTTGTCATTTGCGGAGGGCGGGTGGAGTCTGCCAGCGAGTTGGAAGCCGCTGGCGCGTGCGCAACGCCGACTCCTGCCGGGAAGGGGCGGCAGGAGCTTTTGGTGAGCCCGGCTCCTACCATCAGGCAACGGCCAGACGCTGCGACAGACGGATGGCCAACGCCCGGACTGCTCTGCTTGCTGAACTCTTGGCGGGTCGTTGAAAATAATGGCCCAGCGAGCGGGAGACGGCGAGGGGGTTCTTAGCCAAGTCGAGTTTTCTGCGATTGAACTTGGGCACGGAAGTCGGCCGTAAGCAGCGGATCAGGCTTGACTTGGGTCGACGATCCTACCCGCAAGTTCGGACTGTCCGAAAGTCGGGTGTCTAAAAAGGGGAGGGGAGGTCGTTTCTGCCCAGTCGCGGCATCGTTCTTCCGAGTGTTCAGGAATCCGCGCAAGCTGGCACACTTCAATCCGGGGTAGGCACGCGGAGCGGCCCTTGCAGAATCCAGCGAGCAGGTGAATAATAGGTGGTCGTCCAGCCGTATTCCCTCATCAGGCGCCGCAATCGATGCTCTCCGACACGCATCCCGAGGCTGAAAGGGTGCAACTCGAACTCCTTCGCCGGCTGAGCATCGCCGAGCGCGTTGCGAAAATGCGGAGCCATACGCAATGGCTGGTCCGTCTTTCTCGCCGTGCGCTGGCCGAGGCGAACCCGGGACTGGACCAGCGGCAGCTTGACCTGTTGTGGGTGGAGCACCAGTATGGCAAGGAGTTGGCCGGCAGATTGCGAAACTATCTAGATAACAGGGAATCATGCCCCGCAGCGACGCCGTAACCGCGATGCTTCCCGTGGCCGGCGCTTTGGAGCGGCTGGGCATCGCCTATTTCGTGGGTGGCTCCGTCGCGAGCACCGCGCATGGCTACCCTCGCTCCACGGTTGATGCGGACCTCGTCGCCGATGTGCAGTTCGGACACGTCGCCGCCTTAGTCGCAGCGCTGGAGGCGGATTATTACATTGACGCCGAAATGGTCCGCGAAGCCATCGCGGATCGTTCGTGCTTCAACGTCATCCACCTGCCGACGATGTTCAAGGTGGATGTCTTCGTCAGCAAGAACCGCGCCTTCGATCGCGAGGTGTTCGCCCGAAAAGCAAGAAGGGCCGTGGACCCTGGCGAACCTGAGTCTGAACTGTTCCTGGCCTCGGCGGAGGACATCATCTTGGCCAAACTGGAATGGTACCGGCTTGGCAACGAGGTTTCCGAGCGCCAATGGCGCGACGTACAAGGAGTCGTCAAAATGCAGTGGCAACGGCTGGACCGCGCGTACCTGGCAAAATGGGCCGCCGCGCTGGAAGTCGCTGACCTGCTGGAGCGGGCCTGGCACGAAGCCGGCGGCGATCCGTCTTGATGTGCTCGTTTCGATAGCGCTAGCGGAAGATAAAGGGGTCAGCAGCATCTATTGGCAGGTTTGGCGGTTCTCGGCAGGATGATCACCATGCCCCGCATCGCGGCGGCGGGCGGGAATGGGCAGAACGAGGTTGAGGAACCGCTTGCCTTAGCCTTCAATCGTGGCTTCCACCGGGCAAGCCCGGCGGCGGCTGGTTCAATGGAGACAAAAGAACCGCAGAATATCGAACAAGGAATGTCCAAGGAAGAAGGTGGGGGAAACCGGCGGGAGTTTTCCTTCGCCGCTGGTTATTCCTTGTTCGATATTCTGCGGTTCATGGATTTCGGGATTCACCTGCTCAATGCGATCCTCAAGCCGGACGACGCTATTGTTGACGTCGAAATCCTCAACCCGTTCAACGAGAAGGATTTCGTCGACGACAAGCTGAGCGTGCTGGATGTCAAGGCGAGGGACCAAGCGGGGCGGCTAGTGGACGTTGAGATGCAAATGCTCCTTCCCCTGCATTTCCGCAGCCGGATCCTCTATTACTGGGCCGCGCTCTACGGGCGGCAGCTTGGCGACAGCGACCAGTACGACCGGTTACGGCCGACCATCAGTGTTTGTTTTGTCAATCAGAGTCTATTTCCTTCGGTGAAGGACTACCATCTGAAGTTCGGGCTGTTTGCGCGCGAGCACGGCCTTCGTTTCACGGACCATATTCAGATTCATCTCATGGAGTTGCCGAAGTTCAATCAGAATTTGCAGGAATTGCGTGATGCCGAGGCGAGATGGTTGTATTTCCTTCGGCATGCGGCGACGTTGGATGCGGACAACTTGCCCGCTCCACTGGATGAACCCATATATCGCAAGGCCACAAAGGAGTTAGCGATGCTGAACACAGATACTCAGGAGCGGGAACGTTACGAGTCGCGTCAGAAAGCGTTTCGCGACCAAATGAGCTTGTTGCAGGAAGCAAAGGAACAAGGGCGTGAAGAGGGAATAGAGGAGGGCCGACAGCAAGGGCTGCAGGAAGGGCTGTTGGGACGGATGCAGTTCTGCCAGCGCTTGCTAAAACGGCCGGTGACGTCCGGCGAGGAACTGTCGGGGGTTTCCCTCGAGGAACTCCGCAGCCGCGTGGAGGAATTGGAAGTCGAGGTGTTCCGCTCGTGACGGCGCTGGGGGGCATTTTGTTCAGATCTTAGTCAGCGGTCTTTCGCGTTCCGCAGGTCGCGGTGCTACGCGACGCCGCCGCCGACCTCGGGTCGGTGGTAGCGACGATTGACGGCTAAAGGCATCGCCGCCTTGCCCCCCTGTTCCCGCCCGCCGCCGCGACGCGGCGGCGGGCGGGAACGGGGAACCCTTGGGGAACCGCTCGCCTTAGCCGTCAATCGTGGCTTCCAGCGGGCAAGCCCGGCGGCGGCTGGTTCAATGGAGACAAAGGAACCGCAGAATATCGAACAAGGAATGTCCAAGGAAGAAGGTGGGGGAAACCGGCGGGAGTTTTCCTTCGCCGCTGGTTATTCCTTGTTCGATATTCTGCGGTTCATGGATTTCG
>JAAYEH010000641.1 GCA_012728855.1 Rhodopirellula sp. | reverse complement strand
GCCCTTTCAAAAAACGCCCTCCGAAGAAGTCCTAACGAATTACCCACAAGCCCGGCTCAACAAACTATTTCGCAAAAAAACCGGGAATCTTGCCATGACGCTCTTGACTGTTCATAGTAGGTCTTTGCTCGCGCCTTTGCTCGCGCTCGCAAAAAGAGCCCCGCGCGTGCCCGGTCACACGCGGGGAGATGAGCCTCAAGTCAAGGCGTCTATCGCCATCGACCGATGATCCGCTCCGGGATGATGCATAAACCGTAAAGGAACGATGAATGACGCAGCCCTTCGGAACGGTGCTGCAGCTACCCCTGGGTTAGTTTTCCGTCGTTCGATGCACCGGCTTCCAGGAGATGTTCTCCGCGCCGAACCACAATCGTATCGGGAGCTTCGATCGCGATTTTGATACGACGGCCGCGGATCTCGAGGATTCGAACCCGGATGCTTTCGCCAATGCAAACGACTTCGCCTTGCTTTCTCCCAAACACGAGCATCGCCGTGACTCCTTTCCACGTAACCGGACGACCGTCCTTTTGCTGTCCGTGTGAGCCGAAACTGAGATGACTTCTGAGCAAGCGTCGTGCCATTTCCCGAGTCTGTGCGGTCTGGCGGATACAAAGCGTTTACTGCAATGGGGTTGCAGCAACAAGCGTTCTTGGGCGGTAACGGAAGAATGCAGGCCAGCCGTGCAATATGACTCTACCGTCTGTTTCAAATTGCCACACACAGCTTTGTGCCGTTGCCTCTGAAAATGGTGCCGAGACCGGGGCCTGGCTTTGAATATAACGCACCGCTGTCGGGCTGAGACGAGTCGGCATCGCGTTTTTTCGAGTTCAGCAAGCAGGATGGGGGGGGTGTTTCTTCAAATGATCGGGAGTCTTATTTTCGTGTCGGCCGGGCGATGCTTTCGTGTAGGGACGGATGCTTTTCCGGCCGACACGAAAAAAGACTCCCGACCCCCTCGGCCCCGCTGCCGCTAAGCATCGTTCGAGAAATAACTGGCGCTTTTTACCGTAGGACGGATAACCAATCCGTCCTGCCGAATGCCGTCCACTTATTTCTCGAACGATGCTAAGTGGCTATCCGAAAACGGGGACTGGCTCCCGGATGTTGTGTGCTGGAGACGGAAATCATACAAGATGTAAGGTGCCTGTCCCCGTTTGCGGATAGGCTCTAAGTACGACAGTCATTCATCGGTCGAGCCTTACTGCTTGACACGCCCCCCTTCGATAAGCGACGATTCGGTTGAATTCCGCTTGTGCCGACGTTCCCAACAGTCCCTGCCTGCCAATCCTCATGAAGGAGAACCATTATGCCGGACAAGTCGCCTCTCTCGCGTCGCCGGTTTCTCAAGACGGCTGCCGGGGCCAGCGCCTTGGCAGCCGTGCCATATTTCGTCCCGGGTGCCGCGCTAGGTAAGGGCGGCGCGGTGCCGCCGAGCGAGAGGATCGTTGTCGGCGGCATTGGCATTCGTGGTCGGGGTATGCACGACCTCCGATGGATCACGGGCCACGCCGACGTGCAGTTCGTCGCCATCTGTGACCTGCAAAAGAAGCAGCGCTTGGCAGTCAAGGAGTTCGTCGATAATCACTACGGCACGAAGGACTGTGCCATGTACCCCGAGATCAACGGCTTCCTGGAGGCGCGGCCGGATATCGACGCAGTGTTGATTGCCACGGGGGATCGTTGGCACGCGATGGCCTCGATCCTGGCCATGCGGGCCGGGAAGGACGTGTATACCGAGAAACCCTCGTGTATGACGATTGCCGAGGGCCGAGCCGTCGTCGAGACGGCTCGCCGCTACGCCCGCGTCTATCAGACCGGCACGCAACGACTGAGCGAGGCCAACCACGTTTTCTGCATCGAGATGGCGCGGACGGGCCGGCTCGGCGAAGTCCACACGGCCTACGCCCACATCGCCCCTTGGGACGCGGCCGAGATGCGTCACGACTGGCTGCCGGCCGTCGCCGAACCGCCCAAGGACGAAGTGGACTGGGACGCCTGGTTGGGCCCGTGCCCCTGGCGGCCGTACAACCCGGCCTACGTCTCCGGCGGGTGGCGGGGCCATTACGACTTCCACACCAGTTGCATCGGTGAATGGGGGGCGCATACGTTCGCCCAGGCCCAGGCCGGCTTGGGTTGCGGCGAGTCGTCGCCGGTGGAGTACGAATACGTCGCCAACGACAGCGGCGACGGGATGGTCACTCACTTCGCCAGTGGTGTGCGGATGATCCTCTCTCGCGGCAACAAGTACTGGCACGGTTCCTGCGGCGAGCGGTTTGACGGCAGCGAAGGTTGGGCCGCGGCCGCGGACGGCTATGCCCAGCCCGACGTGTCGTCGCCGGCCCTGCTCGGCGAGTTCCAACGCGTCGTCAGCCAGTATGTCGCCCGCACCGGCCGATCGCTCGACCACATGCAAGACTTCCTCGACTGCGTCAGGAGCCGCCAGCGGACGGTTGCCAACCCCGAGGTCATGCACCACTCGATGACCACGGTGCATGCCGCCAATATCTGCATGTGGCTCAAGCGGAGCCTCAAGTTCGACCCCGTCAAGGAGGAGTTCGCGGGCGACGAAGAGGCCAACCGCCTTCGCGCGCGAGCCATGAGGGAGCCGTACGTTTACTAGTCGCCGAGTGGAACGCGTTTGCTGGTTCTGTCCCTGCTTCCTTCCTTACCATCAACGGGAATTCACCACCATGTGGAAAAGCCATCAACATCTGATCCTGGCCGCAGCCCTGCTGGCCGCCACTGCCGCTCACTCCTTTGCCCAGCAATCCGAGTTGCTCTCCGTGCTTCGCTCGGAGGCGACGCTCGAGCAAAAATCTGCCGCATGCCGGCAGTTGGCCCGCATCGCCACCAAGGAAGCGGTTCCCACTCTCGCCGCCCTGCTGGGCGATGAAGAACTGTCGCACATGGCGCGTTATGCCCTGGAAGCCATCCCGGATCCCTCGGTCGATGATGCCCTGCGGGACGCGCTGGGCAAGATCGAAGGCCGACCGCGGCTGGGCGTGATCGGCAGCCTGGGCGTCCGACGCGACGCCAAAGCCGTCGATGCTCTGGCCGGACTGCTCAAGCAGTCCGACACCGCCGGGGCGGCTGCCCGCGCCCTCGGTAATATCGGCACCCCCGCGGCCGCCGAAGCGTTGGAGGACGCACTGCCCGGCGCGTCGGGTGGCGGCCAACTCGCCATCTGCGAAGGCCTTCTCCGCTCGGCCGAGGCATTGGCGGCCGACGGCCAGAACGCACCGTCGCGAGCCATCTACGATCGCATGCGTGGACTGGCGGATGCGCCGCATCAAGTCCGCGCAGCGGCTCTGCGGGGCGCGATCCTCGCGCGCGGCAAGGAGGGAGTTCCACTCTTGGTGGAGGCGATCCATGGTCCGGATTACGCCCTCGCCGCCGCAGCCGTGCGCTGCGCCATGGAACTGCCGGGTGCGGAGGTCGCCGACGCGCTTATGGCCGCATTGCCCAAGGCGGCGAAAGAGCGGCAGGGCCTGCTGATCCTGGCCCTGGCCGACCGCAACGAGCCCCGAGTTCTGCCGGCCGTGCTCCAGGCGGCACAGAGCGACGACGAGCAGCTTCGCGTCCTTGCCTTCCGCGCCTTGAAACGCGTTGGCGACGCCTCCTGTGTGCCCGCGCTCCTGGAGGCGGCGGTCGAGGGGGCCGACGATGTGTCGCAAGCGGCGATGCAGTCACTCGAAAGCCTGCAGGGCCAGTCGGTGGACGATCAGCTCATGGCGCGACTGTCGGAGGCTCAAGGGAAGACGCGGATGGTGCTCATCGAATTGGCCGGCCGGCGGCGCACCGCCACCGCAGCTCCTGCGCTTTGGCGGGCTGTCGACGACGCAGATACGGCCGTTCGTGCCGCAGCTTTGGCCAGCCTGGGCGCCGTGGTGGAAACGGCCGACTTGCCGAAGCTGATCGCGCGACTCGCTGCCACCAAGGACGACCGGGAGACGGCTGCCTTGGACAAGGCATTGTGCGAGGTCTGCCTGCGTTCGGAGGATCGGGAGGCCGTCGCCGCTCAGCTTGCCGCGGCGCTGGCGACGGCAGACGGACCCGTGAAGGCCAGAATTCTGGAGACGCTCAGTGTCGTTGGCGGAGCGACCTCCCTGGAGGCGGTCGCCGCAGCCGCCCGATCCGGCGACGAGGGACTTCGCGACGCGGCTTTCCGCGTGTTGGGACAGTGGAAGTCGGTCGATGCCGCGCCCGTCCTTCTCGCACTTCACAACTCGGCGAGCGACGGGAGGCTGAAGGTCCGCGCGATGCGGGCGTACATCCGGATTGCCCGGCAATTCGACATGCCCGCCGGCCAGCGGGCGGAAATGTGCCGCACGGCCTTGGAAACCGCCGAACGGGACGAGGACAAGCGTCTAGTGCTGGAAGTGCTGCTCCGCTATCCCAGTGAAGAGATGCAGCCGCTTGCCTTGGAGGCCGCCAAAGTTCCCGCCCTGAAAGAAGAGGCATCGTTGGTGCTGATGGGCATGGCCAGCAAGGGCATCAACCGAGCCGAACTCGGCAAAGCCTTGGCACAGGCCGGTCATGCGCCGGTCAAACTGGAAATCATCAAGGCCGAGTACGGCGCCGGCGCGAAGGTCAAAGACGTTACCGCGATCCTCCGTAAATACGCCAAGAACTACCGCATTATCTTCCTGCCCAGTACGAGCTACAATGCGAGCTTCGATGACCCGGCTCCCGGGATCGTGAAGCAGTTGAAGATCCAGTACCGTATCGACGGGAAGGAAGGAGAAGTCTCGCTGAACGAGAACGCCACGATCGTGCTGCCGATGCCGAAATAGAGCGAGGCAAAAGGTTCCACGACTTCAAGCAAGGAAGTTCTCAACGGCATCCCAGAATTGACCTGTTGCGTCAGTGTCGTTTACGGTCCGATACGGCAGCAACACCTCTTGGGCCTAAGTAGTGATCCTTGCCCGCGATAGAGATGATTGCCTGCGCGGAGCCCCGATGCTTCCGGTACTTTGGGACGGCTTGAGTAAGTCTTGGCATGATGCGACCTTTCCTCGAAAGGAACCCCGCAAAACGGTATCTACCGTTTTGGCTCGGGTTCTTTAGGCCGCACTGCCGACCATCGGCAGGTAATCTAAGTTGTGAATTCGGCTTGTGTTAAGTCTAGTGGGCGGCAAGGGACTCGAACCCCTGACCCCCTCGGTGTAAACGAGGTGCTCTAACCAACTGAGCTAGCCGCCCTTCAATCCCGCTTGGCCTGAAGGCGCCTGACGAGATCAATACGCATCGTACAGGGTGTGCTCGCGGCATGTCAATGAGGCGGCCGGCAAAACGGGGCATCGGAGCCCGAAGCGGTTCCACTCCGTCGATGGCTTCAGCGCAGAGCCGGCGGTTCAGTTCGCGCCCGCCGCGCCGGCCTGCGGCTCGATCGAAACCGAGGGGAACGCCTGCGGCAGGCGATCGAGCAGCAGCCCGGCCGCGCCCAACTCGCCGACAGTTCGCAGTGCCGGGTTCTCCTGATCATCCTGGTCCAATCGGTAATCGGCGGGAGTGTGAGCGTTTACCGGTAGATCCGCGGCGGGCAATTGTTTCCATACGACGGCATCGCGAATCGGTTGGACCTCCCGGTAGTTTGTCCAATGTGACTGCCATGCTTCGAACGACTTCTGGTCCGACGGCTGGCTTGGATTCAAAGGGGAAATCGTCCAGAAGACGGTGAAACCTTCGTAGAAATTGTGGTCGCCGTCCCACGATACCCGCTGCTGGGCCTTCTGCACATCCCCGACACCGTTCTGTTCCACCAACGCCGCCGCACCGGAGCCGACGAGAATGCAAGCCGCGCAGCGGACCTCGGTGGGAAGCTGGTAGACGGCAAACTCCCCTTGGTTCAACTGGCACAATCCCCGACCGACCAGAGCGGTGAGATGCTCCAAATCGATTTGGATCGCGTCGCTCGGAGGCGGTGACTCCTCTCCGCCATCGGCGACGAGAAACCACTCGGTCGTCCCCAGCAGGCCGTTCTTCCACGAAAGGTCGACCGATTGCATGGTCTCCGAGTGAAGAAAAGTCGCTTCTCCTCGCGCGACGCAATCGGCCAGATCCACAGTCACGCGACGGGCTTGAGGCACAGGATCGCCCAACGCGGCAACCGCCGCCGGGTTGGCCTTCAATCTGAGAAAAGCAACGTCGGAATGATGGGCAGCTCTGCCCGCTGCCGCGTTGCGAATGGTCAGCCAGCATTTTTCCAGCCGGACCGTTTCCGCCTGGCCTATCTCGAAGAGCGACCAGCTATCGGCGGGCAAGTCTTTCGGATCGGGAACCGTCAGCTCCACGCCGACATTGGCCATCGTCAGCCGGCAGCCGGTGAGCGTCAACATACTGCGGGGGTATTTCCACGGATCGATGTCGGTCGATTTGGGTTGAAATGCGATGGAAGGCTGAAATCCCTCGCCGCCGCAAATTTTGACCTTCAGACCGGCCAATTCCATCGGCGATTCCTCGCGGCGGCCGTTGTAACGCAGCTCGATCACGTCGCCGCTGGCCGCCGCGGCGCAAGCGGCCTTGAGGGTTGGAAATGTGCCGGGCGCAGCCCCCACGCCGTCGACCACCAAGATCCCGCTTCGCGGCGCCGGCACAGCGCGATCCATACTCGGCCACTTTCCATCGACGACCGCCGATAGTCCGCCTCGGCTACCCTCGATCGGGGCAACCAGCGCCAAGCCGTTGGTGGGATTCAGAGGCGCGATCAACTCGCCCTCGAACCGCTCGGGCCGGATTCCGAAGAACTCGGGCTGAGTGTCCGTCGCAGAGGTCTCGATGGAAGCGGATGGTTCCGGCGGCTCCGCTGCGGTCTTCGCCGCCGGAACCGCCGCAGCAGCAACAGGCGTAGCGGTTGCATCGCCACCGGTGCCCGCTGCGGTTGGGTCTTCGCTCGGCGGCGCCGGTGCAGCGGTGACCGGCAACGCTTGAGCAACCGCTTGGGTTGCCGTCGTCGTCGCCGTCGTCGCCGGCGCTGCCACGGATTGCGGCGTTACGGCGGCCCCAACCGGTTCAGGCGGCCCGGTCTCATTCTGCCGAGCAACCGATGGTGCGGCGGAACGCAGTCCGGTTACCGGCTGATCCCAAAGAAAATGCAGCGCTACCACCACGAGCACGAGGATGCCCACCGGGGCCATCCAAGGCAGGTGCCGCTCGGCAAAGGTGATTTCCGGTTCCGCCGGCGCGACCCAGAGCCGATGACCCGGTCCGGTCGGCCGCAGTCCGATCAGTTGGGCCAGCCAGATGAGCGACTCGATCAGCTTCACGGGGTTTTGGTAACGGTGTTGAGGGGCCTTGGCCATCATTCGGCGCAAGACCCGCGAGACCTCCTCCGGTAGATCCGGTCGGAAACTGCGGATGTCCGGCGGAGCGTCGCCTTGGTGCTGGAGCAGCTTCTGCAGCACCGTGCCTTCGGGAAAGGGCGGTTGTCCGGCCAGCATGAAGAAGAGCGTACACCCAAGCGAGTAAATGTCGCTGCGGACGTCGGCGTTTCGAGGGTCGCGTGCCTGTTCCGGGGAAATGTAGTCGAACGTCCCCAATGTGACGCCGCTGGCCGTCAGATCGCCGCCCGATCCCGAAGCGGCATGCATGCGAGCCAGGCCCATGTCGATCAGCTTGGCGCGGCCCTCGGGAGTGATCAAAATGTTCGATGGCTTGATGTCGCGGTGGACCACTTGGCGGTCGGCGGTGTAGTCCAGAGCCTCGGCGATCTGAAATGTGTAGCTGATCGCCTCGGCAAGCGAAAGAGCGCCTCGCTTCTCGACCAGTTCCCGTATGTTGGTTCCCTCGATGAATTCGAAGGCGATGTAGGGCAGCCCCCGGTCTTCGCCCGCGTGGAAGACCTGCACGATATTCTCGTGATTGAGCCTGGCCGCGGAGCGAGCTTCGTTGTGGAATCGGTGCAGCGTCTCGTGTTCGGAGGCTTGATCACGAGAAAGGATCTTCAACGCCACCGTCCTGTCCAGCGCCATGTCTTGCGCCCGGTAGACGTGGCCCATTCCTCCTCCGCCGACATAGTCGACGATCTCAAACGGGCCGATACGGACGCCCGGGGGGAGTCGGTCGCCGCGACCCCGAAGCAGCGGTTCGCTGGCCGATGGCCCCAACGGTGGTTGGGAGGTAATTACGGTTGGCTGGTCGTTTGTCGCAAAGTCCACGTTCGACGCTGCCCCCCGCTGATTCCGAGACGAGCCAACCGAGTTACCGGCCGGCGAGAGCCGGGCCAAATCACTGGCGGAAGCTCTGCTCATCGGGATCTCGGTTTCCGTCCAACAGGAGCGTCCACCTTCTTACCAGCGAGAAGGTCGGACGAGGTAAATAATCCACTGCCCCCCATAAGACCTAGGTGAATGCCTGTGAAGAAAAGGAGGGGCTTTGTGGGCTACGCGCCGCCAACACTCCTCATTCTAATTACCGGCGGCGGCTGCGTCAAAGGCCGTAAGCGTCCAACCACCATAGCGTGGGGCAGGTTTGCAGGCTGCCTAAATCCCGCACCAATACGAGGCAGGCCGCAGAGCTGAACCACGTCGTATTTCCGCCCGACTTGGCGGGCGGCTGAAAAACCCGGCCTCTCTAAAGCCCCTGGGATCTCAGGTAGCCGACGCTTTTCTTGAGGATCTCTTCCGATCCGACAATCTCCAGGGTGGAAGCTCGAATGCCCGCATCCTTGAGTACCGCGCACACGCCCGCGATATCGATCACTCCGTCGCCCAGGGCGATCTTGGAAAATCCGCAGCCATAGATCGAGCCTCGTTTTTCCACCCACTCTTCGCCGAGATCCTTCCAGTGGATGTGGTGGATCTTGTCCTTGAAGACCTTGGCCATCTCGACCGGATCGGCGCCGCCGAGCCAGGAATTGCCGGTGTCGAGGTTCACGCCCAGCGAGGCTGGATTGCCCAGCATGTCCATCACATCGCGAATGCCATTGATGGTGTCGGTGACGGGACCGTGCGGCTCCAGGAGAATCCGGACACCAAAGTCCGCCGCCATGCGGACCGGCGTGTAGAGCTTTTCGGCGATGGTGAAGATTCGTTGATCGTAGGTCAAGTTCTCGGCCCACTGGGATCGCGGGTCGGTCTCCGTGGTGATTACGTCCTGGATTCCAATCGCCGCGGCGAAGCGGATCGCTTTCATGATTTCCGCGGTGCCGTACAGCCCCGGGTTGGAAGGTTCCAGCAGCATGGCGTGGGCGCAGACGGTGGAAGGTACCATCCCGTGCTTTTCAAAGAGGCGTTTCACCTCGAAGGGATTCTCGTCCAGACTGATCGTCGGCGAGAAACCAGCCGACCCCAACATGCTGCCGCCGGCATTGGTATCGGTGATGTCGGCGCACTCGAATCCCATCTGCTTTGCCCGCTCGAGCTGCACTTCCACGCTGGCAAACGGTTCAATCAGCAAGAAGACGCCGATCTTCATGAGAGACCCCCTTGTTTTGCGGAAACTTTAACGCACTGGAACAGTTTATCCGATGTCACGGCCCGGCGACAAGAGATCAGCCGGGCAAACGGTTGCCCGACAACAGGCGATTGCTCGGGCGGCCGGCGGGTGCTAGACTCCTGGCGATATGAACAGGATCATCAAACTCTGGAATGCGATGGGGCCGGGGATCTTGCTGGCGGCGGCCAGCGTGGGCGCGTCGCACCTCGTGCTCAGTCCGCAGGCGGGCGCCCTATTCGGCTACCAATTGCTCTGGCTGGTGGCTGCGGCGCACGTGCTCAAATACCCCGCCTTCGAATTCGGGCCGCGCTATGCGGCCGCCACGGGGAAGAATCTCCTGCACGGATACGCGCGGATCGGCGGAAGGACGCAGTGGGCTCTGTGGGTCTTTCTGCTCGGCACGCTCGCGCAAGGCATCGGGGTGCTCGCCGGGGTCGTCAGCGTCGCCGGTTGCGTCCTTTGGACGTGGAGTCAGGCGCTCAATACCGAACTCTTCTCCGTCCTGCTAACCCTCGCCATCGTGACACTGCTGCTGACCGGGGGTTTCTCCTGGCTGGACTGTCTGAACAAAATCATGATGGCGGTTCTGGCCATCGCCACGGTGTTGGTCTTCGTGCCGATTGTTCCCGGCCCTGAAGCCTGGCGATCGCTCGTCGTGCCGAGTCTTCCGCCGGGGTCGATGGTGCTGGTGGCTGCGATGCTCGGTTGGATGCCGACGGGGATTGACGTGTCGGTGTGGCATTCCTTCTGGACGATCGAGAAGATGCGTGTCGACGAGCGGCAGTTCGATCCACAATCCGACGGCATGGATGCCGTACGGAAAAGACGGCTTCGTGTTGCGCTCTGGGACATGCGAGCCGGCTATCTTCTCTCGCTCTCCACGGGTCTGATGTTTGTCGTGATGGGAGCCGTCCACCTTTCCGGGCGCGGGACGGAACTGCAGGGCGTGCAGTTCGCCGCGGCACTCTCGACCGCCTACACGGCGGTCTTCGGCCGATGGATTTACCACGTCTTCATGCTGACGGCGTTTTTCGCGATGTTTTCGACCGCCTACACGGTCGTCGATGGTTTCTCGCGATCGTTCGCCCAGTGCTGCGCCGTGCTCCGTCCCGCCAGGTTTGGCGGAGAGATGTCCCGCCGGCTTTACGTCGGCTTTGTGATCGGGTCGTCCACTCTGGCCTGTGGCATCCTGCTCGCCGTCGGCAATCCCGTGCTCTTGGTGACGGGCGCCGCGCTGGTGAGCCTGGCGGCCGCGCCGTTGCTGTACACTTTCAACCTCTTGTGCGTCATGCGGGACATCCGCGAGCCGAGCCTGCGCCCAAATCCGGCAACCGTGTGGGTGGCGCGGGCCGGCATCGTCTTCATGGTGCTCGCGCTGGCAATGACGGTCTTTGTGACATTCGGGAAGTGATCGCGAGGCTGGCTCGATCTCCGGCCCCTCCCAAACAATCGTAGATGGCGCGCAATCCGAAGCAAGTTGCCGAACCCCAGGAGTCATTTCCAGAAAGGAACGAACAGAGAAGAGGAACCCGTATTCTCTTGGGCGCCGCAGTACGGGTTCCTCTTCTCTGTTCGCCCTTTTCCCGATAAGTTGGCGGTTCTTGGCTTCACGGCGATTTGCTGCACTCACCCTCGACAGAATCGGGCAGTTACTGTTGTTGGCCGCCATGCGGAAGCTGATCATCTGCGTTCAACCATTGAAAATCTTCGTCAAGTTGAACGTAGGATATCGAGAGTTCGTACCCCGAATACTCCGGATCTGCGGTGAAGCGCGCTTGAATCAACTCTTGTTCCAATTCACCGTATCGTTCAGGCACCACACAACAATGCGTGGATGCCGAAGGATCGGGTTCATAGTCAAGCCGAAGAACCTCTCTCTCGGCTATGAGAGTCTATCCGGAAAGTTGAGCCTTGTTTTCGGGTGCTTACGCCGGGGTGGCATAATGGAAGGCAGGACGCTGCACGGGAGTCAGACGGCGGAGCATAAGATGGATGTGACTCACTTGAATCAT
>JAAYEH010000640.1 GCA_012728855.1 Rhodopirellula sp. | reverse complement strand
CGCGATCTGACTGGCCTGGAAATCCGGGATCTTTCCTTCCGGCCACAGAGCGACCCGTTCCTCGGCGAGCGCCTGAACGGCGACCAGCAACCAAAAACAAAGAACTAGGCTTCTCTTCATCGTATCGCTTCCTTCATTTTTTCCGTGAACGCCATAGCCTTGGGTATTTCGCCTCGCCGCCGAGTTCTTCCCGCACCACATCCGCGGCAACGGGTTCTCGAACAAAATGGTCCGTCCAACATTGATTTCGAGCAGTCCCCACCAATAATTCCGTCCTCGTTCGCTGTCAAGGACTTGCATTATTTGCTCTATGTCCAATGTCTGACTATCTTGGCGCGAATCGCCAAACCGTTTCCCGGTGGGAGCCAATCGACACCACGCTCCAAATGTCCGGCCTGGCTCAGGCAGGTGCCGATTTCAACCTCACACTGTGGGGCGGCGGCGTGCTCGAGGTCTATCAGCCGATCACGGCGGGAGGCAACGTGACGCTGGCCGACTCCCGCGGCATCTATTTGCACCAGCGGATGACCACGGCGCTCGGGGCGACGCGATTCGATGCGAACGTAACACTCTAACTAACGCCAGCTCATGATCCCCAGCGCGATTTGATGCAGCCCGAAACCGGCCAATGCGACACCGGAGACTCCGGACAGAAGCCGGTTCAGCCTGTGGTCCCTTCGTCCGGCACAGCCGCACACCAGCACGATGATGAGTCCGTCGCTCAGCAGCGGCGCCAGCACGCCAGGCAAGGCCCGCCTCCAGCCGCAACTTAAAGCCAGGGAGATCAGGAAAGCCAGAAACGGGCCTGGCTGCACGGCAGCCGCAAAACCGTAAACCACACCCTGTGCAAGATATCAAGACATGGGCTCCCGTATGATCATCCATGCGGCGGCGGCCTTGCCAGTCACCGCCTTCGGTTTTTACGCGGCTTGCGGGGTTCGCCGAACACTTGGCCTGTTGAGAAACGGCCAAGCCCCGGGACACCGTCCGCCGGCGGTTTCCTCCAGCGGTTCCACGCCTCCGCGTTAAAATCCAGCCGACCGGCCAGACTTGCTGACGGCACAGAGGCGCAGCGCTTCCCGTGTTCTTCGCCCCCTGGAAGTCATCTCCCTTGGGGAAACGCTGCATACGCCTCCTGTCCGCCCGCCTCCGCGGTCCGCGGTCACTTGCACCAGGAGCGGACGACGCCGACCTGACGGCGCACGTCGGCGAGGATGTCGTCGCCCACGAGGTTCTCCAGCGTGTACCAGCCGCCGTAGCCCGATTTGTGCATGTGCCGCACGACCGCCTCGTTCGGCACAGCGCCGGTTCCGAGCGTCGCGTACTTGCGGTTGTCCTCTTTCGTCTGGTCCTTGAGATGCACGTGGCGGATGCGCCCTTCGGCGAAGCGCGCCATGTCGAGGATGTCCTCGCCGCGCCCGGCGTAGTAGAGGTTGCCGGAATCGAGCGCGAAGCCGAGTTCGGGGATGTCGGTCAGGAAGCGCTTGAGATATTTCGTGTACGAGCACGGGTTGCCCGTGCCGCCGTAGTCCTCGACCGTCACGGCTATCCCCGCGGCGCTCGCCTTCGCGACGAGTCTCCTGAGCCCCTCGCTGATCCGCACGTAATCAGCCTCCTGGTCGCCGTCCTTGGGGAACTCGTCGGGAATGACCATGATCCGCGGCACCCCGTACTTGACCGCCGCCGCAACGAACTCGTCGGAATCCTTCGCCCCGCCGTCTGGGCCGAGGAACTTCGGCCAGCCGTAGAAGTTGATCGGCTTGAGGCCGATTTTCACTAATTCGGGAAGCTTCGGATCTTTGTAGCTAGAATCGAAACCGATCACGCCGGCTTCCGCGAGCAGCGCCGCCGATTCGCTCAGCGAAACGCCTTTCGCTTTCGCGACCCGTTCCACCGTGCCCGAAAAGACCGAGATCTTGACGGGCTCGCCGCACTTGCATATGCAGCACTCGGCCATCGCAACGGCCAACAACAATGACAACATGTATTTTTTCATGTACAAATCTTACCACAACCGCCTCACCGTTCAACAGAGAACACAGTCGCTTCGCGGTCACGAGCGGTCATTTCGGGTTAACCGCCCCAAGCCCTCACAGCCTGATGCGCCGGACAAGGGCGGCGCCGTCGCGCTGCACGGTCCTGGGGTATTTCACGGAGGGCGGGCCGAAGAGCATGACGTAATACCCGCACTCCGCAGGGATGCCCGCAGCCTCTTTCACCGCCGGCACGGCCTGTCAAGAACCTCAGGACATTCTACCGGTGGTACCCCAATGGAGGATACGGAGGCAGCTTCTACGAGTGGGCGGGCGATCCCTTGGCGGGGCCAAGTCCCCGACGACATCCAGTCCGCCGTCTACCGGATTCTGGACCGTCGTTTGGGCGATATCACGCGGCGCTTCATGCGGCGGCACTGCGGTGCGGCAGGCCAGGCCTCAGTCCGGCAGCGGCGTGAAGGGCGCAAGGGCGTCAGGGGACACGGCAGCCGTCTTGATTCCATGGCGCGTCCCAGTCTTATTTCGTTATTTCGTATTTTCGTTCTTTCGTCAGTGCGTCAGAGCGAATCGCAGTATGTGTGCGGCATCTGGCGCCACCCGAACTGCGGTTGTAATTGGGCAACGTGTTTACGAAGAAATGAGATTACGAAAGAACTTGCTGCCCCATGCGCCCTGCCGGTGGGTCCGACCGGAGGGAGATCCTCCAATCAAGATACACGCGGCCCAGGGCGAAGCCGAGCCGCACTCTCGTATCCTCGCTGTCGCTGCCCAGTGGCCGTCGTCAGGCCAATCAACTCCCGGATCGGCCCACCCCCGCCCGGCACAGGTGGCACGGCCTCCACGACATGGACGGATCGTCCGTCGTGGCTGATCGAACTGACGTCGCGTGCTACTCCGTGTCCTCGACTTCTTTCTTCTTTCACGCCCTGTCACTGTCTTGGCTCGGTATTCAAGTGGAATTTTTTGGGGCAGTTTTGTGAGAGAGTTCCTCGTGTGTCCTTCGTTCTGCTTGTTTTCGGTGCTAGACTCATCTTGCCTGGCGAAACGGAGTCGGGCTCT
>JAAYEH010000639.1 GCA_012728855.1 Rhodopirellula sp. | reverse complement strand
CGTGCTTCACCGCATCCAGCACGGCCTGAAGCCCGAACGCACCTTGCTCCTCACGTTCGACAACGCAGCGGTCAATTCGATCAAGCTGAAGCTCCACGACAAGTTCGCGGAACTCGGGGTCGAGTTGTCGGGCCTGCGAGTGCTGACGCTGAACGCCTTTGGGTACTCGATCCTGCGGGATTGCTTTCACCAGGAGTACAAGCCGGTCATCGCCAGCCGACGCCAGTACAGCCTGCTCAAGACGTTGCGGAACCAGCTTCGCCAGCACAGCAGCGAGCACTTCGGAGCGCTGCCCGAATACTTGGCGGGCCGCTTCTACCTGGAATTCTTCAGCCTCTTGAAGAACAACCTCTTCGATCCTTGTGCGGTCGATGCCCAAGCGATGACGGACTTCCTCCTGGAGGCCCCCCAGGCGGAAGTGTTCTACACGAACCCCTCCGAACGGGCCGTGACCAAGACGATCCAGGCCATCATTTGGCTCTACCAGGGCTACGAGCGTCTACTGCAACGCGAGCGGACGATCGACTTCGACGACCAGAAGTTGCGGCCGTACGTCCTCCTGCAACAGAACCTCGCCACCCTCGGCGCCATCCAGGGGCAAGTGGACGAAGTGGTGGTCGATGAGTTTCAGGACATCAACCGCCTGGATTTTGTCCTCGTCCAGGCCATCGCCGACAAGGCTACCCTCGTCGTCACGGGCGATGACGATCAGGCGATCTACGGTTTTCGGGGCTGCACTCCCCAGTACATTATTGACCTGGAAAAGCATCTGCGCCGCCCGATCGAAAGCCACGAACTCCAGGTCAACTACCGTTGTCCGCCGGTGATTGTGGAACATGCCGACCGTCTCATCCGGCACAACACTTGGCGGATTCCCAAGACTCCGCGTGCGGCCGGCGATGCGGTGGCGCAGATCCATGTCGTGTCGTCGCTCTCCGCAGGGCTGGAGGCGAAGTCGATCGTGTCGCTCATTCAGCGGGTGCGGGCAGACGATGCGGCGGTTCGGTTCAGGGATTTCGCCGTTCTGTATCGGGCCAACGCCCAGAGCCTCCCCTTGCAGGTGGAGTTCGTCCTGAACGGGATACCGTACTACGTGCGCAAGGAGGACAACATCGTCGAGAACGAGCAATTGCGGAAGTTGTTGAGTATCCTGCGGACCAAATTGGCCCTCGATCAAGGGACCGCGCCATCCAAAGAGGATGCGGCCCGAACGGTTTGCTCGTTCTTCCGCTACATCGAACCCCACGCCGCCGCCCGCTTGGAGGCGGCGATCAAACGCAGCGAGACCTTCCTGTCCGACGTTAATTCGCAGGCGTTCTACGACTTGATGCCCGACCGGGGCCGTGATCTGCTGCCGATGGCCATGCGGGAACTGATCCGCACGCCTTCTCTCCTCGCCACGCTGCACGTGATCGCCGAGAAGTTCTACGGTGTCTACGGAATGATCGGCAGCCTGGAAGATGTCGTAGCGGAGCGGGTTCCGCTCGGCGAGGTCTTCGAGATTGCGGCCGGTTTCCGGGGCGACACGCGGGATTTCGTCCAGACCTTAGAAGGGACGATCAATCGGGCGCGGGAGTCGAACGCCGGGCAGGACCACAGAGAGGGGGTGCCGCTCTTGACGTATTTCAGGTCGAAGGGACTTCAATGGCATACGGTGATCCTCACGACCTCCAACGAGGGCCTGATTCCCCACGTCAAGGCGGAGGTCGAGGGAGAGCGGCGACTGTTCTACGTGGCCATGACACGGGCGTCGTCCAACCTGTTCGTATCCTACGTCGAGAACGCTTGCGGCTCCAAGGTCGCGCCCAGCCGCTTCCTCTACGAATCGGGTCTGTTGGAGAAGGAGCCGAAGAAGCGGAAGAAGGGGCTGGAGAGACTCGGCTTGCCTCCCAGACCCGTTCCTGCGTCCGTCACCCCTGCACCACCAGGAGGTTACGTGGCATCGAAGACATCGATCGTCTTTCACTTGCCCGGATGTTCGGTGGCGAAGAAGATCGGAGAGAAGAACATCGTCAAGTTCGCCACACGGGAAGAGGCCGTCCATGCGAGGAAGCATCCTTGTTCCAAGTGCAAGCCGTGATGTTGCGACCGCTCGGTGATGGAAGCCGCCCCCCAAAGAAGACGCTCACAGCCGAGCAGGTCGGCGGCGATCGTGGGACTAGCCCCTGCCGGATCGCGGCCAAGCGGCTAACGCTCACAGGCGGGGCCGATCGTGTGGGCGTCCGGGTGCCAGGGGACGTGGGCGGCGATGGCGGCACCTACGCCCACGTCGCCTACGTCGCGACGCCAGTCCACTTGGCCACACAGACGCCACTTCCGCCCGTGAACGTGACACGGGCGAACGTGGACGCCGTGTGACGCCACACGGGCGAACGGCGGGACGCGGGGCCCGCACCTGCCGGATCGCGGCCAAGCGGCCACGTCGCGACGCCGAGACTGCAGCCCATACCGAGCCCTATTTCCGCACTCTCGATTACCGGCCCCGTGCGAGCAGCTTCAACCAGGCGGGAGAATTCGTCCGCCGACAACGCCCGGCGATCGTGCCGACGATCGACGCTGACATTCATACGCGAGAGGTACGCCAAAGGATCGTCGGGCAATCGTCGATCGCGGCCCATCCAGCGAGTGAACTGCTTCACGGACTTCAGATAGTGGTTGCACGTTTGACCTACGAAGGTCGCCATGAAGATCACGACGTCGGTGTATGGCCACTCGTGCTGCCCGAGCATTGGTGCGGCGTGTTCGAACCGCAGCCGGTGGATCGCAGCCAGCGGAATGCGATCACGGCCGGACGGCGTTGTCGGGCGAAGATTTCGGTTGTGCCGTGTCGGGCGTGCTGTGCCAGGCAGGAGGTGGACGGGGCGGGGCGATGTGGGGAAGCCGGAGGACACGCTCTCCTGGCGCAGTTTGGCACCGGCAACTCAGGAGTGCGCCCCCAAGGCAGATGTCGGTGAAACCGTCGGTCGCCCCGGCATGAGACTGCGGCCGCTTCGGGAACCTTGATTGCATTGCCGGGAGAGCATCAAATACCTCACGGCGGACAGGTTCTCGGAATCTTGATTTTTGAGATGGGTTTTCGGGATTCGTGCGCCGACAAAGCCCTCGGGAATGCGGCTTCGACGACCATGTCTCGCGAAACGAACGATTACTTGTACTTCTCGGCGATCATGGTGACAACGAACTCCAGGGCATGGGTTCCGCCGATGGCCACCTCGACGAGCAATCCCCAATCCTGTTCGAGATTGTCCGTCAGATCGTGGAACGTTGGCCGCAGCCGCCCGACCCAATCGCCGGGCGTTCGCTTTCCGATCTCCTGCGGAACGAATCGGTATGCCCGCGGCCCCAGCGATCCAACCGTACCGTGCTGCGGAACCTCTTTCGCCGCTTGGTCGATGTACGGGGCCGCACTGGCATCGTCCCGATCCTGGACGAGAGTCCCAGCGAGATTCTGACGCCGCTTCCCGCACGGGATCGCCGGTCGATCGTGCTCGGTGCGATTGGCCAGCCGCCGATGCTTCACCGGAGTGAACTCCCAGTGCCCTGCCGCGTGCCTGCGGGAAGCAAGGTTCATGTCTACGTGGACGTCAGCGGCAGTATCGCCGGTCTCAAAGGTGCCTTGTATGGCGCCGTGCTCGACTGCCGTCAGTGGATACATCCCTACGTCCACCTTTTCTCCGAGCGTGTGGTCGACGTATCGTTGGCACAACTTCGCCAGGGTGCCTGCTCGACGACGGATGGTACCGGCATCGCCTGCGTTGCTGGCCACCTCCGGCACCACCAGGTGAAGCGGGCTGTGATCCTCACCGATGGCTATGTCGGGCGTCCGACAGGCAGCGACCACGAGACGCTTCGCTGTGTGAAGCTCGGTGTGGCCCTCACCCCGGGCAATTCCACCCGTGCCGATCTGAAAGAAGTGACCGACTATTGGACTCAACTCGAAGAATCCCGGAGCAAATAATGCCTGCGACGATCTACGCTGCTGAATACGTCCTGCCGGGGCACCCCGACAAACTTTGCGACGCGATTGCCGACGCGCTGGTCGAACTAGCGGCACGTCGGGAGAAACGCGCCTTGTGCGGCGTGGAGGTCGCCGTGCATCGAGCCACCGTCTTCGTCACCGGCCGGATCGCCTGCCGTGATGCGGCGAGAATTGACGTGCCCGAAATCGTCCGGCAGGTTTATGCCAGTGCGGGCTACGACAGCCTATGGCGCCCATCACCCGAAGAACTGGCCATCCGCACGGATCTCTGCCTGGGTTCCCTCAACGACGGCGAAGCGGATTTCCGCAGTCTCTCCGATGACCAGTCGATCGTGACCGGCTACGCCGTGGACCTCCCCGGAACCAACTACCTGCCGCCGGAGCACTGGCTGGCCGCCCGCAGCGCGCAGCGTCTTCGGCAGCTCCGCACCGAGCGGCCGGAATTGCAGCTCGGCCCGGACGGCAAAGTGTTTGTGCTGCTTAAAGCCGAGGGCGGCTGTTCTCGTCTGGCCGGCTTTAGCACGTCGCTGCACCACGCCCCGGACGCCGATCCCATTGAGTTCCACCGTGCTGTCCTGGATCTGCTTCGCGGGCAACTCGCGGAGGCCGCGGAGGCCATCCCCGGCTTCGATCCGGCAATTCCGGAAGCCGTGAACGTCAATGGCGCCGGCAATTTCGTGGTGGGTGGCCCGGAAGGGGACAACGGCCTGAGTGGCAAGAAACTTGTGGTCGACGCTTACGGCCCGCGCGTTGCCATCGGCGGTGGCGCGCTTTGCGGCAAGGACTTCTTTAAGGCTGATCGGGCCGGGGCTATCCTCGCTCGTCGCCTGACCAAGGCGGTTGTGCTGACTGGGGCGGCCCGCGAGTGCGTGGCGACGTTGGCCTTCCTGCCTGGGGCCAGCAAGGCGAAGATCGTCTCGCTCTGCGGTGATGGCGGCCAAGAGCTTGATGAGGCACGATGGGGCCAACTTTTGGATCTTTCCCTGGAGGGACTTGGCGAGCGGTACGCCCTGACGACCTCGCTGGCAGACATCGCCCGTTGGGGGCATTTTACCGACGCCGATCGGCCTTGGGAAAAAATCTCCTTCGATGCCGGATGACATAAATCGCAGACACGTGACGTGCAGGTTACAGTCTCCGTAGACGTTTTTCAGCAAACCGGGAGTCATTATCATGTACTTGTGGACCAGCGAGTTTGTTTCCAAAGGACACCCAGACAAAGTAGCCGACCAGATCGCCGATGCCGTTCTGGACGCATATCTGGAAGGCGATCTGCAATCGCGCGTTGCCTGCGAAGTGACGATCACCAAGGACTTCGTCCTTGTTACTGGCGAGGTCCATTCCCAGTGCAGCCCGGACATCGACCATATCGTTAAGGCGACCCTCCGTCGCATCGGCTACGACAGCCAGGAAGCCGGCTTCAACGTCCACCAATGCGAGATCCTCAACAAGCTCCATGAACCATCGCGCGAGATCCGAGCCGCTGTTGCGAAAGATGGCAACGGCGGTGATCTGGGGGCCGGCGACCAGGGGATGATGTTCGGTTTTGCCAGCGCCGAGACCCATTGTCACATGCCGCTGGCCATCTATCTTGCCCGAGAAATCATCCATGTGTTGGAAGCCGATCGGGAGACGAACTCCGAAACGCCGCTACTGCCGGATGCCAAAAGTCAGGTCACACTGGCACTCCGCGACGACGGAACACTGGATCACGTACAGACGGTCCTGGTGTCGACGTGCCACCGGAACAGGTATCCCGTGCAACAGATCCAGGACTACGTGAAGGCATTGATCCTGCATAAGATGCTGCCGCATCTCCCGGAGCGCGAAGTGGCCGATGCCTTCGGACGGGCGCAGTTTATCATCAATCCGGCAGGGGCGTGGACCCTGGGTGGACCGTCCGCGGACACTGGGCTCAGCGGACGCAAGATCGTGGTTGACAATTATGGAGCCGACTGCCCGATTGGCGGCGGCTCTTTTAGTGGCAAGGACGCCTCGAAGGTGGACCGCAGCGCAGCCTACGCCGCCCGCCACATCGCCAGGAACTTGGTGGCAGCCGGGTTGGGCCAGCGATCTCAAGTCCAGGTCGCCTACGCCATCGGCCTGGCCGAGCCCGTGTCGTTGCGGGTGTTGGTTCAGAATGGACCGCAGGCCAGGGATTACGGCAAACAGATCCTGGAGTGCGTACCGTTGACTCCCCGTGCGATTATCCAGCGTTTCCACCTGGATCGGCCGATCTTCAGCCCGACCGCGACTGGCGGGCATTTCGGGCGGGAGCCCGAGGGCGAATATTTCGGCTGGGAAAAGCTCGACTTGCTTAACCTGTGCCGGTCCTGGCGGGATTGAGGAGCCCTGACCTTGCGCAGTGGAACTGCTGCTGCCGAAGTGCGAAACATTCCGCAGTGCGGCGACCTGACAGCCGTGACGGGATCGGCTCAATGATGTCCTCGCAGGCCAATTCTTCCCGCCACTCCTGCGAAATCCCCGACTCGCCCCAATATGCCCCGGCAAGCTGCCCGCAGACGGCATCATTAGTATCGGCGTCGTCGCCGGGCGGGTTCACGTCCATCAACTTGGCAGTGTCTCTCTGCAATACTTGTTTCAACACGGCTTTGACCTTGCCTTCAGTCCGTGCTCATGCTTTGAAACAAAACACTGGCCTGCGCTGCGATGGATGCGTTTACTCTTGGTCTCTGTTACCCTCATCTTTCCGCGAATCGGGCGACGCGGCGAGCGAAACGCAGACGATCTCCTTGTCGTTGCGGGCGAAGCAGCTTTGCTCGGCAAATGCCGGATGGCTCCAGACGACCTCCCTGCCGAAAACCGTGTTCGTCGGCTCCAGCACGTGGAACCGCCCGATCTCCTCATAACCCTGGGGTGAGAGCCTGGCCCGAATCAGATCACCCTTCTCGTTGAACAGGAAGAACCGGTCCTTATGCTTGACGAGGAACGCCGTCCCATATCGGCCGCGGCGGACATCTCCCAGGGTCGGGTCCGTGGTCTGCCAGAGCCGCTCCCCGTCGGACAGCCGCACGCCCATCAGCGCTCCAGTCGTAATGTCGCAACCGTAGATCGTACCATCCTCCAGAAACGGAGTGCCGGTGCCGGAGTAGACGGCCGTCTTTACCCGCCCTCGCCAGACCTCTTCTGCCGCCGGCGACGAGGTGTCGAGCTTCAATAGCACACCCGTCTCCCCAAAACCGCTGACAAACAGATGAGGACCGAGTTGACGGGGCGCGGCAATCGCCATACCGCTGCGAGGCGCCAGCGGCACCGACCAATACACCTTCCCGTCGGCCGGATTGAGGCTATTGAGTGACTCGGCGTGCCAGATGAGCAGTTGTTTCCGGCCGCCGTGCTCGATCATGGTCGGCGGGCAATACCCGGGCTCCCGGGCCGAGAGGGCACGCCAAACCTCACCTCCCGTACGCTTGTCGAACGCCATCGCGACGCCATCGGCCGCCCCCACGACGCAGTACAACAGATCGCCGTCGACCAGAGGATGGGCGGCGACGCCCCAGAACGGCGCTTTGGCCCCATAGTCCTTCGCGAAATCCTTGCTCCATGCCACTTTGCCGGTCTGGGCGTCAAGACACCAGAGGTTCCCTTCGGCGCCCAGGGCGAAGACCAGATCGCCGTCGACGGTGCATGTTGCGCGCGGTCCGCCGCCGAAGGAGATCTGGTAAGGGCGTTCATATTCGTGCTTCCAAAGTAGTTGACCGGTCTTGGAGTCCAGGCACAACACACGTTCCTTTCCCTCCAGCCGGTCCGCGCCGCCCGGGTTGTTGGTGACCGTGCCGGCGGAGACGACATAGTCCATCACATACACTCGGCTTTTGGCAACTGCGGGCCCCGAGTAGCCCAGGCCGACGGGCGAACGTCACTTGACCTTCAGCCCCTGCTCGGGAACACGGTCGATGACGCCTTCCTCCCGATAGACGCTGTCGCGCTGCGGACCCATCCACTGGGGCCAGTCGTCGGCCGGCGATACATTCGGCAGGACAAACAAGCTCAAAACGGGCATCAGAAAGAGAGAACGCATGGGTGTGGCTCCTGAATCATTCTTGCTCTACACAGGATTGTTTGCTATTCGCTGTTAGCCTTCGTGTCCTTTCTGTCGTACGGAGAGCGAGGCGTGCTCTCCTCCGCGCGCCGCGCTCCTCGGACCGGATCGCCGCGAAACGAGAGCGTGATCTCTGCACGCGACGAAGTTGTTTCGCCCTCCGTGGAAGAAAAGCGGATCGCGTTGTCGCCCGCTGCCAGCCGGAGTGCTCCCTGCGGTTGCACTTCACTCAGCACGGCGCCATGACGGTCGAAATGCCGGCAGTGCTCCTGGTATCGCATGCGTCTCGATCAGTGGGGTAGTGAGTGAGGCGCCCTGATGGGATCATGCTTTCACAAGGTCCTAAGTCGGCAAGATTCCCTCTCAGTCCGCCCTTATGTTGGCTGGCGGGAGAAGGAATGTCAAGAAATGGCGTGACCGCCATCTTCAGGGCGTAGCTGGTCCTCCAACCGCAGCCGAGCGGTATGCCGCCATCAGCACGCGCACCGCCGATGCTGCCAACTCGGCCGGGACGTCGCTGGCGCGGCATTGCTCGATGCAATCGAGGAAGTAAGCGACGTCGCTGTCCGGCTCCTCCAGAGGCGTGATCCACGACTGCTTGGGCAAAGCGTCCATTTCCGCCATGGTGCTCTTCCAGAAGCCCATCGGATCCTGCGGATGGATTCTCGGCGGCAGCCAGGGGGCTTCGTCGGTCCAGGCATCCCAGCGCGGATGGCCCAAATCGACCTGGATCACGTCCCGGCTGCCCACGATCGTGGTCCGGTTGATTCCTGCCATCGGATGCGAACGCCAGCCGGTCCGGCCGGCAGTGACCGTGGCGGCCAAGCCGCTGTCGAGTTCCAAGAGCATCATGCCGAAGTCTTCCATGTCGTTGGCCTGGTGCTCGGCGAAGATGTAGTTGCCCGTGACCGCCCACACTCGTTGAACAGGGCGACGGATGAGCCACTCCAGCAATACGAGCGGGTAGACGCCGACGTTGAACAGCTCCCGCTTCGAGTCGACCGCCTCGAACTGTCGCGGCCGCGGAGATTCTCTTCGGGGCTGCCCGAGCCGAGCGGTGCCGGCTGGCCCCTTTGCGAACGTGAGATGGAAGTGGACTGCACGAGGCTCGCCCAGCGTACCTCGGTCCAGCGCCCGCCGCAGCCGCATACCGGCCGGATGCCGCACGGTGCTGAACATCTGGCTGACAACGCCCGCGGTCCGCGCCGCCGTCACAACCGCCTCGGCCTCTTCGGCGGAAGCGGCCACAGGCTTGTCCAGGTAGAGATGCTTGCCGGCTTCCGCGCAGCGGACCGCCACCCGTGCTCGCCGCTCCGGTTCGGCACAAACGCTCACCGCATGGATATCGCTGCGCGCGAGGGCTTCGACCAGGCTGGGAAGATGCGGGATATCCAGGTCTCGGGCCAGTTTCGCATTGAGATCGCGACGCCGCTGAGGCACGTCGGCCTCGTCGCTCACGCCAACCAGTCGGCAGCGGCGGTCCGCGGCAAACAAGGGAGCGTAGTTCTCCTGGTGCGTGTGGGCGCCGGCGACGAGCAGGATCCCGTAAGGCGGCTGCATGCGAATCCGCGGCGAGCCCGGCGAAACAGCCTGCCGCAATTCCGTCGCGGCTTTCGCGGAATCGCAGGCTTGCTTGGCCTGCTCGAGGAGGCGCCGAGCCCTCGCCGATATCGGCTCCCGCCGCTTTTCGAGGCCGGACAACTCGGCGCCGCTCTGCCAGGAAAGGACTCCGCGGTTGCCGGTGATCGTCAGGTCGATACAATCTCCGGATCGGCTCCGAGAGCCAGCGCACACCAAGGCAGTCTGGCCTTTGGGAAACTTGGCAAGCACGCTGATCTGTCCGTTCTCCGCTCCGCCAATCGCCACCAGCCGCTGGGGTTCGTCGCCCAACCAGACCGCCGAGGCCTCCAATCCGCAGCCCAGCAGAGGATCGAGATCTTCGCCCCCTTCGGCGGTGTTGACCATGATTCGCACCGCCACGGGCGTTCCGATGCGGCCTTTTTCCAGCGCTACTTTCGCTGAGTCTACGGCAGCTGCAAAGCAATCCATGGGTAGCTCCTTCGCGTCCCTATCACTCTACCACTTGACCAGCGGGTCTTGGTACCCAGGCCGCAAGGAAAGGGACTCATCACGACCCGCGAGTCAAACCCTCCATGGGGCTCCCCATGTCTTGGCTCGGTATTCAAGTGGAATTTTTTGGGGCAGTTTTGTGAGAGAGTTCCTCGTGTGTCCTTCGTTCTGCTTGTTTTCGGTGCTAGACTCATCTTGCCTGGCGAAACGGAGTCGGGCTCT
>JAAYEH010000638.1 GCA_012728855.1 Rhodopirellula sp. | reverse complement strand
CCGTCTCCGTCCGTTGAGTACGATCTGATCTCGCCTTGACACATGCTGCCGGCCGGCTTATCACAAACAGTCATGACCGACGAAGTCACTCCACTCGACCAGAACCAGGACAGCGATTACGACGGCGCCTGGAAAGAGGCGCTGCGCCGCTTTCTGCGCCAATTCATCGCCAAGTACTTTCCCCTCGTGGACGCCGCCATCGATTGGACCTGCGAACCCCAGTGGTGCGACAAGGAACTCAGCCAAGTGATCGGCCAATCCGGCAAGCGGAACCGCCGGGTGGATGTGTTGGTCAAAGTCCGGCTGGTGATCGGACAGGAACAGTGGATTCTGCTGCATCTGGAAATCCAATCGGCCTACGAGGCGGGGTTTGCCTCCCGGATTTCGTTGTACAACGCGGGCATCTATTGGATCTGCCAGCGGCGCGTGCTGACGCTGGTCGTGCTGGCCGATTCGCGGCGCGGCTGGGCGCCGGATGAAGACGTTTTCCAGGTCGGGCCGTTCGAGAGCCGGCTGAAGTTCCCGGTCTGCAAGCTGATCGACCGCTTGGAGACGGACTGGCGTGACGACCACTCGCTGCCGGTCTTGGTGGCCCGCGCCCAGATCGAGGCGCTCCGCACGGCGGGCGACCCCGAAGGCCGGTATCGGGCCAAGCGCAAGCTGGTGCTCGGATTGTACGATTTAGGCTATAATGAAGAGCAGGTCCGCGACATCTTCGGGCTGCTGGACTGGATGATGCACCTGCGGGTGGACCTGGAGAAACGACTGACGCGAGAAATCGCTGAATTCGAGGAGGCACGAAAGATGCCGTACATCACCTCTGTGGAGCGGTTTGCGGAAGCCCGCGGGGAAGCCCGCGGCAGAGCGAGCATCGTGTTGTCGCAATTGGCCGAAGTTTGTGGCACGCTGTCGCAAGACGACGAGGATCGCGTGTACGGATTGTCCCCCCCAGCGCTGGAGGAACTGGCCAAAGCTCTGCTGCGGTTCCATTCGCTCGACGACCTGCACGCCTGGCTCGACCGGCATGCCGCATCCGACGCTTAGGTTTTTGCGGACGGCAGATCGACCAGCGTGGGCAAACCCTGGTAACCGGACGGCAATCTCTGGCGAACGGGGTCGTACAAGGTCGCCCAAATCCTCCCACTCTCACTACCGCAAAAAAGGTGGCGGTGCTTCTAGCCTTCCCAGGTAATCGGCACCGTCGCGCCTGGCTCAGAGGTCACCTGAACGGTAACTTACCAATCATGTGAGTTAATCGATGCGCGACGGTGCTCGCGCAGGGGAGATAACTTCGTCCAGCGGAAGAAACATGACTTCGCAAACCGGTGAAGCGGGCATTGCGATCAACCCTATGGGGAAGTACCTTCACACGCTTGTCGAGCTGCGGCTGGTCCGGCGTGTTTTATCGGAAGACGTCCCCGATCGCACGCGGACTCGGATCAGTCGATATGAGATCCGGGATCCGTGTCTCCGTTTCTATTTTCATTTCGTGTACCGGCATCCCGAGTCGGTCGAACAGAACCGAACCGAGCGGCTCGTGGAGATCATTCGACAGGGATTCGACAGCCACGTGGGCCGCACCGGATACGGAGAATTGGCGCGCCGCGCCGTGGCGGAGGCCGGCGACCAGGGGAAGCTCCCCTTCGAGCCGATGTACGTCGGCCGCGCATGGGATCGCCAGGTGGAGATCGACGTGGTGGCGATCGCCCCCCATCAAGAGATCGACCCGCGGAGTCGACAAAACGAAGCATCGCAGCCCGGCCCGCCTGATCGACCCTGGTTCCAGAGCAACGCCAGAGTCCACAATCCATCGCCCCGACCCGTTCATCTCGCAAGGTTCTGAATTGCACGGGCACGATGCCTCCCCCTCATTAGCGAGAATCAGCGTCGATTCGTGTTCCAGAACGAAGAGACCCGAACCTCTGCTCACCCGCGTCTTTCAAAGTCTTCCTTTGCGTCTTAGCGCCTTTGCGTGAGGTTCAGCGAGCCACCGGCCTCCCCCCTGTTGTCCCCGGCGAACGGTGCTGTCTACTCTCTGGGTTCAGATCCCGCCTTTCATCCTTCCGCCTTTTCGTGTCATTCGTGTGTTTCGTGGCTTCTCCTCCATAGTCGCCTTCCAATCTTCCTGACTTCCATCTTCCTGACTTCCAATTCTTGCCCCCAATAAATACGGTTCATCCGACTGACGCGTACCTGCGAGGATGGAAAGTCGCGAACCCGGGGAGTACCGGTGCCT
>JAAYEH010000637.1 GCA_012728855.1 Rhodopirellula sp. | reverse complement strand
TTGTACGTGCGGGGCGACGACAGGCTGGTTTGCCTGCGGCTTATCGACTAGCCCTGCAACGTGTCGAGGACCGACTCCTGCCCGGTCTCTTCCTCGTCTCGGATCGCTACGAAGACATTTTTTGGTTTCGGTCGAATCTGCCCACAGGTTCTAAGCCCTAAGTTCTCCTCCATTGAGGAAATCGGCCAACTGTCGAAGCCGGCCCAGAGCCCGGCGGTTGAAATGAAAGACCAGCCGAGGAAGGTCGGCCAGATCGGGCTCGTCCTTCTCTTCCGGCAACGGAGCCGTAAGTTCAAAGCGGCCGCCGGCGAGGATATCCGCGAAGCGAATGTTGATCTGCTCCAGCACGGCGGCGTGCGGCGCGTGGTTCAGCCGCAAGACGAGTTGGTTTTTTACGTACCGCATGCTGTGGTAAACGCGGAAGAATCCCAAGATCTCTTCAACGGCCTCCTCGGTGGAATCGGTGATCTTGTAGAGCGAGAGATCCTCGGGTCCAATCAGCCCGCGTGCGAGTAAGTGCCGCTTCACGAATCTCTCGAAGTCCCGCCAATAGCTTCCGCCGGGTTCATCGAGAAAGACGACCGGAACCATGTCGCGCTTGCCCGTTTGAAGTAGGGTAAGGACTTCCAGCCCCTCGTCGAGCGTTCCGAAGCCGCCCGGCAGGAGGCACATGGCATTGCTCTCCTTGACAAACATCAGTTTCCGGGTGAAGAAATACTTCATATGGACCAATTTCGGATCGCCTGCGACGACCGGATTGGCCGACTGCTCAAACGGCAACAGGATGTTCAAGCCCATCGAGTTCTCGCGCCCGGCACCGCGGTGCCCGGCCTCCATGATGCCGGCCCCCGCTCCGGTGACGATCAGCCATCCCTGATCGGCCATCGCGCTGCCGAAACGCACGGCCTGCTGGTAGGTTGGTTCTTCGGGCAGAGTCCGTGCGGATCCGAAAACGGTAACCTTGCGACGCCGGCGGTAGGGACTGAAGACCTTGAAGGCGTAGCGGAGTTCGCGAAGGGTACGGCTGAGGATCTTGAGGTCGCCCCGACTTGTCTGGTCGTTGGCGAGTTTGTCGGCGGATTCTTTGATATTCGTAATCAGGTCGGCAGTATGGGAACGGCCGACGTGAGGGGCCGCATAATCGTCCGGATCGGTGAGCAGTTGCCCTTCTGCGGCCGCCGCAACCGGCTTCACAACGAGCGGGAGACGAACCTGGTGTTGCCGATGGGTCTCTCCGGTCTTCTCCGAGTCGGTCACTGAATCCCCTTCGATGAAATGTTCGGTGAAGTACGATCCATTATAGTCGCTTTAGGTGAGAATTCTCGCCTGGCGTCTTGCTATTTCAGAGGTCGGCCTTTACACTCAGCAATATGAGTTGTGTGGTTCGCGAAGACGAAATTACGATCGTGGAACTCGATCCCAGCTATGATTCGCTGGACGATCAGGTATTGGCCGAGTTCGGGGGAGTGCTGTTGTCTGAAGCTGCCCACGCCGATCCACCCCGCTTGGTGCTCGATTTCTCCCGGACGACATTCATCGGCTCGAGTTTCATCGAGTTGCTGATCCGGGCCTGGAAGCGATTGCAGCAGCGCAGCGGAACCATGGTTTTGTGCGGGGTTCAACCGCTGTGTCTGGAGATTCTCGAAGTGACGCGTCTCACATCGATCTGGAGGATCTATCCCACGCGACAAGAGGCGGTGGAGTCGCTACGGTGCGGTTGACGGTCGCATCCGAAGCGCAAGAGAAACCCGGCCATCGGGCCGGGTTATACTATATCCACAGATGGAGTCGTATCAGGCGGATGGGCGGCGATAATGTTGGTAGGCGAGGAGGACTTCGTAGAGATCCATCGAAATGGTAATTTCGTCGTCCTGGAAATCGCGTAGCCACGTTCGCTGCGATTGGACTGCGTCACTCAACAGTGGCAGCACCTCGACCAACGGCACCGTGATCGCGGGACGATTTTCCTCGCACTGCGCCGCGGCAACGCTGGCTCCACTTTCCTGCGGGCCACGGTAGACTCTAAGGTGGGGTGCATGCATGGCATATCCTTCTGTTTGGCTGCGACACACATCCTGGCGTCGGCGTTTGTGCGACGTAGTCGGTTCCGTCCGCGCAGGTCTCCTGATCCGTACCCGAACTGCGTCTATCTGTATCGGCAGTGAGTATCCTGCTAGTTTGATCCGATTGATCGAAAATACGGTTTTTTCTCAACCAACTCGCTCAGTTGTTCTTTCCTAAGAAACGGATGCTTCCTAGATTGCCGTCTTTTCGGATGGATCGTGAAGGCCGTCTGTGCAGTAACCTCGACAAACGGCCGAGATGGGGCTACAATAGCCCTTCGATAAGTTCCTATCCGCGTAAGCGTTGCGCCGTTTTCCCAGTCAGCCCGTGAAGACTATCCATGCCCGAACCGGTAACCATCAATCTCCGGCATCTTGCCCACGGCCTCGACATACCGCTTGAACGTGTTCAGTCGGTCGTCGAGCTACTGGACGAGGGTAATACGGTACCCTTCATCACCCGCTATCGCAGAGACCAAACGGGGGGACTGGACGAGGAAGCGATCCGCCGCATCCAGAGCCGGCTGACCAGAATGCGACTGCTCGCGGAGCGGAAGCAAACGATCCTTCGATCGATCCAGTCGCAAGGGAAGCTCAACGAGGATTTGGCCAATCAGATCCGCGATGCCGACACCACGAAGCGGCTCGAGGATTTGTATCTGCCCTACAAGCCTCGCAAGCAGACTCTTGCCACGACAGGCCGCAGTCGAGGGCTGGAGCCTCTGGCGGAAGAGATCCTGCGGGCGGATCCGGCTTGTGCCGACCTGGACGCCCGCGCGGCCGACTATGCCAACCCGGATCGGAAGATCCCCACGGGTGCCGATGCTCTGCTTGGCGCCGGTCATATTCTGGCCGAGCGGTTTAGCGAGATGGCCGACCTGAGACAAAAACTCCGTGATATTCTGGAACGGACAGGGAAGCTGGTTACCACGAGCGTGACTGCCGAGAAACCGTCTGAGAAGGCATCTTCCCGCGGAAAGAGCCCCTTCGCCGGGCAGTCAGGGCGAGAGGTGTCGCTGGAGGCGCAGCCGGAAACCTTCGTAATGCTTGGCTCAAGCCTTCCTGTCGAATCGCTTGAGACCGGCTGGCCGGAAGCGTTTGCGGACACCGAAGTGGTGCGAGCCGAGTCGAGTGAGCCGTTGGTCGAGGAACTTCTTCTACAGGTCGATGCAGCCTGCCCTCAACAGACCGTCATGGGAACGGAATCCGGCGAGGTGGCGCTGGAGCAGCATTCGGATCGGTCGGAAACCGCGGCGGAGTTGGACGTTGTTTCACCGGTGGATCCGCCGGCGTCTTCCGGTGACGGAGGAGGCGAGCCCGAAGATTCAACGCCCGGTGACCCGATCGATAAAGAGCCGGTTCGAGACGAGGCATCTCGTCCGGCCAACGCGGATGCGACGGAGGCACCTGCCGCAGCCGAGGCAAGGGACGCGGACCGTCCTTCGGATTCGGACTTGGCTCCGCCCGCGACGGCCCAAGCGACCGCGGCTATTTCATCGGCCGAACAGGCTTCGGCGACCGAAGCGGCCGCCGCACTTTTGCCTGAAGTTTTGGCAGCACGTGCCAGAGCCGCCAAGTCGAAGCGCAAGAAGGTCAAGGCGCAGAAAGCGGAACAAAAGCGGCTGCGGGAGGAGCACAAAAAGCGCGTTGAAGAGAGGCTCCGCAAGTCGTTCAGCGACTACTTCGAGTTCAGCGAAGAGCTTGTCAAACTGCCGCCGCACCGCATCTTGGCGATCAACCGAGGAGAGCGGGCTAAAGTGTTGCGGGTGAAGATCGAGTGTGATTTGGAGGCCATGCACCGGGCCGTCGACGAGATGTGCGTACCGCCGGAGCATCCCCACGCCGAATTCCTGCGTGGCTGCGCCCGCGATGCGTTGGTTCGCTTGATCCTCCCTAGCCTGGAACGCGAGGTGCGACGGGAGTTGACGGAGGAGGCCGAGCAGCACGCGGTCGACGTCTTCGCGCGGAACCTCCGCAGCCTGCTGCTGCAACGCCCCGTCCACGGCCGCCGCGTATTGGCGGTCGACCCCGGCTACAAGAGCGGCTGCAAGTTGGTCGCGCTGGACCAGTTCGGCAATGTTCTTGCGCATCAGACGGTCTATCTGGTTGGCGCCGAAGAGCGAAGGCTGTCAGCCAGGCGGATTATTGCGGAGTTGATCGACCGTTATCAGCTTGGTGTCATTGCCATAGGCAACGGCACGGGTGGGCGATCGGCCGAGGACTTCATCTCCTCGATGCTGGCCGAGGAGTTGAAGGAGAAGGGTGTTTCTTACGTGATGGTCAATGAGGCGGGGGCGAGCGTTTATTCCACCAGCCCGTCCGGCCGTGAGGAGTTTCCCGGCTACGACGCTTCGCTTCGCGGCGCGATTTCGATCGGTCGCCGGCTCCAGGATCCGTTGAGCGAACTGGTCAAGATCGAACCGGCCAGCATCGGGGTCGGCATGTATCAGCACGATGTCAAGGCAAAGCACCTGCAAGCCTCGCTGGACGAAGTGGTCGAATCGTGCGTGAATTACGTGGGCGTGGAGGTGAATTCGGCGAGCCCGGCGTTGCTGCGATACGTGTCGGGGCTCAACCAGTTGACTGCCCGGCGCGTCTACGAACATCGCATGCAGCATGGTCCGTTCCGCAACCGCGAGCAGCTCCGCGAGGTGGCGGGTTTCGGTGAGGCTACCTTCGTTCAGGCCGCCGGGTTTCTGAAGGTCTCCGGCGGTGACCAGCCGTTGGACGTCACCTGGATCCATCCGGAGTGCTACGAAATCGCCGGAAGCGTTCTCGCGAAATTGGAGGCGACCCCCGATGAGATCGCCCGCCGCGACGGCGCCGCCGGTCTGTCGGAGCGCGTGGCGCGCGTGGACGTGCCGGCGATGGCCAAAGAATTGGGGGTCGGCGAGTTGAGCCTCCAGGATATACTTCGGCAACTCGCCCGTCCCGGTCGCGATCCTCGCGAGGATCTGCCGCCGCCGGCGTTCAAAAAAGGCGTGCTGAAGTTGGAGGATCTCGCACCCGGAATGGAACTCACCGGGACGGTGCTGAACGTGGTCGATTTCGGAGCGTTCGTGGACATCGGCATGCATGATATCGGCCTGGTCCACGTCAGCCGTCTGGCCGACCGGTTCGTAAACAATCCGCATGAAGTGGTCAGCGTCGGCGACATCGTCCGTGTCTGGGTGGTGGACGTGGAAAAGCAGCGTCGCCGGGTCTCGCTAACGATGATCCCGCCCGGGGCCCAGAGGTCGGCGCCGCCGCGACGCGGTAAACCTGCGGAATCGGCGGCCGAGCGGCCGGCTCGCCCTCGCCAGAACCGCGGGGACCGGGGCAAGCCGCCGCGCCGAGGCCAGGGCCAAGGCCAGGGGAGGCCCGCCTTCGAGCATCAGCCCAAACCAAAACCGAAACCGGCGCCCCCGATCACGGAAGAGATGAAGGCGGGCAAATCGCCGATGCGGAGCTTCAGCGACTTGGCGCAGTTCTTCCAAGGGCAGCAGCCGGGGGCTTTGCCGGAGAACCAGGACGGCAAGGACGAAAAAGACAAAAAGAAAAAGAAGAAGTAGAGGGCCGGCGGCTGCTGCTGATGACCGACTTTGAAAAGCGACTGGAAAAGGCGATCGAGCGAGGGCAGCGGACCAGCGATGCTCGTGCCCGCGCCGAGGCGGAACGGGCGTTGAACGAGCAGGAACTCCGCCGGCTGCACACGCAGTACCGTCTCGAACTCTCCGAGCACATCGAGCAGGGCCTTCGCCGTTTGACGACGCATCTGCTCGGCTTCCGTTTCGAGACGGTCGCTTCCGAGCGGGGCTGGGGCGCCGCCGTCAGCCGAGACGACATGGGGATCACCGATCGCGGCACCCGCAGCAACTTCTTCAGCCGCTTGGAGATGACCATCCGGGCTCAGAGTGAATTCAATGTCCTGGAACTGAGCGCGCGGGCTACGATTCGCAATCGCGAGATCTTCAATCGTACGCACTTCGAACGGCTCGGCGAGGTCGATCTTCACGCCTTCACGGAAACGATCGACCGATGGCTCCTCGATTTCGCTGAAATCTACGCCGCGAAGAACTGAAACGTGACTTTCAGCAGACCGCTTGCTACGAGCAGCCGGGCTGCTAACCCACCCACCGCCAACCACTCACCGTGAACTGCTCCGCCCGATTCCCTCGACTGCTGCTGTTCGATATTGACGGCACGCTGCTGCTCTCCAATGGCGGCGGAATCCGCGCGATGACCCGGGCAGCGTGCCGGGTCTTCTGCCCCGACTTCAGCCTGGCGACGATCGATTTCAACGGGCGGCTCGACCCCGAGATTGTCGTGGAGGCCCTGGCGACCAACCGCGTCGAAGCGACCGACGAGCAACTCCGCGAGTTCCGAGGGCACTACTTCGATTTACTTCGCACCGAACTGCACTCCGCCGAGGCCCTGCCGGGAGTACACGATTTGTTGGCCACCGTTCGTCGGACCGATGGCGTGATCCTCGGTCTCGTCACCGGCAACTATACGGATTCCGCCCGGCTCAAACTCGAGGCCGTCGGAATCGATCCGGACTGGTTCGTCATCCACGGTTGCGGCGAAGTGGCCGAGACCCGCCCGGCCCTGGTCCGCTGGGCGATCGATGCCGCTTCGGCCTTGGCCGGCCGGCCGGTCGGCGGGTCGGATACGATCGTGCTGGGCGACACGCCTCGCGATGTCGACTGCGCGAAAGCCAACCGCTGCCTTGCAGTGGCGGTGGCCACCGGGCATTTCTCGGCCGACGTTCTGCGAACCACCGCGGCCGACCTCGTTCTGCCGGACTTCAGCGATCCGTCCCCGCTGTTGGCTTTGCTGACTCTGCGGCAGTAACATCGTCTTGAGGGGACAGGGAGAGTACATCCCAAACGTCATCCGCGAGCTTGCGCAGCTCGGGCGGATCGCGTATTGTCAGTTCATGCTTTGGCCAAAAGGGTGTTTTTTTTGCGGGGCAACGTCATGCCGCCAGCCGACGAAATCACGCATTGGCTTCAGGGACTTGGCAAGGGAGACCCCTCGGCCATTCAGGCGGTTTGGGAAAACTACTTCGAGAAACTCATGCGTCTTGCACGTGCGAAGCTCGATGGGATACCGCGCCGTGCGGTCGATGAAGAGGATGTCGCTTTGAGCGCCATGAACAGCTTCTTCGCCGGCGTGGCTGCCGGCCGCTATCCAAGGCTTGACGACCGGCATGATCTTTGGAAGGTGCTCGTTACCATCACGGTCCACAAGGCGCTGATGCAAGCACGATCGCATCGGGCTCGGAAGCGTGGCGAGGGGAATGTTCGCGGGGAATCGGTGTTTCTGGGCAGCCGGGATCAGGGAGCCAAGGCAGGCCTCCAGCAGTTTCTCGGTTCCGAGCCTTCTCCCGAGTTGGCCGCCATGGTTGCGGAGAATTGCCGAAGACTTTTTGAAACGCTGGGCGACCCATCTCTCCGGCAGGTTGCCGCCTTGAAAATGGACGGCTTTACCAACGAGGAGATCGCCGTCCAACAGGGTTGCACGGTCCGCTCGATCGAACGCAAACTTGGCCGAATCCGCGCCCGATGGGAACGGGCGGAGCGGCAAAGCGAGGGATAACGTCTTTCACCCTCGGCCGCGGAAGCGGCTCGACGCGTTGCGGCAAGGACTCTTCAGGAGCAAGGCAAGAACTGATCCACCTCTTCGCCGGTAGTTCCAGTGCGATCCGGCAGAGTCGCGCCACGTGGAATGCCCAGCGGCAGCCATCGGCGCCGTTGGAAGCATTGCTCGCTCAGGGGTCGAACTGGCCGTCTCCATGGGCGCACTCTCACCTGGGTTGCTGGTGCATCGTGGCCCGTGCGGCATCGAAGGAAATGCGGTGGAGTCTTCCTAAGGACGAGACCGCTTTTCGCAAGTCCGGCAAACCATCAGAACTCGATGATGCCCCGCACGCGGAGTTCCAGGGCCAGTTTCAACAGTTCGATCATCTCCGGTGTGAAGCGAACCCCAAGGTCACCGCCGTCGCTGGCCTTGCTGGTGCCGGGGCTGCTCGGCATCAGACGATAATCGAGGTTTTTCGGGTCCACAAACATCGGCGGAGTGCTGAAGAACGTTGCCGCTCAGCAGAATTGACCCGTTTGTGCTCAGGTAAACTGGGCCACTACTTGGAAAGGAGAAGATGCCTTCCTTCTTTCAAGTAGTCCTTTGCGCCGAGTTGGGGAGGATGAATGGCTTGG
>JAAYEH010000636.1 GCA_012728855.1 Rhodopirellula sp. | reverse complement strand
TGGATACTGCCGTAGACATCGGCGTCAAGCAGTGCCAGGAACCGGCGGAAGTGTTCGGGATCGCCTTTGTGCGGCGTGGCCGTCATCAGCAGGAAGTGATCGGTCATCTGCGAGAGCGACTCGCCGAGGCGGTAGGCGTAGGTCTTGTGCTCCTCGCTCCGGGCGCTCATCTTGTGGGCCTCGTCCACAATGATCAGGTCCCATCGCGATCGCAGAAGGCTTTCCCGAGCGTCATCGACGAGCGAGGCCCAGGACACGGACGTGATCGCCTGATCGTAGTCCTGCCAGGGATTCTGTCCGTAGTTGGCCCGCAGCAGTGCGCCGGTGATGACCTGGAACTTCTCGCGGAACTTGTCGGCCATTTCCCGCTGCCACTGGAAGGTCAGGTTCGCCGGGGCGACGATCAGCGTCCGCTTGACCAGGCCGCGGGCCTTGAGTTCCTTGAGGGTCAGCCCGCCCATGACGGTCTTGCCCGATCCGGGATCATCCGCCAACAGGAACCGGATTCTGGGCAGCCGCAGGAAATAGCCGTACACCGCTTCCAACTGGTGCGGCAGCGGATCGACGCGGGCGATGGAAAGCGAGAAGTACGGGTCGTACTCGTAGGCCAGGCCCAAACGCTGGGCTTCGACGCCCAGCCGGAACAGACGGGCATCGCCGTCGAAGGGCTCGCGCTCGGCGGAGACGGTCAACTGGGCAAGTTGCTCCGGGCTCAACACCGGGTCATGCGTCATCCCCGTCTGCATCCCGCGGCCGATGACCTTCAGCGCATCGCCCATTGGGACCGTAGCCAGAACCTCGATGGGTTCGGGCAGGGTCGGGCCCTGAACGATGCTTCCGGGATGGATGGTGGGGGTGTTCATGACGGTGACAGAGTCGATGTCGGTCGGTTGTTGGTGGCGTATTACCGGGGCTTTCGTTTTGGTTTCGTGCCCGACTGTTGGACCTGCCGGAGCAGCGAGTCCAGGTCGCTGACCTTGTACAGCCGATAGCCGTTCATCGGGTTCCGGTGGACCCGCAGTTTTCCTGTCGCCTCCCAGTTGCGCAGCGTGTTGATGCACACACCCACGTACTTCGCCGCCTCCGTGATGTGCAGGTATTCGTCCAGGTTGGGCATACAGTCCCCTCGGTCAGGGTTCGCAAAGGCCACCAGCCACGTGACGACCACCCTACCAAAGTCAACCAGCGAAAGAAAGCACCCCCCAGGCTCCCAAACTTTCTGCTGCAAAAGGTGTTGCGAACTTGGAAAGGCGTTACGTGTGGGTTAACGCGGACCTGACGTCCAAGATACCCAAGGGGTTGGTCAGATCCTGACCAACCGACGACGTTTTGTCGCTGCCGGTTAAGCCGTCGTCTGCCACGGAGATCCTGCTCCACCACTACATTCGTGCCCCGCGTGTCACGTTAGGTCACGACGGTCAGAGAATCTCGCGGAATTGGGGAGAAAATCGCAGTGAGTTGGCGCCGGCGGCAAGCCGCAGCATTTCGGGACCTGCGTCACCAATCAGGGCCCAGATCCCGTGGCACGACCTACGAACCCGATGGCTTTCGGGACCCCGGAATCTCGCTTGCTGTGCCATCCTTCAGTAACTCGCCGTGCGTGAAGGTCAGCACCGGGGCACTGCGGCGGGGGCCGGGACTCCCGCAGCAGCGCCGCGGCATCCCCGCTCGGCCAGGATCGGCAGTGGACGCACCAACGTTTGTGAGACAATATCGTACCTTGACCTCCAGAACCAGTTTGCCGGCACCGGTAACGTACCCGGCGCCGACAAAAAACGCGTCGAATGCACCAAAGAGTGACGAAAAGACGCGTCATCGTTTCTGCAATTTCACTTCCGTTAAGTCGACTCGGCTGGCTCGTCCGCGTTCACACGCTATCCAGATAACTCTCTGGTGTGACGTCACTTGCGGCGCGACCCGTAACGACGCGGCCAAGTCGGGCCGCTCGCTCTCCGGTGCAAATGCTACACCCTGTTAATTCCGGCTCAGGCCGTACTCAGGCGGCCGTAGCTCCTCCCGAACGGACCTACCCTGACCGCTCTGCGGCTGCGGCGCACCGACGTTCACAGTTGCGGTGACACGATTGTCAGACAGCTAAATATCCGGCCGTTCCGTGTCAAAATGACTTGAAGACCAGGGTTAGGTGGCAACGCCTGGTCTTCCCGGCCTCACGGCTGCCCCAGCGGCTTCAAGTTGAATTTGAATTCAACTTAGGTCACCTTACACCCGCTGGTCATCGCCCATCGCTGACCTGACTGCCACCCCGCCGTCTCGGTTTCTCGTTCGAGACGCCGCACGTCCCCGTACCAAGGCTACTACCTTCATCGCCCGTCCACTTGCCGCCAAGTCCGGTCGCTGAAGTCCATCGAGCGCCTTGGCAGCGTGCCGGGGCGACTGTGTTTTCCACACGGTCGCCCCGCCGTGGGCGACCTTACCAATCAGGAGGTTGCCCCAATGATCACCCCCCCGAAACAGACCCGTCGCCCCACTGCGTCCGCGTACTCCGTCACGTTCTTGTCCCTGTTGCCGGCGATCCGGGAACAGGCCCGCTTCGCCTGCCGTACCGAAAAGCCGGAACGGCGGCAGGAATTCATCGCCGAAGTCATCGCCAACTGCTGGGTGGCGTTCGTCCGTCTGGTCGAACGTGGCCTGCTGGACGTCATCTATCCGACGCCGCTCGCCCAATTCGCAATCAAGCAGGTCCGCGACGGTCGCCGCGTAGGCTGCAAGCTCAACGTCCGGGACGTGGGCAGCGAATACGCCCAGCAGGCCAAACACTTCATGGTCGAGCGATTGGACCGGTACGATGCCGAAGAGCACGAGTGGCGCGAGGTTCTGCTTGAGGACCGCAAGGCCGGCCCCGCAGAGACCGCTGCCGCCCGCATCGACATCGCCGACTGGTTCGACAGCCTGCCGAAAAAGAAACGTCGGATTGCAGCGACGCTGGCCACGGGCGAGACCACCAAACGCGCGGCCCGCAAGTTCCGCGTCAGCCCTGGGCGCATTTCGCAGACCCGGCGCGAACTGGAGCAGGCGTGGCAAGATTTCCAGAGCGAACCCGCCTTCGCGTGAGCCTGACCTCACGTCGGATACCGACAACGAGCGCCGACCTCTCGTCCGATCCACGATCGTCGCCAGATTACCAACGCCCGGCCGCATGGGACATCCGTCTCGCGCTGCCGGGCGTTGTGTCGTTTCTTGACCCATTCAGCACCACTCCCGCCAAGGAGAACCTATGATCGCCGCCGTAGTCCTGGCCAGCTCCGTGCTGGCCGTCCTGCTCGTCGTCGCGCTGGCCCGCGAGATCCGCCGCCGACGCGCAACCCAAATCCTGGCTTCTCGAATCCTGTCACGCTGGAGACACCCGTATGAAGATGAAGTCGTTGAACCACGTCCCCTGGCCTGTCCTGATCAGCCTGCTGATCGGTTGCGGCGAGACTGACCCTCGCGTTGCGCAGGTGGCGCTGGAATCAACGCGGCGTCAGGCCGAGCAGAATCGCCAGATGGGCGAGCTGCAACAGCACGTGGCTGAAGGCACCAAACAACTCGTGGACGCCGACGCACAGGCCCGACAGCAGTTAGCCGAACTACAACGGGAACTGCGTAGCGACCAGGCCGAGATCGGCAGGCAAAGGGACGCCCTGGAGTCGGAGCGCCGCACCATCGCCACCGAGCGGCGCTGGGACTCCATCCTCGGCACATCCATCTACGCCGGCGCCGGAATCCTGGCCTGCCTTCTGCCGCTGCTGTTGTGCGGATGGTTGCTCCACGCCACGCGCGACAAGCAAGGCACCGACGAAGCACTGGCCGAACTGCTGGTGGAGGAATTCGTCACGGACCGGCCATTGTTGTTGCCGCCGCGACAACCGACGCCGCTGCTGAAGCACCAGGCACCAGTCCAATCCCCGCCCGCGCCCGAGAGTGATCGGTCAGCCCCATCTGGTAGCTGCTGATTCCCCAACGCACGACGCATTCAACGTCCATCAAACACCAAGGACCCAATCCATGTCACACATCGTCGTGGTTAAGACAGAAATTCGGGATGCGGCAGCCGTGCGAGCGGCGTGCCAGCGTCTTGGGCTACCTCCGCCCGTCCAGGGCACCCACCGCTTGTTCACCAGTTCGGCCACCGGGCTCGCCGTGCAGTTGCCCAAGTGGCGTTACCCGGCTGTCTGCGATCTGTCCACGGGACAGGTCCAGTACGACAACTACCGTGGCCACTGGGGCGACCAGCGCCAGCTTGACGCCTTTCTTCAGGCATACGCCGTCGAGCGTGCGAAGGCCGAAGCTCGCGGCAAGGGGCACCAGGTCACGGAAGCCAAACTGCCCGATGGGTCCATCAAACTGACCGTGCAGGTCAACGGAGGTGCCGCGTGAAGACCATCGAGATCATCGTGTCGCCCAAGGGCGAAACCACTGTCACCACCAAGGGCTACACCGGTTCGTCCTGCAAGGAGGCCAGCAAGTTCATCGAGCAGGCCCTGGGCCAACGCACGGAAGAGCGGCTCACGGCCGAGTTTCATCAGCAGCACCAAGCCCACCAGGAGGCCCAGCAGCGTCAGTAGACCGCACCGCATCCAATGCGGTGTCAGCTACGAGCCGGCATCGGCGGGTACCTCAACACAGAACCATCCTCGCAGGTCACCGTCCTGAAAGCCGGTGGCCTGATCCGTTGGGTACTGCTTGGCAAGGGCAGCCTTCACCGGGTCCGGGATTGAGTCCGTGGGACCGTGGCACATCAGGCACTGGGCCTGGAGCCGAATGGGCAGCAGGGCTGCGAGCTGGCCGTCCCGCGTCAGGTACGTGGGCTCGGCAGCGCGATCCGCCACAAGTTGCTCGGCCCAATTCGGGGGCGAGTTAGCGGGATTGCGCAGGCGAAATGACGTCCGTCGGATAGTCAGCCCGTGCTCTTGGGAGATCCGCTTGGCGATCTGAGGTGCCTCCTGGGAGCAGACGGTAATCGCCGCCGCTGGCCCCTCGGAGCCAACCACCTCCATCAAGCGACTTTTCAAGGACGTGAACATCGCGTCCCGAGCTGCCAGGGCTTTCTCTCGCTGAGCCATTTGGCCTTTTGTCAGGTTCGCTTCTGACACGCTCTGCCAGACCGAACCGGCATCTTGGGCCGGCTGACCGCAGCCGGACATCACCAGGAGCAACACGGCCACAGCAGCGGTCACGATGGGTAGTCTGCGCATGTCTCTCGTTCCCTCTTAGGATCGAACCAGTCTGATCGTATCGGCCCGGCCGTGCTGGCCGGTGTCGTAGGTCATCCATGTTACCATTGTGAGGATCAACGCATGTTACTCAAGGACCAACTGTCGGAGTATATCTCCGCCTGCTTTACCGGCCTGTGGGTTCAGTCCCACGAGCACGAAGATGCCCTGGCCGAAATCGCCCAAATGTGCCGCGACAACGAGTGGCGGCTTGCCGTCTGGGACGTTGAACGCGGCCTGCAACTGCCCGGACAGACCAACGGTCAGGCCGCCGACGCTGGCGGCAACGACCCGCTGGCCGCTATTCGTTCCCTGAACGCGATGGCGTCGGCCGACAGCTCGGCGCTGTTGGTGATGGTCAACGCCCACCGTTTCATGCAGTCGGCCGAGATCGTGCAGGCGTTGGCCCAGCAGATCAGCGTCGGCAAGAGCAACCGGACATTCGTGGTCGTGCTGAGTCCCGTGGTCTCGGTGCCCGTCGAACTGGAGAAGTTGTTCGTCGTGCTCCAGCACGATCTGCCGGCCCGCCAGCAACTGCACGACATCGCCCGTGGGATCGCCACCGAAGACGGGGAACTGCCGAACGATGCGGAGTTGGACATGCTGCTGGACGCGGCTGCTGGCCTCACTCGCTACGAAGCGGAGTCAGCATTTTCCCTGAGCCTCGTGCGACACGGCCGCATCGTGCCCGACGCGGTTTGGGACCTCAAGTGCCAGACGCTAAGGAAAAGCGGGCTGATGCAGTTGTACCGCGGCACGGAAGACTTCAGCAGCCTGGGCGGCTTGGCGTCGTTGAAGGCGTTCACCAAGCGGGCCTTGTTGCAGCCGAGCCGCAGCAATCCGCTGAAGCGACCGCGCGGCGTGTTGCTCTTGTCGCCGCCTGGTTGTGGCAAGTCCCAGTTCTGCAAGTGCCTGGGCAAGGAAACCGGACGCCCGGTGCTGATCCTGGACGTGGGCACGCTGATGGGCAGCCTCGTTGGCCAGACCGAGGAACGGACCCGCCAGGCGTTGCAGATCGCCGACGCGATGGCCCCGTGCGTCCTGATGATCGACGAGGTGGAGAAAGCGTTCGCCGGCGTCGGTAACTCCGGCCAGACCGACTCGGGTGTGTCATCCCGGATGTTCGGCTCGTTCCTGAGTTGGCTGAACGATCACGAGTCCGACGTGTTCGTGGTCTGC
>JAAYEH010000635.1 GCA_012728855.1 Rhodopirellula sp. | reverse complement strand
TTAGCCGCCCTCTCATCCAAAATTCACATCGCCCCCGCTCGCCGCGCCCCACGCTGTGAGCGAACAACGCAATTCATCTGAACGCCGGTACGGAAATTCATCTGAGCGGCGTCGGCCTAGTCTCTCGACGGCACGAATCAGGCTTTGTCACGGAGACATCTGCCTATTGCTCTCGCAATCTGCTGCCCAATGCGCGGGCGGACAGGAGGGTAAGCTCTGTCGTTGGGAGCAATCATCGTCGGGAAGCGGTGAAGAACGGTTTTCGAGGCTGATCTCGGCCCTCTCTGAGCTTCAGCAGTCGGCAGGCCCTGAAGGGAACGCCTGCGTCGCGATGTTGTGTCGACAGTCCATGCACTTTCCTGTCTCTTGCGTAGGGATTGAGGACGAGGACCGCGTATCGGCCGGACCGATCCGGCGGTGGTCGCTGCAGTCAGGGGACGAATGTATGGCAAGCGGTTTGCGTACGGTGCTTCGTGGTCATGCGAAGCCCGTTCGCGGCGTGGCCTTCAGTCCGGATGGCCATCGCATCGCGACATGCGCGACGGACGGTATACGTCTGTGGAGCGTGGCCGCCGGCTGCGAGATCTGGTCGCGGCCGGAAGAACCAGGCCTCCGCGTTGTCTTTTCGGCCGACGGACGCTGGGTCGTCTCGGCCGAGAAGGAAATACGTATCTACAGCGCGGAAACGGGAGAAGTGCTGAGCGTTTTTGCCGGCCACAAGGAGTTCGTTAATAGCCTTGCCATTTCGCCGGACAAGACTCGAATCGCCTCGGGCTCGGGGGGCAGCGGCGAGTACGGCTTCGTCGGCGATGGGGATTCGAGACTGCGCATCTGGGAACTGTCGACAGGAGAATGGGCCAGCTATCGGGACTGGAATCCGATGACCGCTGTTTATGCGCTTGCATTCTCGCCGGATGGTCACCAACTTGCGATCGGCTCAAGTGACGGAATCGTGCGCCTACTGGACCTGCGATTGCAGGAAGTGGTCCTGACTCTTCGTGGACACGAGAGCGAAATCACGAATGTGGTGTTTTCGCCGGATGGTCGCCGAATCGCCACGGCTTCCGGTCAGCATGACCCGCACCTGTGCGGCAGCCACGTGGACAACACCGTGCGCATCTGGGATGCTGAAACCGGTGTTCAGAGCGCCGTCCTTCGCGGCCACGAGAACACCGTGTCGAGTCTGGCATTTTGGCCAGCCGGTGCGGAAGTTCTTTCCGGTTCGTGGGATCACACTGTCCGACTGTGGGCGGTCGAACGCGGGGAGCTTCTGGCCATTGGCGGGACCCGGCACCGTGGCGACTCGGTCGTGAATACCGAAACCCTTGCAGACCTCGCGTTCTCGTCCGATGGCACCGTCGTCGCGATCCCCTGCACTGGCCTGGGCGCCAATACAGTTTGTCTGTGGGATTTCAGTAGCCTTAGGAATTCGGATTTCAGTGCGTAGGTTTTTTTCTCCGTCTCGTCTGGATCCGCCGTTTGCGAGAGCAGAACATGTTGCCCGTCCGCCAAACCAGAGGACAAGCCATTGGCGTTTGGATTCGCTGCTCGTGCCGTGACGCGCGTCCCGCGTACGACTTGATGATCGAACTCGGGCCGAGCGCAGCGCTGCCCCGTCGAAGTTGGGAGCAACCGGGCGTCTCGTGTGCCGGTTTCTGGCTCGGCCGCAACGATTGGGTGCGGCTCTTTGAGCAGGTTGAGGCAGCATGCGCCGGCGAACCGGAAATCTCGCTGCCCCCCGATCTTGTCAAATCCGAGCAGTTCCGCGTGGCCCTCGGTGGGAACCGACTCGAGTTTTCCATTTCGGAGAGGGACCTCGTGCTGGAGGTGGGCAACCGGGAATACGTCTATACCCTTCGCCCGCCCCTAATTCACCAATTACGCCGCGAGATCCGTCGAGTCTTCGGAAACCCTCCTGGCTTCACTCGCGCCGATGAGGCTCGAAAGCACCCGTAGTCGTCGGGCCCCAACCGGCAGTTGAGCGTCGCTGGATGCACGTGACGATTGGGTTCAACTGTGGTAGGAACGACATTATGTTCGGTTCGACGCTACCACTGTACTTTTTCCTGGGAGCACTGCTGTACTGCTTCCCGAAGGAAAGCCTGGTCGTCTTTGTTGCACTGATTGGTCTGAGATCCGTGATGCGGCGTTAGAATGCCAGCCCGTGGGCCGCCGGTTGATGACAGCTTCCGGCCAGCAGTCCAGTTCCCTCGATCGACCAACAGCTTTTCGAGCGTGCGAAGGGCGAGACTCGAAAAACGACACTTCGGCATCGACAATCGGGCGATACCACCATCGTAACCGGTGACAAGAGCCCCGCGATCCTGAAAGAACCATCGAACTGCCTCGCCTGTGGCGAGGTGCGTTAAGACATTACAGCTCTCAAGCAGGAGAATGCCCGTCCGAAAACCTGTTTCGGGCATTAGTGGACGCCAAATGCCAACTTGGCAGATATCTCGAATACGTTCCGCGTTGGCCGACTGAATGGTTGTCGCGTTGGATGCCGGGCCTACCGTGGCCAAAGCATCCGCCGCAGCGCCGTAGCAAGAAAAGAGGGGGCCAAGATTCACCGTCTCGGAGTAGCCGTCAAGATTGGCATCAGTCAGCTGTCCGCAGAACCGCAGCAGGCCGTCGTCCAACTCGCCAGTCTGCACCATGCCAGTTGCCGCATGATTGATGATCTCTTGTGTTCCCGGTTGGCCGAAGAACGCGACCCCGAGCGGGAAGTATCCGCTAAGCCATTTGTGAGCGCCTGCGATGGTCAAGTCGGCCACCGAGACGTATTCGTCCAGGGGGACGTGAGCCAAAGCCTGGGCCGCATCGACAGCCACGAATCGAAGTCTGGCCTGACGGCGTAACGCCACGACGATTTCGCGGATCGGCAGCCGGATGCCAAGGTTGTCCACCGCCGGCAGGAACAATCCGTCGCAGTTGCGATCGACGTACTCCTGAACGATGCTGGTCACCAGTTCGTCGGGGCGCATCCGTTCGCGGAGGACAGGCCTACGACACTGGGCGACGTGGACATGGTTTCCGATCCGCCGTGCCTCGTGCTGTAGGATGTTCTGGTACGCCGGCCAACTGAAATCGGTCGTGAAGATACTGCGACACGTCTTGGACAGGATGCGAGCGGCCAGCGTCATGAGCTGCGCGGAACGGCTGGCAATCAGGACATGGCTCGAATCAGGCCTGCCGACAAGCCGATTCAGTCGCCTCTTTAGGCCAGCGATTCCCGGCCAGAGTGACAATCCAGGAAATCGGCGTTGATAGCCGTCAGGCCAAGCGGAGTAACCGGATCGCAGAAAACCTTCAAAGTACAGGCTGGAGGGTTCTTCGGCCGCGAGTCGGACGAATTCGTGATGGGTCTGCTGGGCGCTCGGCGACATTCGGCCCAGCCTGGCTGTGTCAAGATACAGCGTCGTGGGCAAGGCGACCTTTCTTCAATGCTGCCGCCATTCTATTCGTCGAAGGAAAAATGATCCAGTAGGTCACGGTAAGAAACTGCGTAAACCGAGAGACGTTGCCAACGCTGCTCCGCTGCGGCGACCACGTCGAAGTCGAAGGTCAACGTGAACCGCACGGTTCGGCACGCCCCGTCGAGTTCCTGAATCCCCAGGGCACGGCTGCCGTAGATGCCCATATCAACAAGCAGATTCGGCTCGGACTTGAGTGCCGATTGTCTCACCAGCTTGATCCAGATCCCGTGGACGTGCTGTTCGTGAATCCATTCCCGGATTGGACTCTTGGGAAGCGGCTCACCTTCCGGCCACACCTCGTCAGCGAGAAGGACAATCCGCTCGACGTTCAGTCGGCGACCATCGTGCAGTTCGAAATTGAGCCGCATGCTCTGAAGGCCGGGTTCATCTTGCCAGTACCGGGCCGTCTTGACCCAGGCGACGGAACGGTACAGATGC
>JAAYEH010000634.1 GCA_012728855.1 Rhodopirellula sp. | reverse complement strand
TGGCTCATTTTGCGGAGTCTTCGGAGCAAAATGTGCCTGTCCCCCTCTCTGCGCCGGTTTTGGGACAGGCTCTTCATTGTAGGCCAGGCCGTCTCTATTTCGCTTTTTGGCCAGCGGCAGAAATCCGTAGCCCGACTCTCCGAGTCGGGTCTGGCTTCGAAGCCCCGACTCGGACAGTCAGGCTACGTCCGAGTCGGGCAGGTTCTTTTCTGCCGCTCGGCTTGATCACCGCCTTCACCGCCGGCTAAAGATCGGGTTAAGAAATGGCCGTGGAAAGGTAAGGGCAGGGCAGGGCAGGGCAGGGGGCCGGCAGGGACGGGCATGGGTAGATCCCGCTTGCCGAGCGCGATCTCGGTGGCAAGGTTCCACTCGGCCGGCTCCCGCCGAGGCGGGCGGGCAGCGAACCGCTATGAAGAAATTCTTCGGGTGGGACTGTCGATGTCGTACCGCGGGGGTTAGAATGGCCCCATCTTGGCAAATCCCATCTAGTCCTTTTGTGGGAGAGGCAAGTGCGAGCGGCATCGCGACCACCTTTGGCGCGGATCGCGGCGATCGACCGGGCGATCCGCGAGGGAACCTGGCCGAACGCCGGGACGTTGGCCAGGCAGCTCGAGGTGAGTGCGCGGACGGTACAGCGCGACATTGTCTTCTTGCGCGACCGGCTGCTCGCCCCGGTGGAGTTCGACGCGCGGCGCAACGGCTACGGCTACACGGCGCCTGGCTTTCAGTTGCCGTTTTTCCGGCTGACGGAAGGGGAGTTGGTGGCGCTGTTTCTGGCGGAGCGGTTGCTGAGGCAGTACCGTGGGACGTATTTCGAGGTGGAACTCCAGCGGGCGTTTCAGAAGATCGTGGAGTTGCTGCCCGCCGGAGTGTCGATCGATCTGTCGGCCGTGGCGGAAACGCTCTCAGTGACGCCGACGGTGCTGACGGTGCAGGACATCGAGACGTTCCGGACGCTCGCCCGCGCGGTGCTCAAGCGGCGGCGGCTGAAGATCGAGTACTGGACGGCCTGGCGCAACGAGCTGACCGAGCGCGAGATCGACCCCTACCACCTGACGCTGATCGAGGCCGACTGGTATCTGATCGGCCACTGCCATCTTCGCGGCTGCGTGCGGCTGTTCGCGGCGGTGCGGGTGCGGCATGCGGAGGAGACGGGCGAGGTTTTCTTGCGCCCGGACGATTTCCGGGTAGACGATTACGTGGGGAGCGGCTTCCGTGTGGTGAGCGGCCCGGCGGAGCACCGCATCGCGCTGCGGTTCACGCCCGCGGCGGCGGGGCGGGCGGCCGAAAAATCTGGCACAAGAGCCAGACGACAGAAGAACTGACGGACGGGAGCCTGCTGCTGCGGATGGAGCTGTCGGACCTGCGGGAAATCAAGCGGTGGGTATTGTGGTGGGGGGCGGAGGTGGAAGTGGTGGAGCCGGAGGAGTTGAGGGAGATGGTGAGGGAGGAGGTGGAGAGGGTGGGGAGGATGTACTGCCCCAGCGTTTTGAAAGAGACTTCATGACGGTGTTTGCACACAGCCTCGAAGACAATCCGAAATCCCGATGGGAGACGATGGAGGAACACGAGCGTCGCGTTGCGGCGTTTGCCCGGCGGTTTCTGCGTCGAATTGAGCCGACGCTTGAACCTTGGGGAAATCTCCTTGGCGGTTGGCACGATCTCGGCAAGTATTCCGCGAAGTTTCAAGGCAAGCTTGAAGGCGACCGCGTTCAGATCGACCATGCTGCCCCCGGTGCGGTCCTGGCCGCCAAGCTCGGCAACGCGGCGTATCCGATCGCGTTCGCCATTGCCGGCCATCATACAGGATTAGCCAACCTGGCGGATGACGGAATTCCGTACGGCGTCAGCCGAAAGAGCCTTCAGCAGCGGCTGCGGCAGAATCTGTCTACCCTGGAAGAGATTTTGTCGTCCGTTCCCGAATCTCTGCAGCGATTGAGTTTACCCGCACTGCCCGCGTGGTTCACGGCGTCGGAAGACAAGAATGCCTTCAAGCGGTCCTTGGCGCTGTTCACTCGCATGCTCTTTTCGGCGCTGGTGGATGCCGACCGGCTTGCCACAGCCGAGTTTTACGCGTTGGCGGAGGGGAAGCAACCTGAGCAGCAAACGCTCCGATATGATTCGATCGCGGTGCTGAGTGACCGCCTGGACGCGTTCGTCGATCGGCTCACCGTCGAAGCGGCGGAACTCCAACCGTCCGCGGTAAACCGGCTTCGTGAGGAGATTCTGCGGTGGTGCCGAGAGGCCTCGCTCGAGAAGCCCGGATTCTTCTCCTTGACGGCCCCCACGGGCGGTGGCAAGACGCTCGCGGCGATGAGCGGCGCTCTGCGGCACGCCGCTCGGTGGGGACTTGATCGCGTGATTGTGATCATCCCATTCACTAGCATTATCGAACAGAACGCGAAGCGCTACCGAGAAGCTTTGGGAGTTGACGGCCTATTGGACACTCGCAATGTGCTGGAGCACCACAGCAGTATCGACGAGCAGGCAGCCGAGGAACGGGACTCGGAGGTCGAATTGAAACGACGCCTGGCAGCCGAGAATTGGGATGCGCCGATCGTGGTTTCCACGTCCGTACAGTTCTTCGAATCGCTCTTCAGCGACCATCCATCGCGGTGTCGCAAGCTGCATCGGATTGCGAAGAGCGTAATCATCCTTGATGAAGTTCAAACGTTGCCGCCTGCGTTGCTGGCGCCGATCCTGGGAGCGCTGAAGGAATTGGCGGAGCACTATGGGTGTACGGTGATCCTGAGCACCGCGACGCCGCCGGCACTCGCCGCGCGCGAAGGCTGCCCCTGGGGATTGAACGGGATTCGACCGATTATTGAGGACGCGGTTGCCCTTGCAGCTTCTCCGGCGGCGCGCCGGGTCGGCGTGAGTTGGCGGGTCGAACAAGTCACAGAGTACGACGAGTTGGCCGGCGAGCTGTCGAAGCATCGGCAGGTGTTGGTCGTAGTTCATCGGCGGAAAGACGCGAGGCTTTTGGCAGAAATGCTGCCGGACGAGGGACGTTTTCACTTGTCGGCGCTAATGTGTCCCGCGCATCGAATCGACGTACTTGGGCGCATCGAGAAGGCCGTCAAAAATGGGCGCGTATGTCGCGTGGTGTCGACGCAGTTGATCGAAGCAGGAGTCGACCTGGATTTACCGGTCGTGTATCGGGCACTGGCCGGCGTGGATAGTCTCGTCCAGGCAGCGGGGCGATGTGATCGGGAGGGGAAAAGGAGTGAAGCCGCCGGTGCTCCCGCGGGGCAATTCGTCATCTACCGCGCCCCAACGCCGCCGCCTTCCGGGACGCTCCGCCGTGCGCTGGCGACAACAGAGACCCTCTTGGGTTACAGCGGAAGCAAATTGCTGTCGGCGGGCCTCGACCTTTTCAACCCGGAACATTGCGACCTGTTCTTCCGTGAACTCTATGGCAAAGAAGACCTCGACGCCCGTGGCATCGAACCGCAGACGGCCGCATTGAACTTCGCAAATGTCGGAATACTGTTCCGGATGATTGAGGACGGTTGGAGCCGTCCGCTGGTCGTGCCCTGGGGAGAGGGCCGCGAGCGAATCGACGCGTTCCTGAAAGAGCCTTGCAGACAGACGATCCGCGCTCTGCAGCCGTTTATCGTGCAGCTTTCGAAAAGCCATTTGGAGCAATTCGACGCGGCCGGAGTTGTTGAACTGTGGGAAGGGATGAACTTGTACTTGCCGACGCCGCTGTTCGGAAATCGCTACAGCGACGAATTCGGTGTCGTGGTCGATCCAGATATGCCTGTTGATCCGGAGGTGTATGTGGTATGAAGCGATATAAGAAGGCGACCCAACCGCGTTGAGGGTTTTGGCAGAACACCGCCGCCGGGCTTGCCCGGTGGGAGCGACGATTGTCAGCTAAGCGAGTTGTGGAACGAACAACCTCTCCCCCTTTCCCCGCCTGCCGCTTTGCGGCGGGCGGGGAAAGGGGGAGAGGTGCGGCCGGGTGAGGTTCTTCTAGCTGTCAATCGTCGCTCCCACCGACACGAGGTCGGCGGCGGCGGTTGGGATGGTATACGTGAAAAGGGGCTCAACAACACTGGGGTCTGTAACTCACAAGGAGACTGAAAGCCTATGCGCAGTCCACCTGAGCCATTGCGTCTGCGAGCGTCGGGGCCGCTGGCTTGTTTCACCCGGCCGGAACTCAAGGCGGAACGTGTGTCGTATCAGGTGATGACCCCCTCGGCCGCCCGCGGCCTTCTGGAGGCGATCCTGTGGAAACCGGCCATCCGCTGGCGCGTTGAACGGATCAAGGTTCTTAGCCCCATTCGCTGGATGGCTTTTCGCCGCAACGAGGTCAACGGTCGTGCTTCTCCGCCGCCGGCTAAGGTGATCGGGGCAGGGGGAGCCGCGCCGGTGCTCTTGGCCGACGCGGATCGCGCGCAGCGAAACACCGTGGCCTTACTCGACGTCGACTACGTGATCGAGGCCCGTTTTGAATTGACGGAGCGAGCCGGCAAGGAGGACAACCGAGCGAAATTCGTCGACATGTTTCATCGGCGCGTGGAGCGGGGCCAGCATTTTCATCAGCCCTATTTGGGGTGCCGCGAATTCGTGGCCGATGTGCGGCCGGTCGATGCCGACATACCGCAAGCGATCGACGAAACACGTGATCTGGGACTGATGCTTTACGATCTCGACTACTCGCCCGGGCAGAACCGGCCGCTCTTCTTCCCCGCCCGGTTGAACCGTGGAGTTCTGGAAATCCCCGCCGATCTCGCGCCGCGCCAAGCGGCGGGAGGTGCCTCATGATTCTCCAGGCGTTGCGGCAACTTGCGCTGGCGGAGAATCTGGTTGAAGATCCCGACTTCGAGTACAAGCCGGTATCGTGGCGGATCAACCTTGCTACGGACGGCACGCTCGTCGATATCGAGGACGTCCGCCGCGACAGGAATGAAGGCACCGGACGGAAGCCGAAGCTGGAAGGGCGTGCCACGGTTGTGCCGCGGCAGGCGATCCGAACCAGAAACGATGCAGCATGTTTTCTCGTTGACAAAGCCGAATATGTCTTCGGTATCGATCCGACCGGCAAACGAGCCGTGGATAAACTTCTGGCGCGGGCGGCCCTTTTTCGCCAGCAGATCGCCGCATGCCATGAAGCAACGCGCGACGAGGCAATCGGCGCCGTGCTCTCGTTCCTCGGAACAGTTGCCGAGGATCCCGATACGGTGACGGCGAAGTTCGACATCTCGCAAACCTTGCCCAATGATCTGTTTGCGTTCCGTGTCGGCTTGGACTCGCCGCTCGTTCACCTCGGGCCGGCGGTAAAAGAGTACTGGAAGGGGCAGCGGAAGCAAGTCAGCGCCGAGCAGTCGGGATTGCAGTGCTTGATTAGCGGGGAGCCGGTTGCTGAGGTAGGGCTATTTCCGTTGATCAAACGGGTTCCCGGCGGGACGTCGAGCGGCGTGGCGCTGGTCTCTTTTAACGCGAAGGCTTTCGAGTCATACGGCCTGAAAGGAAACGACAACGCGCCGATTTCACGGACGGCGGCCGAAGAGGCGGCCACCGCGCTCAACCGGTTGCTCGACCCAGCCTATCCCGACCCGCAGAATCCGGGCACCGCACTGGCCAGGCGCTCTGTGCGGTTGAGCGCCGACACGATCGTATGCTTTTGGACGACCGCAGCGGATGGCAGCAGTCGCGACTTTCTCGACAGTCTTCCCGATCTGCTGGAAGGCGAAAACGAGGAAAGCGTTGCACCGGTGTATCGCTCGGTGTGGCGAGGCGAGGAAGTGGAGTTGAACGACCCGGCTGCTTTCTATGCTTTGACGCTTTCCGGCACGCAGGGGCGGGTGGTGGTCCGCGATTGGTTCGAGACGGCGTTGGCCGAGGCGGCCGCAAATCTAACGCATCATTTTCGGGATCTGGCGGTCGTCCGCCACGCGCGTCCGAAAAAGGGGAGCGAGCCGCCGCCCACCGTGCCGTTGCGCTGGCTCATGCAGTCTCTGGTGGCGGAGGGGCAATCGGAACGCGTTCCCGCTTCTCTGGAGGCGGCATTCGTCCGTGCCGCATTTACGCACAGCCCGTATCCTTTTCAGATATTGCAGCGGGCCCTCGTTCGGGCCCGTGTCGAGTCCGGGCGCAGCGAATGGGCCGATCTGGCTCGTCGCGACGCCCGTGCCGCATTGTTGAAGGCGGTGCTCAACCGCCGTCGTCGTGACCCTCAAATCGCCGCCCGATACTCGGAGGTCTACCGTGCTATGAATCCGAACAACAACAGTCCCGGCTACAACCTTGGCATGCTGATGGCCGTGCTGGAACGGCTCCAACTGGCCGCGTTGGGGGATGTGAATTCATCCATCGTCGACCGCTACTTCAGCGCCGCATCGGCTACTCCCCGCACGGTGTTCGTGCGATTGCTCCGAAGCTCGCAGCATCATGCCCGAAAGGCCGCTGACAGCGACCAGCAATATGAACGAGCGGCGGCGTGGAGGTGCCGCCGATTGATCGACTACCTCTGTGAACAATTTGACGTCGATGTGAAGCGATATCCTCCCAAAGCAACCGGATTTCCCCCGCATCTCGATCTGGAGCAACAGGGCCTTTTCGTCCTCGGCTACCACCAGATGCGCTACTGGTTGTAGATGAACAACGAAGAGCGCGGGAGGTGGGAAGCGGCAACCTCCGATGTGCCCCGCGTGTTTCGCTGGCTCAAAGAGCCCGTCGAAGACACGGAAGCATCGTCGCTAGCCGGTCAATAAACCCTACAATCATCACGTACCCGGAGAATCCACTATGGCCATCGCTGCTGAACCAACCATCCAAGATCTTGCCGGACGGGCAATTCAGAATCGTTACGAATTCGTCCTGCTTTTCGATGTGATCAATGGGAATCCCAACGGCGATCCCGACGCCGGCAACGCGCCGCGGATCGATCCGGAGACCGGCCACGGGCTGGTGTCGGACGTTTGCTTGAAGCGAAAGATCCGCAACTTCATTACGCTGGTGAAGAGGGGGCCGGACGGCAATCCGCTCTCAGGCTACGACATCTACGTCAAGGAGAGAGCCATCCTTAACGATCAGCACCTTCGCGGATACCAGGCACTTGGGCTGGATCCGAAGAACGCACCGAAGCCGAAAGACGGCGAAAGCCCGGCTGAGGAACGCGTGCGCCGCTGGATGTGCCAGACCTTTTTTGATATCAGAATGTTCGGGGCGGTGATGAGCACCGGCGTAAACGCAGGCCAGGTCCGCGGGCCGGTACAGATGCCCTTCGCGCGGTCGATCCAGCCGATTGTCTCGTTGGAGCAATCGATCACACGAATGGCGGTTACCACCGAGCGGGAGAAACTGGAGCAAGAAAAGAAGCAGGCGGGACAAGCGCGCACGATGGGTCGCAAAGAGATTGTCCCCTATGGGCTCTATCGCGCGCATGGGTTTGTCAGCCCTTATCTCGCTGAGCAGACTGGATTTGACAAAGACGATCTCGAACTGCTTTTCCAATCGTTGGAGCAGATGTTCGACCATGACCGATCCGCGGCGAGAGGCGAGATGAGTGCGTGCAAGTTGTTCGTGTTTGAACACGCCAGTAAGCTGGGAAATGCCCCGGCGCGAAGGCTCTTTGAGTTGATCAAGGTGGAGCCGAGCGATCCGGGCCAGGCACCAAGGAAGTTTGGCGACTACGTTGTCACGGTCAACCGGGATGGGTGCCCTGAAGGTATCACATTGCATGAGCGATTGTAAGGGCCGCCGCTGTGCCAATTGATGAAGTAGCTGCTCTTCCCATCTCCGCCCTCCAGCACCTGCTGTTCTGCCCGCGGCAGTGCGCCCTGATCCATTTGGAGCGGGCATGGGCTGAAAATCGCCTCACCGTCGAAGGGCAGCAGTTGCACCGGCGGGCGCACGAGGCGGGCGACGAGCGGCGGGGGAGGGTGAGGATCGTCCGAGGGCTGATGCTGGAGTCGGAGCGGTTGGGGTTGGTCGGGAAGGCCGACGTGGTCGAGTTCGAGCCGCTTGCGGCGGACGATCCGGACGTGCCCGTGGGCCGCCTGTTCGACTGCGTTCGCCGGTCGGCGGCGGGAGCGTGGCGCGTGACGCCGGTGGAGTACAAACGAGGGAAACCCAAAGGGGAGGACTGCGACCGCGTGCAGCTCTGCGCGCAGGCGATATGCCTGGAGGAGATGCTCGGAGTGGAGATTGCATCCGGCGAGCTGTTTTATGGCCGGCCGCGGCGGCGGACGGAGGTGGTGTTTGACGAGGCGCTGCGTGGCGCGACGGCGGCGGCGGCGGAACGGCTGCACGCGTTGATCGCGTCGGGCGCGACGCCGCCTGCCCGTCGCGAGGCAAAATGCCGCAGTTGCTCGCTGGTGGAACTTTGCATGCCCGGGCTGAGCAGCAAGCGGAGCGCGGCGAAGTTCGTTGCTACGCAATTGGAGCAGGCACTAACTTCGGAAATGGTCGGACAGGATCCGTTTGACGAAGCGGAGAAGTGAAGGGCAGGGCAGGGCAGGGCGACCCCTTCGGGCTTGCCCGATGGTGAGCAGGATTGAAGGCTAGC
>JAAYEH010000633.1 GCA_012728855.1 Rhodopirellula sp. | reverse complement strand
CCCAGCCGCCGTCGGCGATGTAGAGCGACACGGCGCCTGGGTCGTCGTTCGGATCCGATGTGGGCGCAAACGTCAACCCCTGCGGCGCCTTCGGCTGCGGCGAGAAGTGGCTGATGTCGTACTCGTCGACGAAATGGCCGTCGATCGTGTACTCGAACACCTTGCCGTTCAGCGCCGATACCAGGAATAGGTGGCGGCGCGTGGGGTGAAGCGCAATTCCTTCGGCGTCCTCCACGTGGGAAGCCACCGAGAAGTGGTACAGAAATGCCAGATTGGAATCGTAGACCAGCACTTGCCGGCCGCCGTCGTGCCCGTCGGCAACGAACAGCAGTCCGGTAACGGGGTCGGAGGTAACGCCTTCCGGGTCCGCAGCGTTTTGGACCGCGTTACGGGTGTCGACAACGGCCAGCGGGGTGTTCAACCGGTCGTCATAGCGCGTGATGGTCTTCTTATCGTCGTTGGTGACGTAGAAGTAGCCGTCGAAGGTATTGTAGGTGATACCGGTCGGCTCGTCGTTGTTGCTGGCGATTTCCCGATAGATCTCGTCGCCCGTCAGCGACACCTCGAAGAGGTTGTTTCCGTTGAAGTATTCGGGGAGCTCACTGATTTCGGAATCGGCCAGGTAGAGATGGCCGGAAGGTTCATGATAAGCAATGCCGGCTACGTCCGTGCTGGGGATAATCCCGGCGTCCCAGGTGTCGAAGTAGCGGACGAGGCTGATATCGCCGGCCAGCAGTGTTCGCGGTTCGAGCGTTTCGAACGCGATTTGCCGGCGTCGTTGACAATTCTTCAGAGTACTCACAGGATACCCATTTCACTGAAGAAACGGTCCGCGAGTTTTGCCGCCAAGCCACTGGGCTTGCCGGAACGCCCCCGATCGATCTCGTCCGGCTCATCGACCAGGAGGTCTAGCAGCAAGCTGTTGAGACTCGGTACACTCGCCTCTTCCGTCACGACGGTCGTGCGGAAACGATCGGCCTCTTGCTCGCCGACGGCCCACGCGAGCTTATCGAGGACGGCGGCGTACTTTAGATCGCGCATTGCCTGTTTCTCGGACTCGGGCAGCGCGGCATACAAATCCGTCATGAGCGAAGCAGAAATCCCGCCGGCAGCGGTAAACTCGACGTGCAGCAAGGGGGCGGCTGCCGGGACGCCATCGTACGCTTCCGCGGTTCGCACCCCGCTGCCGGTGATGAAGACAGCCAGGGAATTGCCGCCGGTCCAGCCCGGCCGGCTGACGATTTCTTGGATCACCGCGGCGATGTTTGGCGTTTGCTCGGCGAGGCCCGCTGCCCCCCTCGTCGTCCAGGACGCCGGCGACCATCCGACGGATGCCGTTGTTCGGGGCCGGGAGGAAATGTTGCCGGCGATTGCCGAAAACGTCGCCGCATGATCCGTTGCCTCGGCCTGGATGGTCAACGACGTCGATTCGCTGTTCACCTCATCGGCCTGAAACTGAAGATAGGCGTTGTGAATGGTGGCCCCGGGCGGGATCGCCAGCCCGTTGAAACGCAGGCCGATGATGACGTCCAGGTCTTTATCGAGAACCATGTCCAGATCGGAGCTGGTGAGATATACTTTGCCGGAGCCGAGCCGTTCTTCGGCGTCGTCCGAGCTTGCCGACACCCGCACGTCGACACTGCCCGACAGACCCTCCTGGACGGTGATGATCAGGTCGTCGCTACTTGCCAACTCGCCGTCATCGGCCGTCAAACGCAACACGTAGGTTCCGGCGGCCGGCAGGCTCACCGTGGTGTCCACCGCGGAAGCATCGGCGAAACTCACCGTCGCCGGTCCGTCCACCAGGGTCCACGCCGTGGTCACGGCACCCGGCGCGGCGGGCAGGCCGTCGTCGCTCACGGTCGCATCGAGCGACGCCACGGCGGGATTGGAGAGATCGGCCACCGCGATCATCTGATCGCCTCCCGCCGTAACCAGCGGTGCCCTGTTCTGCCCCTGCTGGGGATCGAAGAACTCGACGTGGAGCGAGGGAGCCGCGGCGGAGAGGCCATCGTAGGATTCGGCCGTTCGCAGTCCGCTGCCGGTGATGAGGATCGCCAACGAATTGCCGCTTGTCCAACCCTGCCGGTTGACGATCTCCTGGATTACGGCGGCGATGTCTGAGGTTTGCTGGGCAAGTCCCGCTTCCCCTACCGTGGGCCACGCCACGGGAGACCACGAAACCGAAGCCGTCGTTCGAGGCCGTGAGGAGATGTTCGCGCCGGTTTGAGAGAACGTTGCCGCGTGGTCGGCCGCTTCCCCTTGAATCATCAGCGACGTGGAACCGCTCTGCGCTTCGTCGGCTTGAAACTGAACGTAGGCTCTATGAATCGTGGCCCCGGGCGGGATCGCCACGCCGTTGAATCGCATGCCCACGATCTGGTCCTGGGTTCCGTCACGGATCAGCTCCAGATCGCTGCTATTGTTATCCACCACGCCGGTGGAAAGCGTTTCCTCGGCGTCGTCCGAACTCGCCGCCACCCGGACGTTCACACTTGGAGCAACGCCCTCTTCGACGACGATCGTCAGTTCGTCGCTGGCGGTCAACGCCCCGTCGCTGGCCGTCAGACGCAGCACGTAGCTCCCCGCGGCCGGTAGGCTTACGGTTGTATCCACGGCCGACGCATCGGCAAAGGTAACCGCCGCCGGTCCATTGACCATCGTCCACTGGGTGGTCACGGCTCCGGGCGGACTTGGCAGGCCATCGTCGAACACCGTCGCGTCCAACAAGCCCACGGCAGGGACGGACAGGTCCGGCACGCCGATCGACTGATCGTCGCTGGCATTGACCAGCGGCGCCATATTCTCGGCCGGCGGCAACCCGCCGATCCGCACCTCGTAGATGCGGCCGTCCGCCTCCTCGGTGGCGCCGCGGTCGGTCATGTAGAGCGACAACTCACCGGCATCGTCGCTGGGATCCGAGGTGGGAGCGAACTCCAGACCGTACACGCGCCGGATCGCAGGTGAAATTCCGCTATAGTCGTACGATTCCACAAAAGTGCCGTCGAGCGTGTACTCGAACAGTTCGTCCGAACTCGAGGACAGGAACAGGTGCCGAAGTGTGGGATGAAACGCAATCCCCTCGGGATCCGCCACACGGGAGCCTACCGAAAAATGGTACTGAAACTCCAGACTGGAATTGTATACCAATACCTGTTCGCTTGCCCCATCCGCGACGTACAGAAAGCCCGTGCTCGGGTCGGAGGTGATATCCTCCGGATCCCTGGCGCCGGACACGGCGTCGTTTGTCTTGACCATTGCCAGCGGGGTGTTCAACCTGTCGTCATAACGCTTGATGCCCCTGTCTCCCGTGTCCTGGGTGACGTAAAAGTAGCCGTCGAAGGCATTGTAGGTGATGCCGGTCGGCTCCTCGTTGTTGCTGACGATCCTCCGATAGACCTGGTCGCCTCGCAGCGAGATCTCGAAGATGTTCTCGCCGTTGTAGGAGATTCCGGAAGTCGTGTTGATGTTCGGGTCGACCAGGAACATGTGTCCGGAAGGGGCGTGGTAGGCGAGGTCGCCGGGGTCCGGGCTGAGGTTACTTCCGCTGCCCCAGGTATCGAAATACCGGACCAGGCTGATGTCGCCTGCCAGTAGTGTCCGCGGCTCGAGCGTTTCAAACGCGACCCGCCGGTGTCGTTCGCCGCGTCGAGCGACTTTCGGGAAACGATTCCACAATAAACGAGCCATATTGTCGATCCTCTTCTCGACCGTCCTGTGCGGTCGTATTAGCCGGCAGGTGAGCCCATTCCAGCATCGTGCGGAATGTGATCGCTCGCGCCACGAAGGATATCTCGAGTCAAAACGATCTGAGGCCGGCCAGCGGCTCCGGGATCAGCAACCCCATCGTGCCGGCCGTCGACCACCAACAGCCTTTCCGCGATCGAAGCTTCGCGCGCCAGTCGATGGAAGACCTCGTTGGCGGCCTTCACAAACCCCTCTACCGCCGCACGCGAACGATTCGGGATCCGTTTGTGTCCGCGCGCGACGGTCCTGTCGATCAACACCGATTCGCTCTGTTCCACCAGGACAACGACGTCCGGCAGAGGCACCAGGCCGACGAAGGTCGATAAATCGGCCAGGTCCGCTTGCCTCTGAGCATGAACGAACAGATTATGAACCGCGTGGACGGTGCCTTCGTCCACCAGGACGAGTTGGTCGTCGTTACACCCACGGTAAATGATTTCGTAGACCCCAATCTTCTTTAGCACGTTTCGCAGAAGATTGAGCTTGTGGCGCAAGAGGGCAGGCGATCGGAAGATGGTCCGGACGGCAAAACCGTACAGGGCGCGGTGCCTTCTCATCGTCGCCAGACAAGCAACTCCGGCACACAGATCCAGCGCGATCGTGCGGAGAGCCCTGCCGGGAATCCAGTGCAGGCGGCTCCGCCGCAGGACGAACTCGCGGCTGGTTACCAGCGGGATTCCGCGGCCGCGGCAGGACCGAACCAGGCTCGAGGCCAAAGTGGACTTGCCGGCGCCGGTACATCCGATCAATTCAATTTGCATCAGAGGTGTTCCCAGATTACGTGCCTGGCTTCAAGAACCGCCTCTTGGAATTCGCGATCCATCGAGATCGGAATCCGCGGGCAGCCGTCGAAGACCGGCTTTTGCTTCACGGCAGTGCCTCCGGCGGCATCCAGTTGCAGAACCAGGTCCGGCGGGCAGACACTCCGGTCGCACTTGGCCTTCCACCGGAGGATGAACCGTTTCAAAGGAGATTTCGATGCGGGGACCGTTTCTGTCCGAGCCGCCGAAGCATCGGGTGACTCCGGCGGTTCCGACGGGTAGTCGTCGCAAATGATGATCTCGCCGTTGCGGCTGTCGCGATAGGCTCGCCGCAAGAGCGCGGCCCGCTCATGGGCAAGCAGCAATTGCCGGACGAGTTCCAGATAGGTCACGCGGTCTTCGCTCGGTGGCGTCGCGTTGTTGTCGACATGGCGCGTGAAATGTCCGGGAACCAAACGCCGGGCCACGGCGATACACGCCCGTGGCAGGCAGCTTAGCCAGGTTGCCGGCGGCTCGCCCGGGTGGATCACGCCAACGGCAAGTTGCCCGCCCAGCCAGCGGCGAATCTTCTCGACGAAAGCCGCTCGGGTCGGGGCCTGCGGACCCACCACGACAATGATTGCCCCGCCGCTGCGAAGGGTCATCGCCTTTCGGCTCCTGCATAGTTTGGCCACGACCATGCCGCACGCCGAAGAGGCGGTCCCTATCATTTGCCGGGCGCGCCCATATCTGCGGTACTTGGCCAGCGCCCGCTGGAACCGCAGGCCCATTCGGATCCGACTGAGCAACGTTCTTTCGGTCCCCATCAGTTCCAAGGCGGATCGGAAGTCCGAAGGGGAAATCATGGGAAAGTACGTTGCGAGTTTGCCGAAACAATCCTCCGCGCGGCTGTCGAAAACCAGCCACTGGTATTCTTCCAAGACTGCCTTGCGAGCGTGTTGCCCAAGATAGATGTCCAGCAAGGTGGTGTGTTTGACCATGTTGCGGAAGACGAAGACCACCAGTTCGCCGGCTTTGGACGGCAGGCAGATGCCATGTTCCTTACGCGTATCATTGAGGAGCAATCGCTCCAGAGGAATGGCCCAGGTCTTCAGGAGGTGGTCCCCGGTGAGAATCCGTACGTAGGCATGTACATTGACAATGCCATGTTTCGCATCGTCGTTTCCCAAGAAGTGGAAGACCCCCGGTTGACGGCGACTGGTGGCGCTTTCGGCCTGTTTGAATCCTTGTTGCAGGAGGACCGTGACAAAAGTCGGGAAGTCCTCCTTGGCGACCAGCAGATCCAGGTCTCCCTCACCGGCCAGCGCGTGCAGAATCCGATAGTTGCTCTTCCAGTGGCAATACCGGATCCCTGCCCTGTCGAGGTCGCGCAGTAGAACGGCGATCTTCTCCAGGGGTGCAGGGGCGGCGTCCATTGGCGCCGTCTTGGTGACGTCGGCCTCGTTGGTCATGGCTTCCATATCGATCTGCAGAATGCTCATTGTGTACCTACGATCCTATTGCTTACTCCCACCAGGCAAAGACCTGATCGATGTTGTCGATCTCGTCCGTTTTGGAGCCCGTGGCGCTGCCCCAGCGTTCGATTCTCTCGAACTGGTCGAGCCAAAGGAACTGGGCCAACTGCTCCAGCGGGATAGCTTCCGGCGGGCCATAGCTGTCCGGATCAACGAACGCGTCCGTCAAGATCGCCGAGTTCACTCCCTCCGCACCGCCAGCAATGATCTCGTCGAAGTGTTTGGCATAGTTGGCGTAGGGCAAGTTGGCGATATTGGTGCCGGAGAGGCTGACCTCCGTGGCGCTTGCGCCGAGGGTGTCGACTCCCGGCGAGCCGTTCATCATGGCCACATCGTGGCCCTCACCGGCCTCGGCATGGACTTCGGCAAAGAGATAGGCCGACAACTTATACTCCGTGCCGGAGGAAAGATGCGACCAGACCGGCCTCGCGTCGAATACGTCGTCCCGAACCGGCGCGTCGGCTG
>JAAYEH010000632.1 GCA_012728855.1 Rhodopirellula sp. | reverse complement strand
CTGCCAAGGCCATCCACTCGGTTTGCCGTCAGCGATGCGCTACGACTTGAGGAACCGGATGCGGGAAATCTGCACGTCCGGATCTGTGGGAGCCCCGGGTGAGCAATCACCCGGGGCGACCCGGCCAATATCTTCCTTGAGTACTGGCTTCCGTTCCTGCGACTGTGTACAATCACCATACGTCGGCTGGGCCTTTTCCGTATTGCGAGAAGCTTCAGGATGACATCCACGATGGATCTTGTCGCTGTACGGCTGCGGTGTTTTCGCTTTTTCCTAACGAGGTGAACGTTATGAGTCAGAGTTTTGAAAATGTCCTGATTGAACGAGTGAAACGTGCGGAGTGGTTCTCGAAGGTCGGCACTGGTGAACTCTCGGACTACGTTCGCGTCGCCAACTGGACCGCGGCACTCTCGGAACTGCAAAAGAACTCCTATGTAAACGCCGAGACGATGTCAAGGAACGCATTTCGAGAGACTGTGGCGAATGAGTATCAGGCCAAGGCTCCCGGGCCGGCATGGACGGTCGAGTGGAAGAAGTTCTGCGAGAAGTACGACGCCGCTATGACACGAAGTCGCTCTCTGGCCGAGGAATTGGCTGCTGCGACGATTGCGAAAACTCCCCTCGAGAAGGACGTGCTTGATAAAGTAGTTCGCCATTTCTGGCAGCATCTCATGATTACCTTGGGAACCGCCGAACTTTTCGGCGACGACGCGGAGCACCTCAACCGGACGTTTGTCGAGCTTTTTCTGGAAGGATACTTTCCGTGCGGGTATCGCGGCAAGTACCCCAACGGCAAAATCGTCGTCTACTGACACGCCGCGTATCGGCCTGATCGGTGTTCGTGACGCGGAGCACCGGACGGCAGTACGATTGAGAAAGGACGTCTGCTATGCAACAATGGCAAGAGGTTGAGCCAGGCAAGTACAAGAGCCAGTCCGCCATGGCCGAGATGCGCGACGAGCCGGAACGTATGCTGGTCACCTTCATCGGCCCCATCGAGCCGGCCGAAGCCCTGCACTTGGTCCGCTCCGCCGCGCTCGACTTCGGACTGGAATGCCCGGTCCACATCGCCGCCGCCGGCAGTCGAGAATTGATCGCCCAGCTCGGGAATCATCTGGGCCTTTGCTCCGAAGTGGACGGCGAAGTCATGGTGTTCGTCGTTCCACCAGAGTAAATGAACGGCATAAGGTCAAAACACCCCGTAGGATCAAGAAACTCAAACGGGTGCGCTGGTCCGGCGAACCTTTGTAGTGAACCCATGGCCAGAGTACGTGCCGCTGATGCCCGGGAGGCGATGGGAGACGAAAAGGGGTCAGAACTGTTTTTCACTTGACTATGCGTTGAATTTGTGATAAAACGCCGCCATGCCTCGACCACTGCGACCCATCGACGACGGCTTGATTTACCACGTCATCAACCGTGGCAACAATCGACAGCCGGTGTTTTTTCGGAGGGAGACTACCTTGCCTTTCTCAAGGCGCTTGGCGATCTGAAGCAGCGGAAGCCGTTCGAACTTTATGGCTACTGCCTCATGTCGAATCACATCCATTTGGTCATTCGCCCACTGACGTGCACCATCAGCAGAGTGGTGCAAAGCCTGTTGGTGTCGCACACACAGCGGTACCATCGCTTTCATGGGAGCGGTGGGCACGTGTGGCAGGGGCGGTTCAAGAGCCCGGTAGTTCAGGACGATGAGCATTTGTTGACGCTGCTTCGTTACGTGGAGGCGAACCCCCTGCGTGCGAAACTGGTGCAGCAGGCAGGAGAGTATCGCTGGAGCAGTTTTGGCGCGCACGGCGAAGGCCGTCCGGACGCGCTGCTGGACCCGGTGGAGTCGTACCAGCAGTTAGCCGTGCGAGCAGCGTGGCGATGTCGCCGCTGGTCGGCCTACGTGCACCAAGAGCCGGAAGAAGAGGAACTTGCGGCGATTCGCCGGAGCATCGAGACGGGATTGCCTTTTGGCGATGCGTCGTGGGT
>JAAYEH010000631.1 GCA_012728855.1 Rhodopirellula sp. | reverse complement strand
TTCGCGCGGATGCCGCGGTGATGCGTTGGCACATCCGGCGGATCGTCCACGGCTGTGCCTCGCACCAAGAGTTCCTGGGGTTCCTCACCAGGTGAGGAACCCCAGGCTACGATGGCTATGGCCTTCGGCCAAAGAACCTCGGATTATGGCTCGGTCTGGTTTGTCCGAGCGATCCAAGCGTACACCAGAACCATATCCCTGCGGCTGACCGTGAAGCCGAACACGTTCAGCTTGATGTCCATTCCGCGGTAAGCCCACATCTTCCCGTTGATGCTGGGCAGCTTCTCGTCCAGCCGGCCTCGAGTTCACCGCGAATCAGCACGACCGTCGCGGGAGCATCGACGACGAAGGACGCTTTGCTTCCGCGGGGCTTGACTGTCACCGCGATGCGTTCGCCGCCGGGAGCGAGGAACTGCAACTGTTGCGAGCCTCCCAAGGGAATCTCCTGTATGACTCCCTCGCTCACTTCAGTCTTTAAGACCACGAGTTTCTCGCTCACTCGCAGGAGAATCACTCGGGCAAACCAAGAAGATCCCGCCTGGCCGCACTCTGGGGTCGGCGATCGCTCCGTCGGATGGGCAGACCGATCGTGGGCACGAACCGGACAAGCCAGAATCGATTCTCCCACGCAACGAGTCGTTGCAAATGGCATTGCGACTGCTCCTTACTTCGCATTTTGGGCATGGTTCAAAAAAGGGGGACAGGCACCTCGCCGAACCGTGTTCTTTACCGACAGAAGGCTATTTGGCTCGGAGCCAGTCCCCGTTTTTTGAACCATGCCGCATCTTGGGGCTCCTGCACGGCTGGAAAGATAACGCACGCCCCCGATTATGAACAACGGCAGTGCTTATAACGTTTCATAAACAGCCGATGGGATCTTCATAACTAAGACTCCATTGGCGACCGGAGGCATCGGAACGAGTATTCTCCGGATATTACGGCCTTATCGAGGCAGGAGCGGGACGAAGCAGGCGGCCTCCCCCCTGCAAGAGCCCGTCTTGCGATATGCGTCATAACGCGATAAGTTATAAAAGACAATGCCTCGGGAAGGTCGTTTACCCGCAGTGCCCGACGAACCACGCTTGCGGCGGGAAATGACGGGAGCTTCGATCAGCGGCCGAGGGGCGCGGCAACCCAACAGGCTGGCGAAGATCGCGCGGCCCGTGGGGTAACCGTTCTCGGCGCGGGGAGGAAGGGGACAGGTCCATGTTTTCGGCCAGTGTCTTTGCTGCCAAAATGCGTTGAGCCGCCGAAAAATGGACCAGTCCCCGCCCGCCCCGCGAACGGTTACCCGTTGGGCACTGCGGTTAAACGATGATATGACAACATCTTAGCGTCGGTGGTCTTTCGGTGGCCGATCGTAAGCGTCCAGAAACGGTTCTGCTGCCCCAGGTGAATCCGGGTAATGCTGAACTCGCGCTGCAAGCGGTCCGCACAGTCAGGCTGCAGCGGCCCGTGTCGACTCAGTGGCTGGAGGATCACGGGATCACCCAGCCGAAGCAGACGCTCTTTTTGCTGCGCTTTCTCGGTGTGCTGGACGATAGCGATTGCCTCGTTGAAGCTCTGGCGGAGTGCCGCAGAGATGGAAATACCTACACGGATCGGCTCCGCGAACTGGCCATTGACGCCTATGCGGGTGCGGGCGTCGGCGGCCGCGACAGCTTGGGATGGTTGGGACGGGATGCCATTGCCCGCGAGGAGATCAAGGCCAGACTGCGCGGTCCGTTCGCAGGACACGATCTCACGCGAGGAGGCCACAAAAACGCCTTCTATTGCCTCAGCGCAGTCCACGAATTGCTCCGCGATCGGCGTTGGCTGCGACCGGTGGCGGAAGACGCCCGCGACTCGGCGGACGAGAGTCGGTCCGACGGGCAAGAATCGACGGAAGTAATTCAGGCGAGGGTCTCCGGTGCCAATGAAGCAAGGAAACTGGTCGGCGGTTTGGTTCATTGGACGGCGTCAGAACCGCGTAAGGTAGACAAAGAGGGGGTCCGCGTAACATTCTCGTTCGATGAACGGGGAGAGCCTGTCACGGCACGAATCCACTTTGAATCGCCGATGCGTCCCGGCGACTATGCCAGGCTCGGCCGGATGCTGCAGGCAATGGCCTCGGCGCTGGAAGAAAACGCGCCGACGCCAGACCGGCAATACAAACCGAGCCCCTAAGGATCCGCGAAGGACCAACTGCCGCACTTACCGGCAGTAGGTGTGTCGAGGGGGGTTTGATCAGCCGCAAGTGCCAGCATCTCGGTCCGTATGGATTGCATCGGCCCGCTGGCGGCATTAAACTCGGGGCAGTGTGGAAGGCGTCTGCGCGGTCGTCCCGACGTCATTTGCCTGTCGGACGATTCGGCGGATCGCAGTCCGGTTGGCGCACTGCCAGAATATTGGTGAAAGGGGTTCGCCGTGAGAGGTATCGCGGCATGGATTTCGGTCGCTGTCGTGATCTTCGCCCTGATCTTCGGGGCGGTGATTCTCGACCGCGGCTGGGCGACGAATCTGACGGTCGGGGGCCTCATGCTGGCGCTGTTGGTTGCCGCTGTTTTCGCAGCGATCGAGCAGGTTCGCACTCGGCGGCTGAAGGCTTTGGTCGCCGGTGCCGAAGACCAGCGTGAGTCGCTGGAGGCGAGGGTCGGGGAACTGACGGCGGAGTTGGCTGAAGCCAATCGCGAGGCGGCCTCGGCCAGGCAGGCGGCCGAAACGGCCAATCGCGTCAGGAGCGACTTTTTGGCCAATATCAGCCATGAAGTCCGTACACCGATGAACGCGATCCTCGGGATGACCGAATTGGCGCTCGACACGGAACTGACCGCGCAGCAACGGGAGTATCTCGAGGTCGTTCAAGACGCCAGCGATTCGCTGCTGGCGCTGATCACCGACGTTTTGGATTTCTCCAATATCGAAGCGGGCAAGCTTGAGTTGGACAGCACGGCATTCAGCCTTCGCGAGCGGATCGGCGATACGATGAAATCGCTCTCGCGGCGAGCCTACGACAAGGGATTGGAGTTGGCCTGCCGGATCCAAACCGGTGTGCCCGAATCCGTGGTGGGCGATCCCGTGCGTCTCGGGCAGATCATCGTTCACCTAGTGGGCAACGGTGTGAAATTCACCGAAGACGGCGAGGTCGTGCTTGAGGTGCGGCGCGAATCGAAGACGGATCGCGAGGTGGTTCTGCATTTCACCGTCGCCGACACCGGAATCGGCATTGCCCAGGACAAACTCGACGTGGTCTTCCAGGCGTTTACGCAAGCGGATGGATCGGCAACCCGACAACACGAAGGAATGGGGCTGGGGCTTGCCATCTGTTCGCGGCTGGTCGCACTGATGGGTGGGCGGATCTGGGCGGAGAGCGAGCCGGGCAAAGGAACGCAAGTCCACTTCACGGCCCGATTCCAGCGGGCGCCGGCGAGGCAACCGGGGATGCGGATCACCGACCCGATTTCCCTTCAGGGTCTACGCGTGTTGGTCGTCGACGACAACGCCACCAATCGTCGCATCGTGGAAGAGATGGTGGAAAGTTGGGGGATGCGGCCCGTCGGCGTGGGCGGCGCGGCCGAAGCGATCCGATGTTTGAACGAGGCTCGGGCCAAGGGCGAACCGTACCGGTTGCTGCTGTCCGACGTGCAGATGCCCTCGGTGGATGGTTTTACGCTGGCGGAATGGGTCCGCGCAAAGGGGGAATTGAGGGATACGACCCTGATTCTCCTCACCTCCGGACCGCGGCCTGAAGATGCCAAACGAGTGCAGAACCTGGGCATCGCGGCGTACTTGACCAAGCCGGTCAAGCAGTCAGAGCTATTCGACGCCATCGGGATGTCGCTGGGCGTAAACGTCCTGGAAGACACCGAGGGCTGGGCGAGTCCGCGGGAGGAAAAACACGTTCTCCCGCCTTTGAGAATCCTGGTGGCCGAAGACAGTATCGTCAACCAGAAACTGGCGGTCGGTCTTCTCGAAAAATACGGTCATCGCGTCCGCGTCGCCGCCAACGGCCAAGAAGCGCTCGACGCTTTGGCCTCGGAGACGTTCGATGCCGTGCTGATGGACGTCGAAATGCCCGAAATGGACGGATTGGAGGCGACTGCCGCCATTCGCAAAGAGGAGGGAAAGGGAACCGGGCACGTTCCGATTATCGCCATGACGGCGCACGCGATGCAAGGAGATCGCCAACGGTGTCTTGACGCGGGGATGGATGATTACGTTTCGAAGCCGATTCGCGCCGAGCAACTTCTCCGCACGCTGGAAGCGGTGCTGACCAACCTCGGTCGGCTCGATGCCCCGACCAACGTGCCGCGTCGTTCGTCGCCGTTGAGCCGCGACGGCGCCCTCGAAGCCGTCGGAGGAGACGAATCGCTGCTTTGTAGCCTGATTCAGTCCGCGCTGGAAGAGGCCCCTGGGCTGCTGGCGGAGATCCATGAGGCGGTTGCCGAGAGAGATACAGCGACGCTCCAGCGGGCGGCGCACGCGCTGAAGGGCTCCTTGCGGTGCTTTGGACCGACCTCCGCATCGGATCGCGCTCGCAAGATGGAGGCGGCTGCCAAGTCCGGCCGCCTCGACGAGGCCGAGGCGATCCTCCCCCGACTCGAAGAAGATGTGAAGCAGTTGCTGCCGACGCTGTCGAGCTATCTGGACGAGTCGAAGTGTAGCTGAGGGGAGTGGGGAGCAGGGAGCAGCGAGTGGAATGGCGGACTGGTGGAGTGATGGATTTAGCTTAGCGCGTCGATAAGGACATTGCCCCCTGCTCCAATACTCCAATACTCCAATACTCCAATACTCCAATACTCCAATACTCCAATACTCCAATACTCCCTGCTCCCTGCTCCCCTCCCCCTCCGCCGCCATGCAGTGGACACAAAACTACGATCCGTTGGGAAACCCGCTGCTCTCGACCGCGTGCGCGGCGTTGCCTTTGGTGGTGTTGTTGGGAGCGATCGGCATTTTTCAGATGCGGATTCATCTTGCGGCCCTGCTGGGGTTGGGCGTTGCCTTGGCCGTGGCGCTGTTGGCCTTCGGGATGCCCGTCCGGCCGGCGCTGGCTGCGGTGGGCTACGGCGCCGCGTACGGGCTGATGCCGATCGGCTGGATTATCCTCAATTTGATCTACTTGTATCAGTTGACGGTGAAAAAAGGTTCCTTCGCCGTTCTTCGCGAGCACCTCGGCTCGTTCGTGCCGGACAAGCGGATTCAGTTGATTCTGATCGCTTTTTCCCTGGGGGCTTTTTTTGAGGGGGCGGCCGGTTTCGGTACGCCCGTGGCGATCACGGCGGCCATTTTGATCCAGCTTGGGTTTAAGCCACTGGAAGCGTCGGTCCTGTCGTTGATCGCCAATACCGCCCCCGTTGCTTTCGGCGCCTTGGGAACGCCGATCCTGGCGTTGTCGGGCGTGACCGGGATCGATTTGCACGCGTTGTCGGCCATGATCGGCAGGCAGTTGCCGCTGTTTTCACTGATCGTTCCGTTCTGGGTGGTGTGGGCATATAGCGGCTTTCGCGGCGTGTTGGGCATCTGGCCGGCGGCGCTCACTGCCGGTCTGGCGTTTTCGACCGCGCAGTTCGCCGTGTCGAATTTCCACGGCCCCTGGCTGGTCGATGTGGTGGGAGCGATCGCTTCGATGGCAGCCCTGATTCTGCTGCTGAGGTTCTGGCAGCCCCGGCGACTGGATGAGCCGGCCGGCGAAGGTCGATCGGACTCGGAATCGCCGACCGCGGCGACGCGGCGGGAAGTAGTCGCGGCATGGGCGCCCTGGATTCTCCTCACCGCGGTGATTTTCGTCTGGGGATTGCCTCAGGTGAAACGAGGGTTGAATGCCGTCTCGGAGCCACATTTTGAAGTGCCCTATCTGCACGAGGTTGTCTTGCGCGGCTATCCGGTCGCGCCGCAGCCGAGCCCCTCGGCGCCGACCAGGCCGGAAGATGCCGTCTACAAGCTCGGCTGGCTCTCCGCCACCGGCTCAGGAATCCTCGTGGCGGCGCTGCTGGCCGGAGTACTGATGAGTTTCTCAGTGCGGGAAATGGCGAAGACGTACCTGGAAACGCTGGTTCGTGTCCGCTATTCCCTGGTCACGATTGCCGCCATGCTGGCCCTGGGATACGTCACGAAGTATTCCGGGACGGACGCAACCTTGGGATTGGCCCTGGCCAAGACGGGTGTGTTGTATCCGTTCTTCGGCACTTTGCTTGGGTGGCTGGGCGTGGCACTGACCGGGTCGGACACGGCGTCGAACGTGTTGTTCGGCAGTCTGCAGAAGATCACCGCCGAGCAGACGGGCGTCAGCGCCACGCTGATGGCCGCGGCCAACAGTTCGGGCGGAGTGATGGGCAAGATGGTCGACGCGCAGAGCATTGTGGTTGCCAGCACGGCGACGAACTTCTATGGCCACGAAGGACAGATCTTGCGGCGTGTCCTGGTCCACAGCCTCGTGCTGGCCTCCTTGGTCGGCCTGGTGGTGATGCTGCAGGCCTACGTCTATCCGTTCACGCTGATGGTGGTGCGCTAAGATCTTTGTGCGTACCGTCTATGCAACTTGCTCGGATGTTTGACTCGGAGCCAGTCCCCGTTTTTTTTAGGCTCCTCTGCAGAATTCGTGGGCAGAATGAGGTTTGTCGGAAGCACCACTGGCCTGGAATTCACCCACGAATTCTGCTGAGGAGCCTTTTTTTAGGGCCACTAAACCGGGCCACGGCACATCCCGCGCAGGCCGTTGGCCGTTGCGAACGAATCGGGTTGCGGCTCAGCCGCGTTAAGACCAATGGCGCCCGATCCACGCTCAAGGCACCGTTGCCACTTCACCTCCCTGGGGCGTCGAGATGGCAGTAAGGACAGTGAACTCCGTTGTCTCGGACAGGAAGCGGACCGAGCCGTCGGCCAGCAGCGAGTTGCAGCCGCCGGGGTGCAAGCTGCCGGCCATGCCGTAGTTGGAGGTGCGCCCGCGGACGGCGATGCGATCGTTGCCGGTAATCCACGAGCAGCCCGGCTCGATGGTCCAGACATTGATGCCGCAGTCCTGCGAGCAGTAGCTGCACACGGCCAGGTCGGCGCCGGTCATCGTATAGTAGCGGAGCCCCCAGACAGGCGGCAGCCCTTCGGCGCACCAATGCGTCGTCTCGTTCATCGCCACGGTGTTGCTGGTGCCGTCGGTGATATGCGCGAAGCCGGTGTTGCCGTTTTCCCCGAAAACGCGAGGCCGGGGACTTGCATTTCTCGTATCGAAACAGGGGTTCCGCGATGCGGAGAAATCGTAGTTGGTCTTATAGACGTCTCGGCTGTAACCATCCTTGACGATCCAGCCGCCGTACCAGGGGCTGTAGGCGTCGGAGGGGCAGGTCAAGGCGGCGAGCGGTTGGGTCGCCAGATCCGCGTTGCCGCTGGCGACGGCATCGCCGGCCACGTTCGGCGCGGTGCTATTCCACCACGACCCCGAAGACGGATAGTTCGCCCACGCGCCGTGAGAATGCGAGCTGCATTGCAGGAAGTCGTGTCGATCGTAGATGGCCTGTTGTTCCAGAAACGGAAGTAAGAGGACAAGCCCGTTGGTGTTCTTGGCCATTTTGGCGGGCGATTCGGGGCCGTAGCAAACGACCCCCCAGCCAAAGTCGATGCCGAGCGGAACAAAGACGTTGTAAGAGGAATGGTAATTGTGCAGCGCCACGCCAAGCTGCTTCATGTTATTGGTGCATTGAGAACGGCGAGCCGCCTCGCGAGCCGCCTGAACAGCCGGCAACAGCAAGGCGATCAGTATCCCGATAATCGCAATAACTACCAGCAGTTCCACCAGCGTGAAGCCGAGTCTGGATTCGGATTTCATGGTGTCAACTCCTCATCGCTGGAGATACGGATGTGTCCGTGGTCCGTCACTGCTTCTGTTGCTGCGCGGCGGGTTCTCCCGTTCTCGCCGCTTCGGCGGCTTCCAGGTGCGCCGATCGCATCGCTTCGATTTCGGCTTGCGAAGGCGGACCGGACTTCCCCGAGACCGAATCGGGTGAGGCGGTCTTCCTGCATCCGGGCGCCGGCAGGCAGAAGGCCGCGAGCAACGCCAGAACCATCATAGTACGCTTCATTGTGGATCTCCCCGGAGCGAGTGAATACTATGCGGCAGATGCATCGCGCGGCAATTGAACGCTCCCGCGCCGCTGGTCTCATGGTAGTCTACCGACGGGTGCCGGGCAATTCGCTTCCCTGGCATCACCACCCAAGGATTCTACGGTGATCCGGTCGGGGGTCAGCCCCCTGGAATTGCGGCCTTTCCTTGTGAATCATGGTTGGAGAGGGAAGGGGCGGCAGGAAGATCATCGAGCCTTGATAAATCCGCGGTTTTGCCGGCAAGGTCTCGTGCGGCAGGCGTGGGGGAGCGAGCGGTGTCTCCACGAGGGGTCGCGGGCGGATTGAATTCAGCACGATTGTGTCGAGCAGAAAGGCATGGTTTTCCAGGTTCCACGGCCGCAAATTCTCTCGCGGCATGTTTTCCTTCGCAATGGTGTTGAATTGGAGCCGGTTCGGCAGGATGTTGTCCTGGTGAAAACGAGGCAGCGGCAAAGAAGGTTTGGGCGGAATCGGTGGCAGGTCGTGTTGGATGCCTCGGTGCGGGCGAGGGGTTTCGTTCCAAAGCGGCTCCTGTGCGGCAAGCGGCGTACAGAGCGGGAGAGCCAGCAGAGCCGGGAGCAGGGAGCAGGGAGCGCGGAGCAGGAAGCAGGAAGGGCGGCAACGACCGAATCGCGCGCGGAAGTGGACACTGAGAGGCATCTTATCTGCCCATTGTACAAAGTGTTTGTGTGGCCTTCTCTGGCCGAAGGCCCCCGTCACCGTAGCGCGGGGCATCACCCCATATTGAGGGATAACATCAAAGTCGCTTCTGGCCGACGGCCATACTCACCCGTCGCCAACGCACTGGATCTTGCGGTTCTCATACCAGTGAAGATGGCCTTCGGCCAAGAAGACACCTTCCTTTCGACGTCATCTACTTGCTCTTGACTCATCCGTACCCCGTGCCTACTCTACGCAAGCTTAGTTCACGGCTTGTGACGGGAGACACGGCGGCAATGAGCCTCGACGGGCTTGTCCACTCTGACGGAGAGACGACGCGATGAAGTGCCGTTACTGTTGGTCTGACAAGGCATATCCGCGCAAAGTTTCGGGGTGGAAAGGGATTCTGCTTTCCTGCGCCTTGCTGGTGCCTTTGAGGTGCCATCATTGTTACGAGAGATTCGTTGTCTCGTGGTTTTCAACCATTGGAAAACAACTCCAACCGCCCACTCTGCGGATTGCACCTCGAACGCGGTCCGCCGTCCCAACCCACGAGATGAATAGTCCGCCACCTGCAAGCCAGGTCCGTCACTTCCAGCACCAACGCAATAAGGCCGCTTGACGCGGCGTCGTCGGCGTCTGAAGGAGATTCCGTGCCAAGTCCCGAACGATTTGTGGACATCCATTGCCACTTGCTGCCGGGGATCGACGATGGCGCGGCCGATTGGTCCCAGTCGCTGGCCATGGCCCGGATGGCTGCCAACGATGGCATTGCGACAATCGTGGCGACACCCCACCAATTAGGCAATTACCGCCACAATCGTGCGGAAACCATCCTGGGGCTGGTAGGAGAACTCCAAACGCGGCTCGACGAGGAAGACATTCGGTTGCGTGTGCTGCCGGGCGCCGACGTGCGAATTGAACCGGAAATGGTCGCCAAGGTGCTCAAGGGGGAAGTATTGGCCTTGGGCGGACGCACCCGCTACGTGCTGCTCGAGTTGCCGCACGAACTCTACGTACCGCTGGATCGGTTGCTCGCGGAATTGGAGGGCGCCGGCCTGGTGGGCGTCCTTTCGCATCCGGAGCGGAATCTGGGCCTGCTGGCGCAACCGCAGGTGGTGGAATCGCTGGTTGATGCGGGCTGTCTGATGCAGGTGACGGCCGGGAGCCTCATAGGAACCTTCGGTCCACCGATGACGGCGATGGCCGAGCGTCTCCTTTCCCGCGGACTGGTTCATTTCCTGGCGACCGACGCTCACGGCCCGAAATCGCGGCGACCGCTTTTGCGCCGCGCGTTCGAGCGGGCGGCCGAACTGGCCGGCCATAAGGCGGCGTGCGCGATGTGCTGCGATAACCCCTCGCTTCTGGTTGCCGATCGCCCCATTCCCAGAGGTCGAACCCGCGTTCAGCGTCAGGGAATCGCCCGCTGGTTCACCTCACGCAAGGCGGGCTGATGCAAGACGGCACACATGGCGGTCGTCTTGCCGCCGGGGTTTGGCTTGCGGTTGTTGCGTGCTGTGAGGCAACCGCGGCGGAAACCGATGGCTGGCGCGACGAGCGGACATTGGGGCCGTTCGTCTGCCGAGCCGACTTCGATCTGGCTCAACTCGATCCGTTTTTTACGCAGTTGGAACTGCTGCAAAGCGACCTCAACCACCATCTTGGCGTGCGACCGGCGTCGGAGCCTGTCGAACTGTATCTGTTTCGCAATGAGCGGCGCTACCGCGAAGCGCTGTCGCGCCACCTTCCGGGAATACCCTACCGACGGGCCCTTTATGTGAAGACGGGCGGACGGGGAATGGTCCTCGCCTACTGGAGCCGCGAGATCGAGGTCGACCTTCGGCACGAGTGTACCCATGCCCTCCTTCACGCTACCCTCCCCGTCGTTCCCCTCTGGCTCGACGAGGGGCTGGCGGAGTACTTCGAGGTCCAGCGGGAACAACGAGCGTTTGAAAATCAGCATCTGGGGGCCGTGCGGTGGCTGGCGAGATTCGGAATCACCCCGCGGCTCGAGAAACTGGAGAAGAAATCGGACGTCAGCGACATGGGTGGGGCAGAATACCGCGACAGTTGGGCGTGGGTTCATTTCATGCTCCACGGTCCCTATCTTGCCCATGATGAACTGGTCCGATATCTGGCAGACATTCAAAACCACGCCCCGCCGGGGATCCTCAGTTCGCGATTGCGAGCCCGTCTTCCCGACTGCGACCGGCGTTTCGGGGCGCACTTCCAATCTTGGAAGCGTTGAACGCCGATTTAGCCAATTTATTCCGATTCTTTTCTCCAGTCGTAGTTCGCCACTGCCGATAGGATGAATACTCGCCCCTTGCGTGCCCGAGGCCATCCACTTTGTCTGCCGGCTGCGGGACGAGATCAACGCATACGAGCTTGGAAACGCGTCTTTACTCTTGCTTTTGGGACGGATCCACCAATGAAGTCAATGAATATGATCAAAGGATTGGCGGTAGTGCTCGCGACCGTGGGAGTCTGTTTACCGCAGTGCGCCGTGGCCGCCCAGTTGCCGCAGGGGAAGCCTATCACCGACGTCGCCCTGCAGGACGGAGGGGTGATGGTTGGACAGGTGGTCGATACGGCCGGTGTTCCACAGAAAGACCAACCAGTTTCGCTCCTGGGAGGCAAGCAGGAGCTTGGCTCGGCCAAGACCGACGCGAACGGGTATTTTGCCTTCAGCGGACTCCGCGGCGGCACCTATCAGGTCGTTGCGGCGGAAGGCCATGGCGCTTACCGCACTTGGTCGCCCGGCACCGCCCCGCCGAATGCTCAGCAAGGCGCTCTGGTTGTCGCCGGCCAGGATGTCACACGCGGCCAGTTGGGATGCCTGCCCTGCTGGATGTGCAACCCACTGGTCGTTGCCGGAGTTATCGCCGCTGCCGTGGCGATACCCGTGGCGATTTCGTCTTCCGATCGCGACAGGAACCCGCCGCCGGCACCGGTTACCCCCAGCGACATCGACTGAACGACAGCCACGTACCGAACAACCCCACCACCGGGCGGGCGGCACGCGCGTGCTTCCCGCCCGTTGGCATTTCTTGGCTGTGCCCAGGTCGCCCCCAGTAGATCCAGCTTGCCGAGCGGGATCTGAGCAGCGAGAAAACGTCGCTTGCCGAGCGGGAACGCGACCGGTATTAGGGATCCGTCGCCCATTGCAGCAATCGGTTGGGCGGTCGTACAGCGGTCCGGCAGGGTTCCGCTCGGCAAGCGGGATCTCCGATGTACCGCCGTCGGCGGACATTTTTTCAACCATGCCCGATTCGGCGGAATTGGCCTTATTCTCCTCGGGCGTTCTGGTTACTATACCGCGCGCAACGTTGTCTTCGACGTAGGAGAACCTTGACAATGAAAACTATCTGCTGGGCGGCCACTCTGCTGGCCACGGTAGGACTCTGCCTGCCGCAATGCGTCGTTGCGGCGGCCGGCGGCCCGTCGCCGACCGTTGTCGACGTGCGGTTAAGCGAGGGAGGCATCCTGGTGGGCCAAGTCGTCGATACTGCCGGCGGACCGCAGAATGCGGTTCCGGTGGTGTTGCGCAGCGGACAACAGGATCTAGGCGCGGCAAAGACCGACGCCAACGGCTACTTCGCTTTCAGCGGGATTCGCGGCGGGATCTATCATCTGCAGGCGTCCCAGGGGCGAGGAACCTTTCGCGTCTGGGCGCCGGGAACCGCGCCGCCTTCGGCGCAGCAGGGAGCCCTGGTGGTCGACGGTGAAGACGCCGTTCGGAGCCAATTGAAGTGTTGTCTTGTCAATCCGTGGCTGTTGGCCGGCATTGTCGCTGCGGCGGTGGCGATCCCCGTCGCCATTCACAATTCGGACGGCAAACATAAATCGGTGCCGGTAACGCCGTCGCAATAGGGACAACCAAGGAGGCATCCAGGGCCAGCGCGCACTCTGCGTAATCTTGGCAACATAGACAGAGTTGCGCCCTCGCGCATCATTTAGAGTCTATCCGGAAAGTTGAGCCTTGTTTTCGGGTGCTTACGCCGGGGTGGCATAATGGAAGGCAGGACGCTGCACGGGAGTCAGACGGCGGAGCATAAGATGGATGTGACTCACTTGAATCAT
>JAAYEH010000630.1 GCA_012728855.1 Rhodopirellula sp. | reverse complement strand
TCCGGCAAACGGAACAGGAGATATTCGCCCACTTTCTGCGGCTGAAAAGTCGCGGCCCCATTGAAGCGTCGCAACGGTGAGCTAATGGCAACAGTCAACGTCGATCTTTCCGCGGCTGAAAAGTCGCGGCCCCATTGAAGCAGCAGTTGCTGAAATTCATGAGATTGCACGAACAATTCTTTCCGCGGCTGAAAAGTCGCGGCCCCATTGAAGCGGTGCTCTACCCGACTTTCGGCCGGTGCAAACTTGCGCGCGTGCCCTCCGACGTAAACCCACCGCCACCAACAGCTTACGCCCCGGAGTCTCGCCCAACCAAAAACCCGGAAAAGTCGCCCTGGCGAAAAACGCCCTCGCCCCGCCTCCCCGCCGACCTTCTCCTCATCCCCTGGCCCAAAAAACTCCTTGACAGATCGCGCCGCATCGACCATGCTCAGACAACAGTAGTGGACACACGATCACGTCCATCCCCACAGCCGGATTCCGCCGCTTGCGCGGCCCGGCTCAGGCAGCTCATTGGCAATTCGATTGATGATTCGCGTTCTCCGGCCGGTCGCCGGAAGGGATCGCGGTCCCTTTCCGCCAGAAACGCCCAGCGCGGTCCTTGCTCCGAACTCGGAACTCCGTGCTCCATGCTCCATGCGTCTTCCTTGCCACCCAGAAGCGCGTGGTGCCCATCTACCCTCGGATTTGAGAAATCGCCAACTTGGGCACCACAACCGCCGCTGCCAATCGTCGCACGCACTGCAAGCAGTCGTGCAAGCAGTCGGGGTCTGCAAGCATTCGGGGTCAGACCGGAACTTACTACTTTAGTTTTCGCTTCCGTAGCCTTCGTCCGAGGGTCTCAATGACTTGCAGCACCGCGAGCCGCGTCGCCAATCGCCGTCGGTTCGCTACGACTGCGTTTGCACAAAGCCGATAATGCTCGCCGATGGCGCACCCGCTCAGGTCGTCCAGTTGCGCTGCCAACTCGACGGCCAACGACTTGGCGCCACCTCAGACACTCCGTAAAGAAGTCGGGGAACGCGATATCTCATTCACGTCACTCCGTCAACAATTCGCTACTGTGTATCTTGAACAGGCTGCCTGAGTTTCTAGACACCCGACTTTCGGCCGGTGCCAACTTGCGCGCACGCCCTCCAACATAAACCCTCCGCCACTGCCTGCTTACGCCCCGGGGTCTCGCCCAACCAATAGATCAGAAAAGTCGACTTGGCGAATAATTCCCTCGCCCCGCCTCCCTGCCGACCTTCTCCTCATCCCCTAGCCCAAAAAACTGGCATGGTTCAAAAACGGGGACAGGCACCTCGCCGACACTTGGTTGCGCGCGCCGACTGATGCCAGAGCACCAGGCGCCATTTCTTCATCGAATCCAAGCGGAAGAGGACCGCCAGCGCGAGAAAGCGAATCAGCTTCTTTCTGTTTGTGAGGGCAAAGATGACGCGGTAAACGAGAGAGGGAAGAAGGAAAAAAGGGAAAGAGGGAAAGGTACACAGAAAGAAAGTGGTGACAAGTCACACGCACTCCAAAGGAGGTTCTCGTGATTACTGGTGTTGTGCCGACGAGGAATGTGGACGTGCTACCAAAGAAATCCGGGGCGGCAGGTTTAGACGAAGCCTTGGACTCGAAGCACGATGCCTTGGAGGAGTGGATCGCCAGCGTGACTGCGAGCCATCCGGACGGCTGGGTTTTCTATCTCCACGCCGGCGAGAGGCCCGATGAGGAGGAATTGCAGCGGGTCAAGCAGGATTCATCGTCGCTGTCGCAAAGGGAGACTGGTGTTGGGGTTCGAGTTGCCGCCGGCGGAGCATGAACGATCGGCGATCGCGCCGGGTAAAGTGTCCGGTGCGTGATTCAGACATTGTCAGGCAAAAGACGGGCAAATGTCAGCGGACGGCTAACCATCGAAAAGCGAGCAGTCTGACCTCGCGGTTTCCGCTTGCCTCCGGCATGTATCGGGGGGCGACATGTGCGGCTCATTCCGGCTCAACTTGCCGCAAATCGCGGCCGTTTTGCATCGCCGGCTGGGGGTACCCGGCAGACGTCGCAGCGAGTTGGGCGCGTCGCCGGGTGCTCACTTCCTCGGCGAAGCCGCCCCCGATCCTACCCGGCCGCGGTTCTGGGATCATGCCGCTAATCAGGCTCCGCTGAGACCGAGGATATCCGCAGGTCTTGCCCAATGCGAGAGAGTCGCGATGATTTACCGACAGTGGTACTGTCGGGGCGCAAATCGTTCGTTAGGCCTCCTCTTCATCCTCGCGGCCGATGTCTTAGTGCATTCGGGCGATTCAAAACCGTCCGGAAGCTAGAAGTCGGTGCTGTCGCATGGAAGATCGCGCACTTACCTACCGTCGAGACCGTTTTTTCGAGGCATGTGCCGATCGCGTCTCCCGCGGTGGAGCCGTCTGTCCGCGGTGCCAGTCCTCACGCTGTGATTGCGGTGATGCCAAAACGGCAATCTCCGGCGAAACCGACGAATGGCTCTACTTCGAGAGCATCCGCCGCTTTCAGGCGATGGTGGAGCATACGCCGGCCGGCATCTACTTGACCGACGCGGATGGACAATGCACGTATGTCAACCGCCGTTGGTGCGAAATGGCGGGAATGGCCGCCGAGGAAGCGATGGGAAGCGGGTGGAAAGCGGCGATTCACCCGGAAGATCGAGAGAGGGTCGCCCAGTGCTGGTATGCGGAAGTTGAATCGAGAGCCATGTGGAATCTCGAATACCGTATGCGGTCGCCGGCAGGCAAGACGACCTGGGTCCACGGTCAAGCCTCGCCTTTGCTGGGCGTTGACGGCGGGGTCCGCGGCTTCCAGGGAATCAACTTCGACATCACTTGGCGCAAGCGCGTCGAGAACCGTCTGCAACGGCTGCTGGAATCGGCGCCGGACGCCATGATTATCGTCAACCGCGAAGGAACTATTGTACTGGCCAACGCCCAGGCAGAAAGCATGTTCGCATGGACGCGGCAGGAACTGATCGGGCAGCCGATTGAGACGCTCGTGCCCGAGTCCTTTCGCCAGGGCCATGCCCAGCGCCGTGCCGAATACGCGGCGAATCCCGCAGCCCGCTCCATGGCCCAGCGCACGAACCTGTTAGCCCGCCGAAAAAACGGCGAAGAGTTTCCGGCGGAGATCAGCCTCAGCCCGATCGAAACCGACGGCGAAGTGCTGGTCGCGGCGGCCGTTCGCGACATCAGCTCTCGGAAACGGCTGGAGCAGACGCTGCAACTCAATCTCCAGGTTCAGGCAACCTTGACAGCGCTGTTGGAGTTGGCGCTGGAGCCGATTCCGTTGCGCGAACAACTGGAGCGAGCGCTGGATCTCCTTTTCGCCGTGGAGTGGATCGAACTGGAATCGAAAGGGGCGATCTTCTTTGTCGACGGTGCCACCGACGTGCTGGTCATGGCGGCCCAGCGAGGTCTCTCCGACCCCGTCTTGACCTCATGCGCCAACGTGCCTTTCGGCCGTTGCTTGTGCGGCCGGGCGGCTGCCAGTCGCCAGATTGTCTTCGTCAGCAGCGTCGATCCGCTTCACGAAATCCAATACGCCGGCATGCACCCTCACGGGCATTACTGTGTGCCGATCATGTCGGGCGATGACCTGCTCGGTGTGATGACGCTGTACGTGAAAGAGGGCCACCGCAACAGCGCGGAGGAGGAAGGATTTCTCGCCGCCGTTGCCAGTGCATTGGCCGGAATCATTAAACATAGCCGGACCGAGGCGTCGTTGCGGGAGAGCGAGGTGCGATTCGAACTCGCCGTTCGAGGTTCGGCCGCGGGCCTCTGGGATTGGGATCTGCGCACCAACCAGGTGCATTATTCCCCGCGATGGAAGAGTATGCTCGGATATGAGCCGGAAGAAATCCAAGATGATTACCTCGAATGGGAGAGCCGGCTCCATCCCGCCGATCGCCAGCGCGCGTTAGCGACGATTAGCGACTACCTGGAAGGGAAAACTTCGGAGTATGAGTTGGAGCACCGCTTGCGGCACAAGGATGGCACATATCGATGGATTATCGCCCGCGGGGCGGTTCTTCGCGACGAGAACGGCTCGCCTTACCGGATGGCAGGTTCGCATATCGATGTGACCGAGCGCAGGCGGTCCGAAGAGCGACTGCGCCACCGTGAGGCGCAACTGCTTGCCGCTCAGAAGATCCAGCAACACCTGTTGCCGCAAGAACCGCCGGCGACACCGGGGTTCAACATCGCCGGAAAGGTCATACCGGCGGAGTTTGCCGGAGGAGACTATTTCGACTATCTCTGGCTGCCCGACGGCGCCCTGGGCATTGTCGTCGGAGACGTCAGCGGGCACGACGTCAGTGCGGCGCTGCTGACAGCATCGACCAGCGCCCACCTGCGGTCCTTTGGAGAGGATCACGTCAGCGTCGAGGAAATCCTGATGCATACCAACTCGATCCTCTCCAGGGAAATCGGAGAGGGTCAATTCGTCACGCTCGTCTTCATTCGGCTCGACCTGGCGACTGCCATGCTGAGCTATGCCAGCGCCGGCCACCCCTCCGCGTATGTCTTGAATCAGACCGGCGACGTCAAGGCCGTGCTGGACAGCACCTCGCTGCCATTGGCGATCCAACCGAAGGCCAGCTTTCCGGTTCGGGGGCCCGTGTGCCTGGAACCCGGCGACGTGGTCTTGTTGGTCACGGATGGCGTGCAGGAGGCGCAATCCCAGGACGGTGATTACTTTGGGACGGATCGGATGCTCGAGGTGGTCCGGAAGAACCTCCATCGAGAGGCCGAAGCGATTGTCCGGGAACTCCAGGACGCGGTGAGCCGATTCTCCGGCCGCGCCGAGCCGCAGGACGATGTCACCGTGGTCGTCGTGCGGGTGCAGCCTCGTACGTCAGGCTCTCCAGCCTGACCGGATGCGGAGATTGGGTTGGGGGCGGGTGGTTGGTCGGGGCAGGTTGAGGATCAGGACCGCCGTGTCAGCCTGGAAAGGGCTGACGTACTCTGAATCGCGTGTCAGGCTGGAACGCATGACGCAGGCGTTTGTGCAGCAGTACCGGCTGCCGGGACTGCCGGCGGCGTTGGCCGAGCTGAACTCCGGCGTGATCTTGTTCCGCAAGTCGCAGCAAGTCGAGAGTTTGTTGCGGCGATGGCAGTCGCGGTATTGTGAGGCGACGGACGCGGCAACGGTCGCGGAGAACCCCAATGGGATCGGCGACCAGCAAGTGCTCTCGCAGGTGGTGTGGGAGAGCGGCGTGCGGATAATGGTTGTCGTGAGTCGTTTAACCGCAACGTCCGACGGTCTGCGCGCGCAGCGGTGACAAAGCCCGCCACGGCAGGTCTCGCGCAGGCCGCCGGCCGTTGCGATTAAACGAATCGAGTTGCGATCGAAGGCCGCCTTATGAAGATGGGGCAACGCGGGCGGTGAGCGTCATCGCGTCGGATGAGCCGCAAAGGACTTGCCACCACGCAACGAGGCGGCAAACCGAGCGAAAAGTGAGCAGTTGATCGGGAGGCCTGCCTCGGCCGTGCTGCATTGCCCGGACTGCCGACGACTGCAACCAACTCGCATGGCTCACCATCCGAACTCGCTCGACTTGGAATCCTGCCCGTTCGACCATGCCGCGGAGCGTCGCGGGGGTGAAGTGGGTGAGATGACGGGGCAGGTCGAGGCCGTACCAATCGACGCCGAACCTGCGGAACGGCCGGCTGTCGATGTTCGGCACGGCAACGATCAGTTTCCCACCCGGCGCCAGCAGTCGCCGCGCCTCGCGAAGAACGTCAAGCGGCTGATGCACGTGTTCCAACGACTGCCACATGGTGACGACATCGAGACTTTCCGGCAGCAGTTCGGGATGCGGCAGCGATCCGGCCAGCGCCCGCAATCCCCATCGCCGGCGAATTTGCTCGACCATCGCCGGCGATGCGTCGAGCCCCGTCACACTCCAACCGTCCTCGTACATCTTTCGGAGAAACGATCCTGCGCCGCATCCGAAATCCAATAGGCGTCCGTCGCCCTGCCAAGCAACCTGCCGGCGGCCCCGCAGCACTGCCATCCACCGCGACCATCCGCTTCGGCGCCGGCGTGAACCGCCGGCCTGGCGATCCTGGTGCGGACCGTAATGCTCGGAATAGACGCCGGCGATCGCTTCCGGGGCCGGCCGCGGGCTGGTGAACGCGAGGCCGCACTGCCGGCAGCGGACGACCGCATATCGTGGCGGCGGACTGGCCGCAGTCGAAAAATCCGGCGCCTCGATCAGCGCGATCGCGTCGCGACTGCCGCAGTGCAGGCAAGCAGGCGTTTCCATGGCAAAGGCCGGCGCAGACGGGGTTGACACTTGGCGGCGCACCGATATCTCGAATTTGAAAGAATCAACGTTGTCTTATACTGGTGGCGTAACCAGCACGGTTGAAAACGGCCGGAAGCGTCTGCTGTTCCAGCTCCGGCGGGCACTTCCCCCGGTCGATGGCGCCGGGAGCGTTGGGCAGACGCCACACGGTGCGTTCGCTCATGATCATGTGCCGTGAAGGTGAGCACTCTGCGCCGCTGAAGGATCCCGTATGGTACGCGCCGTCGAACACCATGCCCTCCGCGGCCAGCCGGTCGAGGTCGGGGGTCTCCAGGGGCGACTTCGGATCGTAGACCTTCAAATCGAAGGGGGACTGGTCGTGGACGAGAACGGAGAGGATGTTGGGATCTGCTTCTGCCGCGAGTGTGGAACCGTGAAGATAGAGAGCGAGCAACAACAGGATGGGGATGCGAATCATCGGGCACATGCGACCGGTCTCCTGCGCGGCGAGTGAATCACGGAGTGGGAACCGGCTCCGTCACGGATCGTTATCACGCAACGCATTCGGCTTTTCGGCAAGCTCCGTTCATCGGGGATTGTCTTGTCGCGGCGTCAGCAACCCGATGCGGCTGGTGTCGATGGCCTGGAAACCCAGGCTGAACGCGGGGGAGTCGGGGTGCAGCGAGTAGTCGTCCGCGGCGGAATTGACAAACCGCGGGTCGGCGAGGATCGAGTTGCGGTCGAAGCCCCGCTCCCGCCACTGGGCATAGGACGTGATGCCTCGGACCCGCATCCGCGGCGTCTGTAGGGAGGGGCAATAGTAGAGGTTATGGTCGGCGCGGATGACCTCCGGTGTCAGATTCCCGCCGGCGATCAAGATCGCCTCGGGATCGGTGTAGTAGAAGATATTGCGCTGGAGCGTCTGCCCGGTAGAGTTATCCTGGAAGTTGGGAAAGTATCCCTGGGCGGTGTCGCTGTCGACGAAGGTATTGTTGACGACAGTATTGCCCTTGCCGCCCTGGAGCATGATGCCTCCGTGGGAATTGCGGTAGGTGATGTTGTTGGCAACCGTGTAGCCGCCCGCGAAAGAATCGAGATAGATCCCCCACGACATGCGAACCTCCTTGTCGGGCCCCTGAGCGTACCAGCCGGCGGTGTCGCCCACGATGTTATTTCGGATCACGCTGCCGCTTTGCAGATCGCGGTCTTGCTGGGTGACCTCGATCCCGCCCGTGTCGAAGGTCTCGAGGTTGGTCCAACGGACACGATTGAACTCGATTGTGTTGCGCAGGCCCGCGCTCTTGAGTGTGATGCCGTATCGGGAGATGTGGTGGATGTCGTTGTGAGCGATGCGGTTGTCGTCGGTCCCTTTGCCCTGAAGCACCACGCCGCCGATGTGCTTGTAGATGACGCCGCAGTTGTGGATGAAGTTGTCGATGATCACATTGCGAGCGCTGCCGAGAACCAGCACACCTCCCTGAGCGCTATGGGAAATATCGTTGCGCCGCACGACATGGTCGCCGCCGCCGCTGAAGCATACGGCATACCGGCCGATGTCGGTGAAGGTGCAGCCTTCGACGGCGCAGTCGTGGGCATCGCTGAAGTACACCACGCCGTCGTTGCCCATGCCGTAGCCACCGCAGTCGTCCTGGGGAGTGTAGTCGGTGTTGCGCGCAAGCAGGCCGGCGAAGCGGAGATGGCTGGCGCCGGTCACCTCGATGAGGCGTCTGACGACGGGGGCGACCACCTCGGAGGCGTCATCGAAGCCATCGGGCGGGATGAGGTACAGGACGCCCGTCGACGGATTGAGATACCACTCGCCGCGAGCGTCGAGTTCCTCGAAGACGTTTTCCACGAAATAGCGGTCGCCGGTGTGCAAACCGGCCACGGCCTCAGGCCCTGCGACGGTAACCGTCTGCGTATCGGGATCGACCGCCTTAATGGCGAGGATCTCCTTGAATGCGCGGCAAGAGCCCGACTGGAAGATGTGCAGTTCCGCGTCGGGCGCCTCGGCCCAGGAGGGCTTGAACTCGCCCGGCCGATAGTGGAACTCGGTCTTCGAGCCACCCTCGCCGCCGACGCTCAACTGCCTGCCTTGAGAAGCCGCAAAGCCCTCGGCCTGAAACACAACCAGGTGCCGCCCGGCCGCCGCGCTGGGCAGGGGTAAGCCCGAGGGCGCCCACTTGGGATCATCGCACAGGGCGAAGGCATCGAGGGTGAGACCGCCACCCTGCAAGTTCTGCCATCGCAAGATGCGCTCGCCCGGCTCCAGGCGAACGGTGGCCGCGCGGGCCCAGCGCGAGGCCGGCCAGCCGCCGGTATCGGGCAGGTCTACCAGCGGGATCGGCTCGCCGCCGTCGACGCTCAGAGTCGTCCGCCCCGACATATCGTTTCGGCCGTGCGGCGCGTTGAGCGCCCCGTAGTACACGTGGAAGACGTAATCTCCGGCGGCCGGTATCTGTATGCGGTACTGTGTCCAATCGCCTGGGTTGTGGATGTTGTTGACCGACAGGCCGAAGCCGCCCTGGCTGCTCGCCACATACAAGAATCCCCCGCGGACGGGATCCTCGCGGTCGACGTTGGGATATCGGGCGCGGACCTGCCGGCGGCCATTGATAAAGAGCTGCCGGAAAACCAACTCGTCCTTCTCCGCCACGGGTAGCTGCACCGACCACACGTTTCCCGTGGCGGGCTGGAAACCCTCGATGCGCCGGCCGCCTACCAGTTCGGGCGTTTCGCCCGGATAGGCCTCGTAGGAGATGGCTGCATCCTCGGCACCGGAATCGTCGGGGCCGAAGGCAAGGGTTTCGGTGATGTAGTAGACGCCGCCGCGGACTTGCACGCGAACCGGTTCGGTCAGCGGCCCGGCAGCCTTGAGTTTGCGGACGGCGTCTCTCGCCGCGGCCAGCGTGGCCAGCGGTCCGTCGTTGCCCTTTGCATTGGGCGCGGCCAGCTTGCCCGACCAGGCGTCATTGCCGTTGCCGGCCACGAAGAACGTCGCCCCGGCAGTCGCATCCGATGCCATTCCCAAGAGTCCGGCGATGGTTATGATTACGCCGCACACGTTCCACAATTTGCATGACATTCTCATTGTACCCTCAGATACCCAGATACCGTGATGATGTTCCGTCCGTCGGGCGGAGAGGTGATTCGAATGCCCGCAGAATAGTCGCGCCTCGCTGCAAAAGCAAGTAGCCTTCCTGCCGTCGTGGTATCGGTCGGCTGGTCCGCTATTATGGTATCGACGAAATCACGTTTCACCATTCGTAGATTAGGCCCCCGCCGGGCTCGCCCGGTGGAAGCCAGGATTGATGGCTAGAACGCGAGAGCCACGCCCTGAAAACTCATTTTGGGCTTGCAGGATCCAACCGGCCGCATGGTTGAGAGATTCGATCGGCTCGGATCTTGTCTTTTCACGAAGAACGGGAGATGACCTGGCGGAGGCCGCGAGAAGGAGCCGAATAATGCTTCGCGACTGGGATCAGCGTGCTGCTCGCCTGCTCGGCAGTCTTCGGTGCGGTGACGGCCTTCGGCGTTCACGGCATCCGGTTGGGCGGCGTGGCCGTTGTCCTGACGTTTTTCATCTTCAGCGCACCGACGTCTGAGAGCCGCATCGTATGCGCAGGAGGGGTCGCACTTGAGGCGTTTAGTTCGACTGCGCGGGAGCATGGAACGGTTCGGAACGATGGACGAGGGCCGTCTCGTGGACCTTGGTGTATCGAGCCATCGTGTCGACGAGAGCGTCATAGGTCGCATCGCAGATCCTGGCTTCCTGCCGGCGGAACTCGCCTTTGACTTCCTCGATCCGCTGGCGGAGCTGGGCTTCACGCCGGGCGATTTTCGCTTCCACGAGGCGGTGTGCTTCGGATCCCGGCTCCAACGTGGCGAGCCGCTGACTGGCCTCCCGCAACGCGCGCCTCGCCGCGATCACCTGGCTGGCAAGGATGGCACGGCAGTCCTTGAGTTCGTCCATGGCTTGCCGTAAGCCGGGATGGCGGCGGAACGACTGCGTGATATCGACGGCCGCCACCTGCACCTGCTGCAATGCTCGCGAAGAGCGGGGATGGGGATTGGCGCTGACAGCGTGGTTCCTCGCGGAACCGGCAACGAGGAAAGCGGCTGCGGCCAAACGACGCGAACGAACTGGAGAAATCCGTTTCATAGTAAGCACTCCATTGCCTGAGAGACAGGATGAGAAGTTGTCGGGTTGCACCCCTTTGCGGCCAGCGAATGCTGATCGACAGAAGTGAATTGCAACTGTCGTGCCAGATCGCACGCGGGCTCCGGTTTGCGATGCTGTCTGAGCCGTTATTCGTGTGGTGCCAATGGCTTACGGATGCCGGGCAGTCGTGCGACGCTGCCGGGCGGCCGACCGGCGAGGCGGCTTCGATTGTAGAAAACTCCAACTCGCAGGTAAGACGTGCAGACGAGAGCCGGACTTCCTGGCTGCCGAATGAGCTGTCTTCGGATACGCGGTAGCCCAGGCGTGTTTCATTCGATCCTGCTGAAAGTAGCGGGCTGGAACCTCTTTCAAGCCGCTCGGGCCTTGTCGATGCGCAAGGCCCGGCGATTTGCACTTGCGGCGGGGTAGTGTGGGCAGAGTGCGCTGTTTTTTGGCGCGCTAGATCGCGTTGAAGCCGTCATCACGCCTGTTTCGAGCGAAAATCCAAGAACCACCTACAGAGTCCCATGTTCCTCCGTCGCAGAAGTGAGACTTCTGTCGGCGGTGTCTCCACACCATTCAACTCGAAAAAAGGCGATCTATTTCGGAAAGTTGACACTGGTCGTCAAAGTCGTCCACCGGGCCGGGCTCGCCAGCAAGGTAGCGCGGCTCCGTCCAATTGGGGCAGTAAAGGGCTAGACAAAAGTGCGGATGTCCCGAATAATAAACGGCGTCGGCCGAGACAACGACTGAGAGGCTATCCGGAAATGGGGACTGGCATCCTACATCTTGTACGACTTCCGGCCGAACGCACAGCATCCGGGAGCCAGTCCCCATTTCCGGATAGCCTCTGACCAGCGGCCATTTGGCTAGGGGTAGACGATGAGCCGTGCGATGTCGCGTCGATTCTTCTGGGTTTTGTTGTGCTTCGTGCCGGTTGGCTTCTCGGCATGTCAACCGGCAGCGGAACCCTCAGCGCAAGTCACCGCACAAGCCGCTCCTTCGACGTCGGCTCCTGCCGGATCGGCACCATCCAGTCCGCGCGACGCGCAGCGCGCAAGCCCATCCCGAGGAGACAAGCCGATGGAAATCCAGGTGATCAGCACGGCGTTTTCCGACGGGGAGCGGATCCCCAAAAAGTACACCGGCGAAGGGGAGGATGTCTCGCCGCCCATTTCTTGGTCCAATGTTCCTGAAGGAACCAAGGAACTGGTCCTCATCTGTGACGACCCCGACGCGCCCACCGAGGAGCCGTGGGTCCACTGGGTCGTTTACAAAATCCCTGTCGCCGCGGAGGGGCTCCCGGAGGGGCTCCCCAACATTCCGCGGTTGAAGAATCCGTCCGGGGCCTTTCAAGGCAAGAACTCCTGGAACCACGGCCACACGATCGGCTACCGCGGGCCAATGCCGCCGCCCGACCACGGTGTCCATCATTACCGCTTCACCGTCTACGCCCTGCGAGTGAAGTTGACCGCCGAGGTGGGACTTTCCAAGACCGCGGTGATGACCGACATGCATGACTACATCATCGGCGAAGGTCGGTTGACGGGAACCTACCAGAGGTGAGCCTTGCCCGACCGCAGGGTCCATCGCGGCCCACACCCGCAAGATGTCGATTTGTTTGCAGCGTCAGCCCTGCCGCAATTGCAGGAGGCCACGCGCGACCTCTGCTGGTTGCTCAGCCGCGGTTACGCGAACGTCTCAGCAGGAAAGCTGGTTGGCGACCGATACCATCTCACGGTTCGCCAAAGAACAGCCGTCGGTCGCTGTGCGTGTTCCGATGCCGATTTGGCCGTCCGCGGCGCTCGTCAGGTCGGGAGGGCGTCGCTCAGGGAGCAATCGCTGTGGGTGGACGGTTACAACGTCCTTACCACGGTGGAAGCCGCTCTTAGCGGCGGGGTTCTTCTGGCCGCGCGGGACGGCGCGCTTCGCGACATGGCCAGCATGCATGGCAGCTACCGAAAAGTCAGCGAAACACGCACCGCGCTGGAACTGATCGCACGGACTTTGGCTCAGTTTTCGGTTGCGCGTTGACCCGCAGGCTCCAGATATCGGTTCGTGATCGGCCTCAATTAGTTCGACCCTTTAGCGACTCGACCATTGGCCGCAGAAGCGGTACTTCGCCTGAAAACCGGGGCCGTAGACCTGCTGAGGGATGGCGAAATGCTCGTCCAGTAAACGCCACAAGTCCGAGGCCAACCCACGTCGAGACAACACGTGCGCGCTGAGAAACCAGATAAGATACTGCAGCCCGCCTGACGCGCAAATTGCCTGCCGAGTTCCAAGAAGCCGCCCCTTGACTACCTAGTTCTCCCACCCCAAAATTCAGCACGTGTGAAGAGTCAATCTCCTGTCATTAAACTAAAAAGGCATTCCAATTGTCACACGGTCCGTTACTTCAGTTGGCCGGGATCCTGGTCCTTGGGGTGCTCGCGCAGTGGGGGGCGTGGTGGCTGCGGCTCCCTTCCATTCTCTTGTTGCTGACTGCGGGCATCCTAGTAGGCCCCGTCACGGGCTGGCTTCATCCCGACACACTGCTAGGCGATTTGCTGTTGCCGGCGGTATCGCTTTCGGTTGCGGTGATCCTGTACGAGGGCGGGCTGAACCTGAAACTCCGCGAACTCCGAAACATTGGAGGTCCATTCCTCCTGCTGACAACCGTCGGCGCTGTGGTTTCCTGGATTATCGGGGCGGCCGCAGCACACTACGTGCTGGAGTTCGCGTGGCCGGTCGCCACGCTGCTTGGCGCGATTCTCGTCGTTACCGGACCGACCGTCATCGGACCAATCCTGCGACATCTGCGAATGCGGGGCAACGTGGCCGCCATCTTGAAGTGGGAGGGAATCATCATCGACCCGGCTGGGGCGATGCTGGCGGTGCTGGTTTACACCGCAATCCAGGCCGGAGCATTCCATCAGGCCGTAAACGAAGCGACCGTCGATCTGTGCATGACCGTCGTTGTCGGGAGCGTAGCCGGCAATATCAATGTTCGTTTGCCGCGGCTGTTTGCCGTAGTTCTTGGAAGAAAGGAGTTCCGCCGTGTCCCATGACCACCCCGACCGTCGTCCGCAAAGTTCCCTTGTTTTGGCCAATCTTCTTACCGCTTCGGTGTTGCTCCAGGTTTCTACCGCCACTTGTGAGCCGACACAGAAAAAGTTCTCGCTGAAAGCGCCGAATGCCAAAACGGTCGAAATCAACGCGGAGTGGTCCAAGGAAAATATCCCCCTGGAGCGCGCCGAGGATGGAACCTGGTCTGTCACGCCGGCTTCCGTTCCGGCAGGGGTGTGGGCGTACTCGTTCCTCGTGGACGGGTTGAACATGCTCGATCCGGGCAATCCTGAGGTTATCCCGCAGTACTCCGAGCTGCGAAAGAACGTCTTGCACGTCCCCGCGACTCCCCCCGCACCTTGGGATTGGCAGGAGGTCCCGCACGGTGTCGTCCACACACACGACTACCAGTCGAAAGTGCTGAACCAGCGTCGCCAATTGCTGGTCTACACTCCCAACGGGTACAACGCCGATCCGGC
>JAAYEH010000629.1 GCA_012728855.1 Rhodopirellula sp. | reverse complement strand
CGTCTGCGCTGCAAAGCGCGATTTCAACGAATGGAAACACCCGGACAGAGAAGAGGCACCGGTACTCCTTGCGTTCCTTGGTTTTGTGAGGCAATCGTCCCACCGGTACGCTTCCGCCGGATGAACCTCTTTTCTTTCGTGGTTGTTATTTGTCAGTTGTCAGTTGTCAGTTGTTATTTGTCAGTTCTTGGTTGGGTGCGATTGTGGTAATGGCAATTGATTTTGAGGAACTGGGAGAACTTACCGCGGACGCGGAGCGGCTGGTGAGGTCGCTGGATGCGCCGTGCGGGGGGCCTTCGCGCGAGTATTTCGAGGCGGCGCTTCCGATGCTTGCCGAGCGCGAGGTGCATCGGCTCGTGCTGCGTTGCCGGCGGGCGTTCTTGCGGAAGCATGAGAGAAGTATTGGGCAACTGAAAAAGGGGACAGGCATCGCAACGGATTGTGGTTTGGATTGTGCCGAGATGCAGGATGTTGCGGAACCAGTCCCCGTTTCCAGCAGGGATCCACGTGATTTGTTGGCTTGGGGGGAGGAATATCTGCCGGAGCATTTCACGAAGGCGCCGTCGGCGATGCACCGGTGGCTGGCCGAGCGGCTGGACGGGATGGAGGAGCGGCGGGGGAGCAAGGTGAATGTGCTGGGGCCGAGGGGCGCGGCGAAGTCGACGCTGGCGACACTGGCGTATCCGCTGCGGGCGGCGGTGGAGGGGCGGGAGCCGTATATCTGGATTGTGTCGGATACGGCGCACCAGGCCCGGGCGCATTTGGAGAATATCAAGCAAGAGCTTGTGGACAATCCTCGGCTGGCGGCACGCTACCGGGGCTCCGCGGGACGGGGGCCGGTGTGGCGCTCCGGGACGATCGTGCTGCGGAACGGAGTGACCGTGGAGGCGTTTGGCACGGGGCAGCGGATCCGAGGGCACCGGCGACGGCACCACCGGCCGACGCTGATCGTCTGCGACGATTTGCAGAACGACGGGCACATCGAGTCGGCGGTGCAGCGGCAGCACGCGCGGACGTGGTTTCACGGGACGCTGCTGAAGGCGGGCACGCCGCTGACGAACGTGGTGAACCTGGCGACGGCGCTGCACCGGGAGGCGCTGGCGATGGAGTTGGACCACACTGCGGGATGGACGAGCCGGGTGTTTCGTTCGATCGATCCGTGGCCGGCGAACATGACGTTGTGGGAGCCGTGGGAGGCGATCTATGCCGATCCGCACCATCCGGAGGCTGGCGAGGCCGCCCGCGCGTTTTATGAGGAACACCGGGCGGCGATGGATGAAGGGGCGGCGGTGCTGTGGCCGGACGTGGAGGATCTTTACACGCTGATGTGTCTGCGGGTGGAAAGCGGCAGGCCGGCGTTCGAGCGGGAGAAGCAGAACTCGCCGGTGAATCCGGATTTGTGCGAATGGCCGGAGAGCTATTTTGGGGAAGGGATCTGGTTCGACGAGTGGCCGGAGAACTTGCAGGTGAAGGTGCTGGCGCTGGATCCGAGCAAGGGGAGCGATTCGCATCGGGGCGACTACTCGGCGTTTGTTCGGCTGGGCGTCGATCGGCAGGGAGTGATTTACGTGCAGGCGGACATGGCGACGCGGCCGACTCCGCAGATCGTGGCGGATGGGGTGGAGCACTATAGCCAGTTCCGGCCGCATGCTTTCGGTGTGGAGGCGAATGCCTATCAGGATCTGCTGGGGACGGCGCT
>JAAYEH010000628.1 GCA_012728855.1 Rhodopirellula sp. | reverse complement strand
GGGAGCAGTTACAACTCCACCCGCATCGTGCCCTGCTGAAAGACTACCACTGTCTTGCCCTGGCCAGCTAAACCCGCCACATTCCGGCGGGACGCCGGTCACGCCCCTCGAGGATTACGTACCTGCGATCGAATCTCAGCTCCTCTTCGAGGTCCGCTGGGAAACCGTGCGACTTTGCGACGACGCCCAAATTCGTTCGCGCCTCTCCATCCAACAACTTGGCGGCCGAGGTGTAAACTTGCTCGTGAAATCTCATGAGGCGGTCCCTGGATCACAGCGGAGGATGTCTCGCCAGCGATTCAGCAGTTGGCTGACAGGAAATGTCATAAGCATGGTCTATCTGCTCCCGAACCATCGCCGCTTGCGTCGGGAAATCGGGGCCTTCGCATCGTCGAGTGTCAATCGCAGATCTTCGGGTGGTTGAATTGGAGAAGGCGCTGGCGGCTCGTTGATAGCCGCTTGACTTTCAATCTTCGGAATCCACAGACTCTCGCCGCTGTAAGGATCGACAACCGAGGAACCGGCATACTCCCGGTCGAGCGAAACCATGAGACCCGCAGGAAGCACTACGTGGATCCGATCGTGCGTAACTTCTTTGATTTGCACAACCGGAAGGCTGCGCGGGTTTTCTGACCGCCGTGTCGCCCGAAATATCAATCCCCATCGATACAGCAACCAAAGCACGGGGTGGCTCACACGGTATGGCTTTATATCATCCGGACGGACTTTCAGATGATCTCCGTCGACTTGTGGACTTGTGCCAATCGCACTGACAGGAAAATATCGCACGGTGGCAAAATTTGCCTCTGCAGTGGCAACGAACTCCGGGCATATGTCCTGCAAAAGGCTCCGAACAAGAAGAGAGATAGCATTGATTTCTTCGGTATCCAGCGCGGCAATACCATGGTCGCGCAAATTGACCACTGATGTGTGGTCAATGACATGGCCATGCGGTACGAGCCGGTTCCAGACATCGCACTTTTGCACGCAAACCGCTAACGGCACGGTAATGCGTGTTCCGTCGATCAGCTTGCGGTGTCGACGAATGCGGTTCACCACCGCCGAAAGGATGTGCTCCTGGCGGTGGAAATTCAGACGGGCCAACTGTGGATCTTGCGGAACGAGAGAGTCTTCTTTGAGGCGGCGGCGAGCATTTGGATCAAGCAGCGGGTCGAAAACGAACAGCACCGCATCCGATTCCGCCAAATGCTGGGTATGGCGATCCGTCGCAACGTGGCGGTCGAATTGAAACTCAAACGCTTCGCCGGGATTGTCGTAGAGAACCACGCTTCGCCGTTGCGAGCGGCTCCCCTGTGGCATGCGTTTACCGGAGTCTATCGGACGGAGGTAGAAAATAAACGGTTTCGGCAACCGTACCCGCGTGCCGTCGAGGAATACCTCATTAATGAGTGTGTCCTCCCTGGTCTTTTCCAGCCAGGTCAGTTCGGAAGCATCCTCGGGAAAGAAAAGCCGGTTCACATAGTCGACATAGGTACACACATCATGGCTGTCGGCCAAATCGAAAGCATAGTTGAACGCCGCCGATTCCTTGCGAAGTTCGTGGAGCATTGACGTCAGAAAATAGGTTTTCCCACACCGTCCGGCACCCACGATCGAGATGAACCAGGGCCTGACCGTAAGCAACTCCGGCGGAAGCTGTAGATGACACCGTGGACAAGCACGATCGACCACGCGCCAGCCCTTCGCGTCCAGCACATTCCCATCGCGGTCGCGCTGTGCCTCATTGGGCGCGAAGCGTCTCCGCTGGTTCTCGCCGAGAACGTCGTCGCCGAAGAGCTCAGGATGCTGTGAAATGTGCCATGCGTCGTCGCCGTAAAAGTTATGCCAGCAGTGCGGACAAACAACTTTGTCCTCCACGAGATGGCTACCCGCGTGCGAATTCATCTAACTGGCTCCGTTAGAAAGCTGCCCCCCTTAATCACCGCCATATGGCTTCGACCTCCTGGGGCGGCGGCTCGTAGTCCCAAACTCGCCGAAATCCCCGAAAAGCATCGCAGGCAGTTGGACTCTCGCCCCGGCGAGTGCAAATGTCATTGAATAAACCT
>JAAYEH010000627.1 GCA_012728855.1 Rhodopirellula sp. | reverse complement strand
GGCAACCGTTAATCAAAACATTCGCCTACAAAACGCCGATCAAACGATTTCAAGAGTGACCCCCTTCGACTGACACTTTTGACATCACGCAACAACGCAAGCGACCCCCTTTGACTGACACTTGGCCTCTAAGTTCTAAGCTCTAAGTTCTACCACAAAGGAGTTTGCCATGTCTGATTCTTCGATTCCCTGGGACATCATCGGCAAGGCGTCGGCCGCGTTTATCGGCGTCACCGTGGCTTTGTGGCTCTACAACCGCCGTGAGAAGCGGCGGCGGACGGCATTGGAGTTCGCCGAGATCATGCGCGACTGGGGCCTGAAGTGGTTTGCCGAGGCCTACCGCATGTACGCGGTCGGCGATTATTCCGGGCTGGCCTGGAAGATCAAGGAGGTGGTCGGCGCCGTTCGCAGCGACGAGGTGATTCTCTCGAAACTGGACGACGTCTTCTGGAAGGTTCTCGACCACTACAAGGACCAGCCGGAGCGGGTCGCCCAGATCCAGCAGCACCTGGAACGCGGCCCCGGACGGTAGCGGGGGGAATGGAGCGGTGGAGTGGTGGAGTGATGGAGTGATGGAGCGGTGACACGAAACGAATGGAAGGATACCGTCGCCGCATCTCGATCGATTCCCTCAATACTCCAATACTCCAATACTCCAACACTCCAACACTCCCCCTTCCCCCTCCCCTCCCGGAGATCGATCCCATGACGACTGAAGAATGGAGCATCGTGGTCGGGGTGGCCATGTCGGCATCGCTGGCACTGGGCCCCTGGATGTTCATGGTCCACGCCAAGCTGGCGGTGATCGCCGGCCAGATCGTGACGCTGGTGGAGAAGATCGAAAAACTCACCGAGTCGCACGACAGACGGCTGATGATGTGCATCGAGCACCAGGCGAAACTTGAAACCCACGAGGTTCAACTTCGCCACGTCGAGCAGCGTCTGCGGGAGCTGGCTTAAAACCTCAACCAAGGAGTCCTTATCATGACGATCCGCGACCGCATTCGCGAACTTCGCCGCGTACGAGCCGGCGATCTGCGCCCCAATCCGCACAATTGGCGGACTCATCCCGCGCCGCAGCGCGACGCGCTGCGCGGGCTGCTGGAGGAGGTCGGTTACGCGGGCGCGCTCGTCGCCCGCGAGCTGCCCGATGGCCGCCTGCAACTGATCGACGGCCACCTCCGCGCCGAGACTACTCCCGAAATGGAAGTGCCGGTGCTGGTGGTCGATCTCGACGACGAAGAGACCGCCAAAGTCTTGGCGCTGTTCGATCCGTTGGGCGCGATGGCCGGCTCCGACCGCAATGTCTTATGCGGGCTGCGCGAACGGGTGGAAACCCGCAGTGAAGCGCTGCGGGCGGTGCTCGATCGCATCGGCGGACCCCTGGAAGCTGCGCCGGAGAAACCGGAATCGCCGTCGGCCGAAGTTACGGTTCCCGAGTTGTTTCAAGTGATTGTGGAATGTCCAACGGAAAGCGAACAGAAGACACTTTTTGAACGGCTGAAACAAGAAGGCTACGACTGCCGTCTACTAAACCTATAACTGCCGCGTTGAAACCGGGAAAGCAACGACCGTGCCATCCATTGATATTGCGTTAACCTGCCCGATCCACGACTCCTTCCGCGTGCGACAAATCGCCGGCATGTTCGACGTGCCGGTCGAGCGCCGCACCTCGCAGCGATTCACCGTGGAGGTTCCCGAATTGGGCGATGCGTGGCGGATCGGGCTGATCGTCGGTCCTTCCGGCAGCGGCAAGACGACCATCGCCCGCCGCCTCTTCGGCGAGAAAGTCTTCCAGGCCCCAATATGGCCTGAAGACCGGGCGGTGATCGACGGTTTCGGCGATCTGCCGATCAAGCAGATCATCGGGCTGCTCACGGCCGTGGGTTTCAGTTCGCCGCCGAGTTGGATGAAACCCTACCGGGTATTGAGCACCGGCGAGCAATTCCGCTGCGACCTGGCCAGAGCCCTCCATCAGGCATTGACCGCCGACAGGGATCTTCCGATGGTTGTTTTCGACGAGTTCACCAGTGTCGTCGACCGCAGGATCGCCCGCGTCGTATCGGCGGCGGTCGCCAAGGCGATCCGGGGCGGGGCGGTGCGCCGCCGACTCGTGGCCGTCACCTGTCACGACGACGTTGCCGATTGGCTCGAGCCCGACTGGGTGATCGACATGGCTGCTTCGCGGTTCGTTTGGAGGTGTCTTCGGCGGCCGCGAATCGCGTTGGAAGTCTTTGCTTGCTCGCGTGGCGCGTGGTCCTTGTTTGCTCGCCATCACTATTTGAGCGGCGAGCTGAATCCGGCCGCCCGCTGCTACCTGGCCGTCTGGGAGGGCGCGCCGGCCGCCTTCTGCGCCACGGTCGCTTTGATTGGGCATAAAGGCCGCCGCCGCATCAGCCGCATCGTCACCTTGCCCGATTACCAGGGCATCGGGATCGGCACGGCACTGATGGAAGCGGTGGCCGGGATGCACTGCCGCGAAGGCTATCGTGTGAATCTCACCGCCGGCCACCCGGCCATTCTCGCCCATTGCCGGCGGTCGCCCTGCTGGCGGGTCGTCAACGTGAAGAAGACCGGTTCGGGACGAGCCGATCGAATCGTTCACAAGTATCGCGGCTCGGGCGGCCGCGCCGTGGTTTCATTCGAATACCGACCATCCCTGGAGGCCCCTGATGGCTCGCAAACCGACCCTTGACGGACCGAAGCAACGCGAGGTGCTGGCGATCCTGGCGATGGGCTGTTCACGTGCGGCGGCGGCCGGCTATGTCGGCTGCTCGCGCGACGCGATCGGCCGCCTGGCCGCCCGCGACCCGGGCTTTGCCAGCCAACTCGCCCGCGCCGAATCGCTGGCCCAGATCGACTTCATGAAATCGATCCGCTCGGCGACCGAGAACGACAAGCAGTGGCGTGCCGCCGCCTGGGCCTTGGAGCGGCGTTATCCGGAGGACTTCCGGCTTCGCGGCCCCGACTGCCTCACGCCAGGCGAACTGGCGGAGTTCATCGCCGAGATCTCCGAGATCATCCTGCAGGAGTTGCCCGCCTCGCGCTACCGCAAGGCCGTGCTCAAACGACTGCAAGAGATGACGCCGCGGATCCGCGGCGGAGAAAGCCCACCCGAGCAAACGCCGGAAACCAGCGACGATGAAAGCCAGTGACGGACCCGCCAACCATGCCGCCCGCCGGCCCCACATCCGGCGTCTGGGCGAGCAATTGCGCGAGCGGCTCGCCTCCGATCAGGCGATTCTTCGCCGCTCCGTCGCCGAGCGGCGGACCGAGCGGGGGCTGATGCCGTGGGGGCGTCATTACCTGCCCAGCCACTTCACGCGGCCCGCGTCGCGGATGCACTGCTGGCTGGCCGGGCATCTCGACGCCATGGCCGACGCGCGGGGCCGGCGCATCAATGTGCTCGGCCCGCGAGGCGGGGCTAAGTCGACGGTCGCCTCGCTGGCCTACGTGCTCCGCGCCGCGTTGGAAGCGCGCGAGCCGTATATCTGGATCGTCTCCGACACGCGCCAGCAGGCCTGCGCCCATCTGGAAAACGTCCGCGCCGAACTGATCGACAACGAGCGCATCGCGGCCGACTATCCCAACGCCGCCGGCCGCGGGCCGACGTGGCGATCCAACCTGTTGGTGCTCCGCAACGGCGGCGCGATCGAAGCCCTCGGCGCCGGCCAGCGGATCCGCGGCCGTCGCCGCCGCGAGCACCGCCCCACGCTCATCGTCTGCGACGACCTGCAGAACGACGGCCACATGCACTCGGCCCTGGCGCGCCAGCGCTCGCGAACCTGGTTCCACGGCTCGCTCTTGAAGGCCGGCACCGCACGCACAAACGTCGTCAACCTGGCAACTGCGCTGCACGGCGAAGCGCTGGCGCTGGAGCTGCATCGCACCCCCGGGTGGATCTCGCACATCTTCCGCGCCATCGAGCGGTGGCCGGAGAACATGTCGCTGTGGCACGATTGGGAGGCGATCTACACCGATGCGGCCAATCCCCGCGCTCCGCGCGAGGCACGGGCGTTCTACGACGGCCGCCGCGAGGCGATGGACCGCGGCGCGGCGGTGCTCTGGCCGGAGGTGGAGGATCTTTATGCGCTAATGTGCATGAGGGCCGAAAGCGGCCCGGCGGCGTTCGAGCGAGAGAAGCAGAACTCGCCCATCCGGCCGGACCTCTGCGAATGGCCGGAAGAGTATTTCGACGAGAGAGTCTGGTTCGCTCAGTGGCCCGGGCAGCTTCGCGTGAAGACGTTGGCGATCGATCCGAGCAAGGGGACCGATGCGAAGCGGAGCGACTACTCGGCGCTGGTGATGGTGGGCGTCGACTCCGGCGGCATGATCTACCTGGAGGCGGACATCGCCCGCCGGCCGGTGGCTCAGATCGTGGCCGACGGCGTAGAGGCCCACCGCCGCTTCCAGCCCGACGCCCTGGGCATCGAGGCGAATCAGTTCCAGGAATTACTGGGGGCGGAGTTTGATGCCGAGTTTCGCCGGCGGGGCCTATTGGCCGCGCGGCCCTGGCTATTGAACAACCAGGTCAACAAGCTGGTGCGGATCCGCCGGCTGGGCCCGTATCTCGCCGCTCGCCGCATGCGTTTCAAAGATGGCTCGGGCGGCACCCGCCTGCTGGTCGAGCAACTCAAAGAGTTTCCGGCCGGCGATTACGACGACGGTCCCGATGCGGCGGAGATGGCCATACGGATGGCCGCGGAGTTGTTGAGCCCGGCGGTCGACGACGGATTGGGCAATCGGCTGCGGGTGTAGGAATTGTGGGGCAGGTTTGCAGCCTGCCTGGTATCGACGCACCGGATCGGCAGGTTGCAAACCTGCCCCACGACGGACAATCTCATTCCCCAAGGAGCAATCTCATGCGATCCCCCGATCTTTCGCCCTCCGAAACCCGTTTCCTGGAAGCCTTCGACGCGTTGTTCGATCCTTGTGATGATCCGTTCCATGACGACGGATCGCATTGGCTGCCGCTGGGGATGGCCGAGTCGGAAGGGGCACTGGGGGCGGCCTTTTCCACCGAGAGGCAACTCGCGGAGATCCGCGGCCATTGCCGGGCGCTGGCCGTCTCCAACGAATTCGCCATCAACGGCCACGAGAACCGCATCAATTACATTGTCGGCAGCGGCCATGCCTACCGCGCCGCCGCCCGGGCCGGCGAGACTACCGACGACTCCCTCGTGCGAGAGGCTCAGGCGGTGATCGACCGCTTCGTCCGCGAGAACCGCTGGCACGCCCGCCAGCAGGAGATCGTCCGCCGCCGCGACCGCGACGGCGAGGCTTTTTTGCGGTTCTTCACCGGTCCGGCGGGCGTATTGCGGGTGCGGTTCGTCGAGCCGGCCCAGGTTGCCGTGCCGTCGGAGCGCCAGGCCGATCCGGCCGCCGCCTTCGGCATTCAAACCGATCCACGCGACGTGGAGACGGTGCTGGGCTACTGGATCGACGGCCGCTGGGTAGAGGCCGCGGAGATCCAGCACCGCAAGGCCAATGTCGACGCCAACGTCCGGCGCGGCCTGCCGCTGTTCTTCCCGGTGCGAAAAAACCTCCAGCGGGCCGAAAAGCTGCTGCGCAACATGAGCGTTGTGGCTGGGAT
>JAAYEH010000055.1 GCA_012728855.1 Rhodopirellula sp. | reverse complement strand
TGCGTTCATTAGCCGGATATATTACTTCTCGCGGCGACGACAACGGCTCGCCCGAATACTTGCTCCACCTGAACGACGATCTGGGGATTTGTCTACGGATCGGCATGACGAACAATCAGGTGTTGCTCGAAGGCGACCCACGCGCGATACAGGGTACGGTGCAAATGATCCATGCGTTGGACAGCCCCATGTCGTCCGAAGGCCGCGGAGTGCAGTATGTGACGATGCCGCGGACGCGCCGCAACGAGGCGGCCCGATTGATCGGTGCGGTGCAATCCGGCGGCGGTTTGTCGAACATGCTGGCAATGCAGTCCGCGCGGCAGGAACCCGGCGTTTCGCCGCAGTCTCCGCCGCCGGCGATTCAAACGCCGCGCCAAAGCGATCCGGCGGGTATCGAACGGGAAGAGGAAAGCAGCGCCGCCGCCGAACAGACTTTTCCCCCCGGCGGAGCGCGGGGAGAAGTTCCATCGCCCGGGCCGGAAGGCGAGTCGCCCGGTGCTGCCCGATTGGTTGCCCCGGTCCAGGTGCAAACGCTCGAAGGATTGGACGCCCTGATAATTCGCGGTCGCCCGGAGGACGTTAAACGCATCGTCGAGTTGATCCGCCAGCTCGAGCAATACAGCCACGCCACCGAGCCGGCGGTGGAATTGATTGTCTTGAAGCATGTGGATGCTTCCTCCTTGGGCACGTTGCTGGAGCAACTCTACCAGGAAGTGTACACCGCCCGCGAAGGTGCTTTGAGCATTACACCGCTGGCCGCGCCGAATGCCTTGCTGCTGATCGGCCGGCCGGAAAGCGTGGATAAGCTGCGGGTCTTGGTCGGCCGGCTGGATCAGCCGGTGTCGCCTTCCGCCCGATTCCAAATCTTCCGGCTGAAGAACATACCGGCCGAAACCGCGCAGGAGAGCGTCACGGCGTTTTTCACCGAGCAGACGCCGGGCGAGACCGCGCTGTTGCCGAGAGTCAGCGCGGTGGCCGACTTCCGCTCGAACTCGCTGATCGTGCGGGCGTCGCCGCGCGACATGGCCGAGGCGGCCGCCCTGATCGCACGGCTCGACAGCAGCGGAAGCGAGTCATTCTGCGAAGTCCGCGTGTTCAAGCTCAAAAACGCATCGGCCGAAGTCCTGGCGCCGGTCTTGCAGGACGCCATAACCGGACAAATGTACGGACAACGCGCCAGGCTCGGCGCGGCTGCGGGCATGGCCGGAATCCAGTCGCAAAATTTCGAGCGAAAGTCGTCCCGACTGCGGATGATTACCATCGACGCCAACGGCAAGAGCATGCTCAGTTCGGGCATACTCACCGACGCCCAGGTCACGGCAGATCCGCGCACCAACGGATTGGTCGTCACCGCCTCGGCCGACAGCATGCCGTTGATCGCCGCGCTGATTCGCGAGTTGGACAGCCCGCCTTCGGTCGAGGCGCAAGTGAAGGTCTTCACCCTGGTCAACGGCGACGCCACGAACATGACCGCCATGTTGCAGAACATCTTCGGACAAGCCGTAATGGGCGACCAGATCGCCGTGCGCACCGGCGTGGTCGAGGACGACACTTCGCTGGTGGGGCTGCGATTCGCCGTCGACGTGCGGACCAACAGCATCATCGTCACCGGATCGGCCGGGGCACTGACCGTCGTCGAGGCGGTGCTGGCTCGGCTCGACGATAGCGACGTTCGGCAGCGAAAGAGCATTGTATACCGGCTAAAAAACTCGCCCGCCGCCGACGTGGCCACCGCCATCAACCAGTACTTGACCAACAAGCGGCAAGTGGAGACCGCCGCGCCGGGCGTATTGAGCGCGTTCGAGCAGATCGAGCGGGAAGTGATCGTCGTGCCCGAGGCCATCAGCAACAGTCTGATCGTCAGCGCCACGCCCCGCTATTTCAACGACGTCGCCAGGTTGGTCGAGGAACTCGACCGGCGACCGCCGATGGCCATGATCCAAGTGGTTATCGCCGAGGTGGATTTGAACAATTTGGACGAGTTGGGCGTGGAACTCAGTCTACAGGACTCAATACTTTTCGACCGCCGGCTGGCTACCGGCGGATTGGCGATTCCCGGCTCGTTGTTTTCCAACGGCGCGCTGACAGGCGGACAGGCCGTCACCAGCTTGGGAACGAACCAGCTTAATTCCGAATTGAGCTTTGGCGGGCTGGTGCTCAGCGCCTCGAGCGAATCGGTCAGCGTGTTGATTCGCGCCCTGAGCCAATGCCAGAAGGTGAAAGTGCTCAGCCGGCCGCAGGTGATGACCCTCGACAACCAACCCGCCCAGATCGTCGTCGGTGAGGACGTTCCTTATATCACGGGCACGTCGTTTTCGGAATTCGGCCAGCAGAACTCAATTAGTTACCGCGAGGTGGGGCTGATTCTCACGGTGACTCCTCGCGTAAGCCCCGACGGACTAGTGGTCATGGAGATCGTGGCGACCAACTCCAAGGTCGGACCCGTCGAGCAGGGCATCCCCGTCTCCGTCGCAGGAAATCAGGTCATCCGCTCGCCGAGAATTCAAATGATCAGCGCGCAGACGGTCATCAGCGCCGTGGACGGGCAAACCGTCGTTCTCGGCGGGCTGATCGTCGAGGACGATTCATATATCGAGCGTCGCGTGCCGGTCCTTTCGCGGATTCCTTTCGTCGGAAACTTGTTCCGCTACGAAGGGACGTCGCGAGGCCGAAAAGAACTGCTGATTATCATGACTCCCCGGATCGTCGAAAACGCCGAAGACGCCGAAAGGATCGTCCGCATCGAGTCGGAGCGCATTCACTGGTGTTTGAGCGACGTGCAACGGCTGCACGGCGGTTATGGAAACGACCCGCTGCTGGACCCGCCCGATTTCGACGGCGACGGCCCGCAAGTGATATATCCCCACTTGACGCCCACGATCGACTCGTTTCCCAACACGCCATTCGAGCGGCGCGGCATGGAAACGTTGCCGGCGCCGGAAGGCATGCCCTTGATGCCCGGCTCGACGAGCAATGAACTGCCGCGCTGGAGGCCGGCTCCGGTTCAAACCACGGAGGAGATCGCGCAATGAGGTCGCTCGACGCATTAAACCGCCGGAACGGCCTTCGTTGCCCGACTGGCAATGGCGG
>JAAYEH010000626.1 GCA_012728855.1 Rhodopirellula sp. | reverse complement strand
CCACGATGGAGCAGCTTGCCCAGAAAGCGACGGGGCAGGGAGATGGTTGGTGCTGTCCCGACTGCGGATGTCGCCATCTGCGGGTGCCGAACGTGTGGACGAATCGGGATGGCACGAAGCGGCGGCTGAAGAAGTACTGGAATAGTTGGTATCCGGTGCATTCGTCGGAGGTGAATGACGGGTGAATCCAAGAGTGATCGAGATGCCTCTTGACGCGTACATAAAGGATCGCAGGTATCCAAGTGAATTGGCGGCTGTTGGCTTTGCCGGTTTGCGTAGCCCCCTCATACACGTCATCTGGCGGCTCAGGCCGGGCGCTGCTATCCTCATCATGAATCGCCTTTTCGAGTTGATTATGCACGAGCGCTATCATGGCAGACCAGATCCTATGCCCCCAATGCGGTTCCGAGAACGTCTTCTTTAGCAGGAAGCGGGCTGTGCATGAGTGTGAGGACTGTCATCTCACGTTCACGGTCGAAAAACCGTTCGAGGGGCAGCGCATTTTCCTCAGCTACGGGCACGACGATCATACGTCGCTCGCACATCGGCTTCGCGACGACTTGAATACCCGCGGCCATCAAGTCTGGTTCGACGAGGAGCGGCTTGCGCCCGGCCACGACTGGGAAGTATACATCGAAAATGGGTTGGAATGGCTCGCTGCCGACAAGGCCCGCAGCGCCTTTGTGCTGCTGCTGACTCCACATTCGGTCCGCCGGCCCGACGGCTATTGCCTCAACGAGGTTGCACGGGCTTTGAGCCGCGGACTCCGTATCGTCCCTCTGATGGTTGTAGAGAGCGAGCCACCGCTATCGATCTGCCGCATCCAGTGGCTCGACATGCGCGAGTGCATCCCCATCCACGAGAAGGAACCGCTCTACAAGCCCAAATTCGAACGGTTACTTAAGGCTCTGGAGGAAGACCAGCTCGATTTTGAGGGTACCCAGCAGTATCTGCTCAAAACGCTCCAGCCGCTGGAGTTCGAGGCCGACATCCTGCGTCACCTGGAGCGATTCATCGGACGCGAATGGGTTTTCCAGGCCGTCGACGCCTGGCTCGCCAAGCCGCAGAAGCAACGCGTGTTCTGGATCCTGGGTGAGGCGGGAGTCGGCAAGACGGCCTTGTGCGCCCGGCTGATCTGCAACTACCGCCAACTGGCAGCAGTCCACTTGTGCAAGTTCGGCCACGCGCAGAAGGCGGACCCGCGACGCGTGGTCACCTCCGTGGCCTACCAGTTGACGACTCAACTGCCCGAGTACGAAGACGCCCTGGCCGCCAAAGACCTTGCCGCCCTGACCGCCGACGACGCGCGGACCATGTTCGACAATCTCATTGTGCAGCCGCTCGTCGGCATCTCCACGCCTGACCGGCCGATCGTCATCCTCATCGACGCCCTCGACGAGGCCACCCAGGACGGCTACAACGCGCTGGCCGCGTTCGTCGCCGCCGAATTCCACAAGACGCCCAACTGGCTGCGGCTGATCGTGACCAGCCGTCCAGAAGCGTCGGTATGCGGACCCATGCAGCGACTCGATCCGTTCTTGCTCGGCACAGCCATCGAGGCCAATCTCGCCGACATCCGTGCCTACCTGGAACGCGAGTTGGCCTTTCAACTCAAGGACCGTGCCGAGGCCGAAAACATCATTGAGGATCTCGTCGCGCGGAGCGAGGGCGTCTTTCTCTACGTCGATCGGGTGTGCCAAGACGTACGCGATGGTTATCTCTCGCTCGACCGGCTCGACGCGTTCCCGCGAGGGCTGGGTGAAGCCTTCTGGCAGTTCTTCGAGCGGCTGGTCTATGACCGGCATTGTCAGCCGCCCGGCCCGGATCTGGAACGCTACCGCCGTGAGCTTCGTCCTCCATTACGGGCCATCCTGGCTGCGCGGGAGCCACTGCCTGTGACGCTACTTCGCGAGCTGTTCGGCTGGCACGAGGAAGAGCTGGCCGACTTCACGCGTTCGCTCGGCTCGCTTTTCCCGGTTTCGGGATCCAAAGGGCGGGAGACCATTCAGCCTTATCATAAGTCGTTGGCCGATTGGATGAGTGACCACGAAAGGGCCGGCGACTACTTCGTGAGCGAGACGGAGGGACACCGGTTGTTGGCCGACGGCTGCTGGGAAGAGTACCAACGCGGCGTAGAGACGCTGGGTGCATACTCCTTACGTCATCTGCCGGCGCATCTAATCGAGGCCGAGCGTTGGGACGAAGTCAAAACCCTGTTGACGGACATCTTCTTCCTGGAGGCCAAGACGAAGGCCGGGCTGGTGTTCGATCTGGCGGGCGATCTTTCGGCGGCGGGGGAAGCCTTGCCGGAGCACCGGCCGCAGCGACGCATCCTCAAGCTGCTCGACGAGGCGCTGCGTCGCGACATTCACTTCATTGCCCGGCATGCGGAGGACTACCCGCAGGGACTCTTCCAGTGTCTTTGGAACAACGGCTGGTGGTACGATTGCCCCGAGGCTTCGGCGCACTATGTTCCTTTGCCGGGCGCGGACGTCGAGGGCAGCCTCCCCTGGGAGCGAAGCGGTGTCAAGCTGCACGAACTGCTCGCGGGCTGGAGGCGGCAGAAACGCCAGTCATCCTGTCCCGGTTTCTGGCTTCGCTCGCTCCGGCCGCCGCCCACGCCGCTTGAAGCGGGCTTATGCGGCTCGTTCTACGGACATACGCGGGACGTGAACGGCGTTGCCTACTCATCCGATGGCTCACGCATCGCCAGTGCGTCGGACGACGGCACGGTGCGTGTCTGGAGTGCAGTCTCGGGGCAGCCCCTTCTGTGCCTCCAAGGCAGCAGGGAAGGCATGCAGCGCGTGGTCTTTTCGCGTGACGGGCAACTCGTCGCCGCCGGCTCGGTCGATGGTTTGGTACGCGTGTGGTCTGCCGGCGACGGCCACGAGCTCCAGACGCTCCGCCGCCACCACGGCACGGTCTACTGCGTTGCGTTTTCGCCGGACGATGCATGCATCGCCACCGGCTCGTCAGATCGGACCGTGCGGATTTGGGGCCGGGCGACGGGCGCAGAACTGATGTGCCTGAAAGGCCATGGTTCCATGGTGCGCAGCCTTGTCTTCCTCGACAGCCGCCGGCTTGCCAGCGGCAGTCACGGCGGGACGATACGAATCTGGGACACCGAAACGAGGCAGCTCGTGAAGTCTTTCGGTGGCGGCCTTGGCACCGTTTACGGATTGGATTACTCTCCGTCGCTGCGGCGTCTGGCCAGCGCGTCGAGAGACGGGGTGATTCGTCTCTGGGATGTCGAGACCGGCGAGCAAACCGATCGCTTGGACGCAAATCACGGCCCGATTCACAACGTTTCCCTTTCCCCAGACGGCACGCGCATCGCCGGTGGATCGTATGACGGCTTCGTTGATCTCTGGACCATGGGGGACGGGAAGCTCCAAAAATCGTTCTCGTCCCACGACGGATTGGTGTCGGGGGTCGCTTTCTCTCCCAGCGGAGACAGGATCGCGACGGCGTCGAGTGCCGTTCGGATCTGGAATCCCGAAGGCGTCCCCTTGGCGGCTACGTTACGAGGCCACACGCGCTGGATCAAGACCATCAGCCGCTCGCTGGACGGCCAGCATATTGCAACGGGGTCCGACGATGCAACCGCTTGGATCTGGCACAGTGCAACCGGTGTGGGCACCGTGTCGGTCCGCTGGGGTAATGATGACAGCGGGCTTTCCGCGTTAGCCTGCTCACCCGACGCGTCCCATCTCGCCGGCGCATTGTGGGGGCCGAGCTTGGTGCGCGTCTGGAACCTCGAAACGGCACAAGAGTCGATCACACTCCATGGCCACCGCCTCGTGGTCAGGGCCATCGCGTATTCCCCCAACGGCCAATGGATTGCAACCGGTTCGAACGACAACACGGTTCGGCTGTGGGACGCGAAGGCGGGTAGCGAAGAGTGGTGCTTCAAGGGCCACCTGGACGCAGTGGTCACAGTCGCCTTTTCCCTCGACGGCAAGTTGCTGGCCGCCGGATCGGTGAGCGGAACTGTTTGCATTTGGGACGTAGAGGGCAAGACGATAGTCACAAGACTTCTTGTTCCGGGCGGTGCGGTGCGAAGCGTGGGTTTCTCGCCAGACGGAGCGCGACTGGGGACTTGTTCCGATGATCAGAAGACGTGGGTGTGGCAGGTGCTGACCGGTCGGTGCCTGGAGGTCGTCGATGGCCGGGGGGATCCAGGCGCGATCGCCGCCGGTCCTCCGGTTCATCATTTTCGGGTATTGGGTGGCTCCACAGAGACCCTCCTTACAGATTCCGTTACGGGAGCATGTATCGCGAGGCTTGCCGTTCCCCTTTGGTACGTCAGTGCAGCGCCAGGAGGAAACATCTGGGCGGGGGCGTCTGGCGAGTATTTGGCGTTGGTCGCGTTGGAGAAGAGCTCGTCGGCAGGGGGATTGCGGAAACCGTCGGATTGACGTCCAAGAGCTGGCACAACCGTGTACAAGCCCGGATCGCCGCTGTACACGAAGCCGCCCGGCTCTGGCGATATGTACAAGACGTGCTGGTACAGCCCTCGGCCAAAGCCAAGCCCAATCGGACCCTGGTCATGGCGGCCGACTACGACGCACAGGCAGTCGTCTGCCGGCTTATCCGGGAGCGTTTTGCCCACGACGGCATCATCGCCGAAAAGCACACCGGCGACCTGCTCGCCGCTGGTCAGATGGTGTTGTCCCGACTGCGGATGCCGGCACCTGCGGGTGACGAATGCCTGGACCAACCGGGACGGCACGAAGCGGCGGCTCAAGAAATGCCGGAACTGTGGGTATTCGGTGCATTCGTCGGAGGTGAATGAGGGGTGAGTTCGACATGCCTGCGACTCTGGCGATGCGGGTGAACAGCGACTATACCAATACGATATAGCAACTGTCTCACCAGCGGGAGTAGGCCATGTCTGCTGCCTGGAAAACGATCCGCGTGTTCATTTCCTCGACTTTCCGCGATATGCATGCGGAAAGGGATCACCTCGTGCGCGTAGTCTTCCCGGAACTGCGGGAACAGTGCGCCAAGCGGCACCTCCACCTCGTGGACGTGGACCTCCGCTGGGGCGTGACCGAGGAGGATGCCCAGCGGGGTAAGGCTCTGGAGATCTGCCTCCGGGAGATCGAGGACTGCCGTCCGTTCTTCGTCGGGCTTCTGGGAGAGCGGTACGGGTGGATTCCTCCGACCTACGACATCCCCGACGAGGAGCGGTTCGACTCGCTGCGGAACGTCGAGCCGGGACACTCGATCACAGCGATGGAGATCTACCAGGGCGTGCTGAACAATCCCCAGATGCGGACGCACGCCTACTTCTACTTCCGGAACCCGGCGTTCATCGCCTCCCTGTCGCCGGAGAGGCAGCCCGACTTCCGTGCCGAGGACGACGAGCACGCCGGGAAGCTGCGCAGGCTCAAGGACCGCATCCGGGCATCGGGACTGCCGGTGCGGGAGGGCTACCGCCATGACGACCTGGACGCCTTCGGGCGGATGGTGCTGGAGGATCTCTGGTCGGCGATCCAGGCGGAACATCCCGAGGAGGCTCCCGAGCCCGACCCCCTGGACGCCGAGCTTGGCTACCACGACTTCTTCGTCGAGACCCGCACGGAACTGTTCGTGGGCCAGCGGCACCTGTTGGCCCGGCTGCACGAGCATGCAGCGGGCAATAAGCCTGGCCCCATGGTGGTAACGGGAACGCCGGGTTGCGGCAAGTCGACACTGCTAGCCAAGTTTGTCAAGGAGTACCAATGGCTCAACCCTCAGATGTTCTGCTTCTATCACTTCATCGGCGTCTCGCCAACCTCTACCGATTCACGACAGTTGCTCCTGCGGATATGCAAGGAGTTGTACTGCGGAGTCCTTCGACGCCAGAAACAAGCCAAAATACGCGAAGAGGAAGTGAGGCTGGATCGGGAAGTGCCTGACCGGGTGGAGCGACAGCGTGAGCTTCAGATGGCGGTGGCCAGAATCGAGGCGGAATACGATGTGCCTGAGGATCTGCTGCGGCTACAGCATCGAGTCAAGGAATTCCTCGACAAAGCAAGTATCGAAGGCCGCTGTCTGTTAGTGATCGATGCACTCAACCAGTTGGAGGAGCCGAGCGGGCTGGAGCCGTTTGGCTGGCTCCCGACCACACTCTCGCCAGGCGTGCGACTAGTCGTGAGTAGCCTTGCGGGGGAAACCCTGCAATCCGTCCAAAGGCGGTATCCCCAACGCCAGGACATGATTGTCAGTTCGTTGAGATTGCTCGACCAGGGGTTCATCGTGGCGAGACAACTGAGGGTTGCCCGGAAGCGCTTGAGCACGGCGAGGGACTGGCGTCGGCAGTGGCGTGTCGGGCACGGCGACCCGTGGCAGATCGTGGACCCGAAGGCGCGGGAGCAGGCACTGGCTGACGAGCGGGAGCATGAGCGGAGCCAGCTGCGGTTCATCCTGACCGGGGTGCGCACCCGACACAGGGAACCGACGCCCGAACAGACGATCCAGCGCGAGACGGCCAACCCGCTGTACCTGAAGCTCGTGGCGGAAGAGCTGCGTCTGTTCAACGACTTCGACCGGCTGGGGGATTTCATTGACGGGCTGCCGACTGACGTGCCGGGTATGTTCGACGCCGTGCTGGGGCGGCTAGAGGGCGACCACGGGCGTGAGCTGGTCGAGCACGCCCTGTCACTGATCGCCACGGGCAGGCACGGGCTGCTGGAAGGGGAGGTGCTGGAGCTTCTGGCAAGACAGTGCGAGGAGCGGTTTCCCATGGCGCTGTGGTCGCGCCTCTATCGGGGCCTGTCATTCTACTTCAAGCCGCGCGCCTCATTTGGTGGTGGAGACGAAGGCCTGATCGATTTTTTTCATCGCCAACTTGCCGAGGTGGTTCGCGAACGATACTTGGCCGACAACAACCGTCGCCAAGCCGGCCACCGCGTGCTGATGCGGTATTTCCGCGAGAAGGCCGACCCGCGCCAAGACTCCACATGGGCCGGCGATTCACGGGGACTCTCGGAATTACCGTATCATCAGGGAGGTGCCGGTTGTTGGGAGGATTATGAGATAAGCTTGACCGACTTGGCATTCCTTGACGCAAAGTGTCAGAAAGGCATGGCAGCGGGCCTCTTGCGAGACTACGATCTCGTGGCTACTGCGACGACGCAGCACTCAGCGTCTGCCAGATTCGCTGCGTTTGCCGAATTCGTTCGAGATGAGTTCGAAAACCTCCTACGATACCCTTTGATTACGTACCAGCAGGCCGCCAACCAGCCTGCCGATTCGGCGGTCGCGGAAGCAGCTCATCGGGATCTATCATTGCGCCGGGAATCCCGGCCCTGGTGGCGATGGCTCAACAAGCCGAAGTCTGCTGGCCCGTGCCAGATGAGACTCGTGGCATCCACTGATAACGTCACCGCCTGCGACTTCATGTCGGACGACCAACGAGTGGTAGCCGGCATGTCGACGGGGATCCTCTTGATGTGGGATCTTCGATCGGGTCAAAGACGACTCTTGAATGCCGGCAAGCGTGGTTGCCCATCCGCGTGTGCCTGCTCGCCAGATAGGCACCAGTTGATCTCGGGAGACGATCGAGGGAACCTCTGCTTTTGGGAGGTGGAGGCGGGACGGCTACTGGACGTTGTGTCTGCCCACCGAGGCGTGATTAGTACATGCACTTGCTCACCTGATGGGCAACTCGTCGCCACAGGGTCACATGATGGCACATTGAAGATTTGGGAAGCGAAAACCCGCAGGCTTCGCGTCGCGATGGAAGTGGGGCCGGTCCGCCTGTGCAGATTCTCGCCCGACGGCCGATGGATTGTGGTGGGAACCGAAGGCAAGGATGAAGATGTTTTCGACCGGCTGTTCGGGCGGTTCTCCCGCTCCGACGAGGAACAACGAACGCCGACGCTGCGTGGTACGTTACAGTTATGGCGTCTTGATTCGGGAGTGTGCGTGTCTCGGCAATTCGTGCCCCGACTGTCGGCCTGTGGTTTTTCACGCGATGGCACGCGAATTCTGACGGTTGGTAGCGGAGGACTTTCCGTGTGGGAGACGAAGACCGGAGCCCTACTGGAAGACCACCCCGAGCACGGCTCGCGGTGTGCCAGCCTATCAGGCGATGTGAGCCGCTTGGCACTGATTCGGGAGAGGCATGAGTTGTTGTGGACACGATTCCTGTACCTTGAGGTTCTCGACACGGCTGCTCAGGCACCGGTCACGACGATCGATGATCTAACATCGCCACCGACCATTTGTGCCCTTTCTCCGAGCGGCGAACGGCTACTCACCGTGAATGGTAACATGATACGGATTTGGGACACTACGTGGCGGGAACGCGATCCCGCACGGCGCCATCGGGACCGCGTGACGTGCTGCGCAAGGTCTCCGGACGGCTCGACGGTCGTGTCCGCTTCCGAGTCCGGGGATTTAAGATCCTGGAGCGTGTTTGATGCCAGCCAATCTGCAGCACTGGTCGAGGAATCCAAGTCTGCAATCAAGCGCTGCGCCTTTTCGGCCGACGGAAGCCGGATTCTTGCGGCGGGGGAAGGCGTCATCACGATGTGGAACGCGAGAACTAGGCAGGCGGTCGCACAGGTTGCCCTCAACAGCGTCGATATCAGTCTGTCGCCGGACAGTCGAACTGTGGCTTCGGCTGTTGCAACAAGCGACATCGTCTTCCCTACGACTTCACGGACGCAGGTCTGGGACGCGAAGACAATTGAGGCGATTGTGAGCGGTGCGGAAGAGAAGGGCCGATCTGTAGCTTGCTGCTTCTCTCCGGACGGCCGCTGGTTTGCGTCGGCATACAATGACCACGCGCCGGGCCACGCTAGACGGTCCTGGGTAAGTGTATACAACGCCCCTTCGGGAGAACGATCAGCCACGCTCGACTTGCCTGAGCCTGACGTCAGCGACTGCGATTGGTCTCCTTGCGGGCGACGTCTGGCAGCAGCCTCAGCCGGAAAGCTGTGGGTCTGGAACACTCGGACATGGGAGATCGTGAAAAGTTCCGCCGACTGTTCTTGCCGCCCGAAGACATGTGATTTTGCTCCAGACGGCAGACACGTTTTCTTCCTAAGTGAGGATTCTGCATTGGGCGTTTGGGATTCTCAAACGGGAGAAGTGGTGAGCGTCTTTCCCGGCAGAGCACCCATTTCGTGCTATGGGCTGGGTTCGCGAAGGGGCGATGTGGTCACGGGTGACGCGCGGGGCGCCATCTACTTCCTAGAGCCTGTCGGACTGCCGTCCTGCCTGCCACATGTGACGGTCGGCCATGTCTACGGTTTCAGCGAAGGTCGCTGGGAGCCGGAGCCGGCCTTCTCCTGCCCGGGGTGTGGTCGGCGAATACCCGTGAGTGCTTCGATCCGGTAGGTCGTCGACGAGATCCGCCGCGCGGAGTCCGGTGCTACCGCGACTTCCTCTTGCCCAGGAGACGGCGCGGCCCCCGGAGATGACCCGCGGCTACATAGCGAATGTCCCGAGTGCCGATTGCCGTTACAATTCATTCCGCTTCTTGTCGACGAGCGGGAGCGGCATGCGCGAGATCCTTCGAGACGCGGTATGCCGGTGGATGCTTCCTGGGCGGAGTCGACCGATGCCGTTCGTCCCTCTCCAAGAAGTCGCCGCGCCGCGCGCTGGCTGACTACCTGTCCCTACTGCTGGTATTCGTTCCCGTCGTCCGAGGTCAGCTTCATCGCACGCCATGAGGATCTTCGCGGGGATCCTGTACTAGGGCCATCAGAGCCGCAACGGTTCCAGCCCGTGGCCTACACACCAACAGGTGATGCAATCGACGCGAAAGGAGTCGTCTGTCCAGACGCCGCCTGCCCGAGGTGTCATTACTGCCTCCCACGGGTAGGTGATGAGCTTGGCCTCGTACAGGGCTTGAGCCGCCTTCAGTGTGGCATCGGCCGACAGGCCGAATCGCCGGTTCATCTCCCGCTGCAGTTCGGTCAAGTCGTACAACTGCGGCGGAAGGGCCTTCTCTTCCTTGCGAGCAACATTGGTGATCGTCAAGGGGTGACCTTGAACGCGCTCGAGATGGGTTTGGGCGTCGCTCTGGTAAAAGAAGCGGTCTTTGCGGCACTTGAAGATCACCGCGCGGTAGCGGGTCATCAGTTCCCAGAACGGCTGCGGCTTGAACGTGCGGATCTCGTCGTCGCGTTGGACGATCATCGCCAGGACGGGCGTCTGCACGCGGCCCACGCTCCACAACAGCCCGCGAGCCCCATAGCGGACCGTGTAGTTCCGCGTGCCGTTGATGCCTACGATCCAGTCGGCCTCACTTCGGCAGCGGGCCGCGACGTAGAGCCGATCATACTCGCTGCCGGGGCGCATGCGACGTAGCGCCTCGCGGATGGTTGACGGAGTCAACGAGTTGAGCCACAACCGCCGAAACGGCTTCCCTTCGCACCCGGTCATGGCCAGGATGTAGCGGAAGATCAATTCGCCTTCCCGGCCTGCGTCGGTGGCACAGACGATTTCCTCGGCACTGCGGAACAACCGCTTGATGACGTTGAACTGCTGGCGGGACGACGGATCCTGGATCACCTTCAGCTCGAACCGCTCTGGGATAAACGGCAGCGCGTCGAGCGACCATCGCTTCAGTGCCGGGTCGTAGTCCTCTGGTTCCTTCAGCTCGACCAGATGTCCATAGGCCCAAGTAACCTGGTATCCGCTTCCTTCCATGTAACCATCGTGCCGCGTCCGAGCCCCCACGATGGCCGCGATCTTGCGCGCGACCGAAGGTTTTTCGGCGAGGATGACTTTCACGAGCGAACCTGTTGCTGGAGACTGACGGTTTGACGGATGGGGCCTGTTCCTCCTCATGATTATGTACACGCCAGTTCTGGCGGCAAGTCCGTTTCCAGCACCTGGCGGGAAGATGAACCAGTTTTCGAGAGGCGATTCCACGATCCGCCTCGCAGAAGCGGTAAT
>JAAYEH010000625.1 GCA_012728855.1 Rhodopirellula sp. | reverse complement strand
CCGGCTCCCAGGCCGGGTTGAGCCTGGCGCTGCCGTTGGAGCAAGGGCCGCGAGTGTTTATTCTCCGACACGACCAGAAGGTTCCGGAAACCTCGGCCACCTTCTACTTCGGTCTCTCCAAAGACGCTGGCCGAAACCCGAGCCGGGCGACTTTCTCGCTGGTCCTCTACGCCCACGACCCGGCATGGGGCATGCGGTCGGCCATGGATCGCTACTACCGCCTCTTCCCGGAAAGTTTCAAGAAGCGGCCGCGATACGAAGGGTATCTCAACTACGGGCGCATCGAGCCCTATCGTCCCGACACGCACGAGCTGGTGCTTCGAGGACAACTGGTTCCCGACGCCAGCGACTTCGGCGAGGGCTATGAACACATCTGGCACATGCACGGCTGCTATGACTATCACCAATTTCCGACCGACGACCGCTCCATGCCCAAGGACGAACCGGTCAAACAGTGGTTGGCCGCGAAAGCGGAACACCGGGACTACACGCCCGAATCGGAGACGCTCAAGAAACTGGTCTACGGCCCGGAGGGCCAGATACGCTACATCTCTGATACTCGGTACTGGCGGTCCCACGAGGGATACAATCTCACCGACAAGCCCGGCTGGGGTTTGAACTTCCGTGTCCATGAAGATCCCGACGTGTCGCCCTTTCTGGCGGATTTGACGCGAAAGAAGCTGGAACAGTATGCGGCGAAGCCCGGTGGTCGCCCCTTTTCGGCCTGTTTGACCGCCGACGCCATCGATGGCTATTTCAACGCCACCAGCGGGCTCAATTATCGTCGCGAGCACTTTGGCACGACCTTGTCGCCGTTGACGTTCGGCCGTCAGAACCTGAAGCCGGCGATCTTCAACAGCATCTGGGATTTCCATAAGAAGGCGTGGTGGCCGCTGTCGGAGCAGCACCAGGTGGTCACCTACGGGAATGGCAACGTGCCGTCGGCATTTGCCACGATGCCCTTTATTGATATCGCCATGGTCGAAGGCCGCTGGGGCCTTGCCGCCAAGCCGCGCGAAGAACGCTTCTGGCGTGCCGCGGCGTACCATAAAATCTGGCGGTTCTGGTGCCTGAACACCGGCTGGTATACCATCGAGCACGCCTTGGACCCGAAGGAGGTTGGCCGGGCCTTTGGCGAAGGGTTGGCGTCCGCCGTTTTCCCGCCGCTCGATACGGTACGGAGCGTGCTCGGGAGCTTGGAGCCATGCCGGGCCGCATATCGCCAATATGTGCCGGCAATTGAGGAACTGTCGGCGGCCGGATGGGAACCCGTGCCTTATGCTTCGGCCGACAGCGGGGCAGTGGTGGAACGGTTCGGCTCCGCAGAACGCAGCAGCCTTTGCTTCACGTTGCGCAACTATGCTGACCAGCCAAAGCAAGTCTCACTCCGGCTCGATCGCTTGGGCCTCAAACTTCCGGCCGGCGCGGTGCTGGTCGCCGTGGATCTTGTCCCCGGCACCCCCGAAGTGGTTTCCTTGCAGGGCGACGTGCTCCCGGCCCGAATCGAAGCCGACAACTCCCGGGCGTTCTGGGTCGGAACGAGGGACCAGTTGGCCGTTCGCGGCTTGCTTCAGGCGACCGCTGTCGTAGACCGAATTGAGCGGCTGTTCGCCACGGAACTCGATCCGGCCGCCACCCGGCTGCTCGATCAGTTCCGTCAAACGGCTCGTTCGCTCGCAGCCAGGCCGCAGCAAGACGGCCTGCGAGGCGCTGAAGTTCTGCAGACTCTGGCTGGCAGAATCGAGCAGGAAATACGCACGAAATCGCCCGTCGATCTGGCGAAGCTCGTCTTCCGGTTACGAACCCATGTGTCGCTGGCGCCGCTGGCACTCCTGGACGTTCGCAGCCACGCGCCGCGGCTGGTCGAGTCCGCACTGCGCGGCGAAAGCGTGTCGGTCGCATGGAAGTTGATGGGCGAGTCCGTCGCCAATCCCGCCAACGGCCGTATACAGATCCTGTCGCCGTGGCCCGAACTGGCGGCCGATTCCCGAATGACGACGGTGGGTCAACCGTCCAATGCCGCCACGCTGCAAGCCGCTCTCGCTGTGCCTGCCGAGCCGAAGCGATCGCTGCTGCCGTTTTTGCTTGTGTATCGCGGGGAAGCGCAGGGTGCTGCATTCACACTCGTCACTCCCGTGGACGTTGCCGTGGAGGAATCCGCGCAACTGGATTTTGCCCCAGACAGCGTGGTTCGCGGCGTTCCCTCCCAAGTGCAGATGCGTCTCACGAACCGCCAAGCACAACCCGCCAAGGTGCGGGTGAAGTTCACGCCCGCTCAACACATCGAACTGAGTCCAACCGACATTACCCTGGACCTCCCCGCTGCCAGCGGCGCCCAGCACAGCCTGACCATCCATGCCACATCGAAGTGCATGCTCGGAAAGGTGTGGGTCCCCTATACAGTGGAAAGCGATGCGGTCGAGCACGATTCCCGCGGAACGATGTTCCTGCGCGTCACGGCCGAACCCAGCCGCCCCTGACCGGGCGACCGATTCGGCGGCCCCTGACGCCAATTACCGAGGTGTGCGGAAAACTTGTTGCTCCAGGTCTCTGTCGGAGGCCGCAGATTTGTGCTATCGTGTCAACTACTTCCTCTGGAGATCGGCCGATTGCCAGGAGTGTATCCTATGAGCCACCGCGGAATGATGTGGAAGATGAGTTGTTGCGTCAAGGCAAGATCGAAGGTTTTATCTTCCCGCAGAACGGCTGGCTGGAGAAAGAATCCCACCGGCCGCAGGTCCAATGGGTGAAGCAGTATTTGGACTGGCTGTTTCAGACCGAGACGGTACGGGACTGACAACACGATCGAGGATGTCTGCTCGGATAGTATTGTCTATCACGTGCTCCTTTTATTGTCACCTCACTTACTACGAAGAGAAAGCGTCTTATGAAGGCATGCGTGGCAGCACCTCTGGCGTGTGTTCTTGGTCTCCTGACCGTCGCAGGGCCGATCGCGCCGGCTCCGGCGGCCACGGTGCTGGTCGAGGCCGAGAGTTTTCGGGAGTTGGGGGGATGGGTGGCGGATGCGCAGGTGATCGACCAGATGGGCTCGACCTATCTTCTGGCCCACGGTATGGGCGTGCCGGTAAAGGATGCCTCGACGACCGTCGATTTGCCTCGGCCGGGCAAGTACCGTGTTCTGGTTCGCACCCGAAACTGGGTGGCTGGATGGGCAGCGCCCGAAACCGCGCCTGGCAAATTTCAGGTGTTGATCGATGGCCGTGCCTTGGAGCCGATCTTTGGCACGAAACGCGACGCCTGGCATTGGCAGGACGGCGGTGAGGTCGAGATCTCCAAGAACCAGGCCGCGTTGAGCCTGCACGATCTGACCGGATTCGAAGGGCGTTGCGACGCCATTGTATTGACCACCGATCCCGCCTGGCCGCCCAACAGGGACCCGGAGATGTATCAGTGGCGCCGCGAAGCGCTCGGGTTGCCGAAGGAACCGCAGGATGCCGGCGACTTCGACCTGGTGGTGGTCGGCGGCGGGCTGTCCGGTTGTTGTGCGGCCGTGTCCGCCGCGCGCCTGGGAGTCAATGTGGCGCTGCTGCAGGATCGGCCCGTGCTCGGCGGCAACAACAGTTCCGAGATTCGCCAGTCTCTGCTGGGGCAATACCATCAGAAGCCCTATCCGCGCCTCGGCGACGTGGTCGAGGAAATTAATCCGCTCTACCTGGGAAACAAGGACGAGCGGTCGGATTTCGACGATGCCAAGAAGCTACGCATCCTGCAGGCGGAGAAAAACCTGCGCGTGTTCTTGAACACCTCCGCATTCCGTGTCGACATGGAAGAGGGCCGAATTCGAGCGGTCGTCGGACGCGACACGATGAGCGGTCGCGAGAAGCGTTTCCCCGGGCGATGGTTTGCCGACTGCACGGGCGACGGCACACTGGGGTGGCTGTCGGGCGCCGATTTTCGCATGGGGCGCGAGGGGCGTCCGGAGACCGCCGAACAGCATGCCCCCGATGCGCCCGACTTCATGATCATGGGCGCGACCATCAAATGGTCGAGCGCCGAGGAACAACGCCCGTGCCCCTTTCCCGAGTGCCCCTGGGCGATTCAGTTCACCGAAGAAAGCTGCCAGAAGACCGGGCATGGCTGGGCGCTCAGCGGCGATTGGAACTGGGAGTTCGGAATCGGCGACGACCAGATCCGCGACGTGGAGCGCATCCGCGATCGTGCATTCCGAGTGATCTACGGCCAGTGGGCCTTTGTCAAGAATCATGCCCCGGACAAGGGTCGCTATGCCAACCATCGTTTGACGCGGGTGGCCTATATCGCCGGCAAACGCGAATCGCGGCGACTGCTGGGCGACGTGCTCCTCACCGCGGTGGACATACTCAACGCAAAGCCCTACCCGGACGCGTGTGTGACCGTCACCCACAACATCGACCTGCATCACCCCGTGCCCGAGAACTCCCGGCTGTTTCCGGGCGAGGAGTTTCGATCGTATTGTAAAGGAGTGCAGGCGATTGAGCCCTACGCCCTCCCCTACCGTTGTCTCTACAGCCGGAACGTCCCGAATCTCTTCATGGCCGGACGGGATATCAGCGTCTCCCACGTCGCTCTCGGCTCGGTGCGGGTGATGCGAACGTGTGGTATGATGGGCGAGGTGGTGGGCATGGCCGCCTCATTGTGCAAAACTTTTGACTGCACGCCCCGCGACGTGTACGCCAAACATTTCGACAAGCTTCAGGAGCTCATGAGCCGCGGGGTTGGCCGCCAAAAACTCCGGACGCCGTGAGGAGACCGCCGGTCGAGCAGGCCACGCGTCGGATGACCGCCGAAGCCTTCCGCCAGCCGACCTTCGCTCGGTGCCTTCCAGAATCCCGGAAACATCCGCGGATCATGTATCATTCCTCTTATTCCTCGGGAGGGTTGTATGTTCGATGAAAAAATCAACCTGAGTCGTCGCGGCTTCGTGAAGACCGTGGGAGGAGTGGCGGGCGCCGCGGCCGCGCACGGTCTCGCGCTCGCCTCGGCCGCCGATGGCCGCCAGGCCGAATCGAACGGTCGCCGGGGCAACCAACGGCTCAGTTTGGAGCGCCTCCAGCAGTATGAATCGCTGGGTTACGGGATGTTCATTTCCTTCGACGTCGCGGCCTTCAGCGACTTCAACTTCCTGGATATTTTGGGAAAGGACCTCCCGGATGAAAAGCGGCAGGTGCCGGCAACAGTGTACGCGCCGGACCGGCTTAACGTTGACCAATGGATCTCGGTGGCGCGGGACGCGGGTATGAAGTATGCCGTGCTCACAGCCAAGCGGTATCCTGGGTTTTGCCTTTGGCCGAGCAAGCACACCGACTATACGGTTGCCAACAGCGGCAACAAGACCGACGTGGTCGAGACGTTTGTCGAGGCATGTGCGAAACGTGGCGTTCTGCCGGGCTTGTACTACAACCCGCTCGACATACACCATCGTTTTGGGCGATCGCCTAAAGACGACTGGAAATGTACGACCTCTGAATACCAGACGTTTCTGACGGCCCAGATCACCGAGTTGTTGACCAGCTACGGGCCGATCGCCGAGATGTGGTTCGACAACCCGTTCGTCCTGAATAAGGGCTATCGCACATGCTTGTACGAACACGTCTCGCGGTTGCAGCCGAACGCGGTCATTATGATGAGTTCGTCGGGCAGGGGCGCAGAGTTCGAACGGCATTTGGATCGATACTGGCCCTCGGACTTGATCGCTATGGAACAACGGAAGCCGATCAAGAGCAAACACCGGAAGTGGCGGATGATCGAGGGGAGCGAGTACTATATGCCGGGCGAGGTCTGCGACTCCATGATGCCATCCTGGTGGTGGAGGAAAGACGAGAAGCCGCGCCCCGACCAGGAGGTGCTTGCCCAGTTTCAGGCTTGTCGCGAAGCGGGCATGAATTTCCTGCTCGACGCTCCCCCGGACAACCATGGCTTGATTCCTCAAACGACGGTTGACGCATTGATGCGGCTCCGCCGTAGCGCCGGGATATGAGTGCCATGGCAATCTTGGGGAAGCCAGGGGGGCGCGAGGATGGGATTGTGCGTAACCGTTCACGGGGCGGCCGGGGACTGGTCCATTTTTCGGCCAGTTGATGTATTCTGGTGCCAAGAACGTTGGCCGAAAACATGGACCTGTCCCCCTCTCTTCCGCCCCGTGAACGGTTACGTTCATCATGTGCCTTTCGTTGTTCGTTGCGGGCGATGGCGCCGCCACTGCTACCCCTCGCGACCTATGTTACCAAGCCGCCTCGCCGATAGCCAATGCCCGCGGATCTCTTTCCCTTCGGCAAGGG